>JAUSHX010000010.1 GCA_030648265.1 bacterium
ACTTCTGCGCCGTCAGCTTGTCCCCTTAGTTCCTTCATAACCGCGCCGACAAATTGTCCCATTTTGGATTTATCGGTGATGCCGAGTTTTTCTTTGACCTGACGCGCAACGACCTCAATCTGCTCGCGCGACATTTGCGCCGGCATATAGGTTTCCAGTATCTTCAATTCCGCTTCTTCTTTCTGCGCCAAATCTTCGCGGCTGCCCTTTCTGAACTGTTCTATGGAATCTTTCCTCTGCTTCACGGCCCGTTTGATAACGGCGAGAGCATCGGCATCAGAAATTTGCTCCTGCGGTTTTATTCCCTTGGCCACAAGCTCATTTGTAAAGCCTGAAAGAAGCCCGCGCAGGGTATTCATTTTTAGAGAATCTTTTGCCCTCATCGCATCAGTCAATTCTTTCCTAATCTCCTCACTTAACATTCCCGGATTGTACCAGATATATTTAACCTCGTCTCGCAATACACTCCACATTTAGTATGGAAGCGAACAAATGTGCATGAACACGATTAACCGAACCACAAACCATCTGTCAAATGTCCACTATCCGCCACGGTCGGATACAATAGCGGACATCAGATAACATGCGTAATAATGATTTATAAATTAAAATATTTCTTAATCCATTTGTCGTTCTCAATCTTCTCCACAATTGTATAAAGTACATCTTTTCCAATATGTAGGTCAGCCTTGATTAGGATGATTAGCTCCTCGCAGTCATATGGGGAAACCCATACGCTGTCTTGAATGCGCAGAAAGCCGCATTCGCGCATTATGCGGCGCAGTTGGTCTCGAACTATTCTTCGCCGTTCGGGGATATCAAATATAATCATGCGATAGCGCTTGTCCCACCGTTTTTTACTGCGTTCCTGCAGTGCCGCTTTTTCCTTCTCGAGGGCAAATACCTGCTGTCCTTTCTCGGTGATCTCCACACACTTCACGTTTCTCCTGATTGTAAATCGGATAAGCCCTTTTTGTGCCAACCGTCCAATGGCGGTTTTTGCTTGATAGTTAAATCTGCGTGCACTTTTCACAAAACGCAAAAGTTGCAGTGTGTTTGGCGCTACCATTATCCATGCGCAAATACCGGTCAATGCCACTGTCGCGAGTACTGCATCTTGAATATATCCCTTTCTCCGCTCCCGCCGTGCTTCCGCCTCAAGAATTCCCATGTCCGCTATTATACACGGTCGGTGTGGATAGTGGACATTTTTTTGTCTAGTCGTTTCCTGACAGGGAACAGGTAATGCCTACATTCGCACAAGCGCAGAGAGTCCCGTAGAAATTCTGAAGCAAAAGAGCTTCTTGGGTAGCGTGGTATAATCTGGAAACATGGACATGGAGTATGTAATCTTGATTCTTCTCGTTGCAATTCTAGCGCTCCTCGCTTTTATTTATTGGCGCGGACAAAATAAGAAGGAGGATACGCAGGGTTTGGTGCTTTTGCAGAATCAATTGCAGGAGCTTACGCGCACTATGGACGCCAAGCTCGGCGAGGGTGCTCGGACGATGTCGGAATCCATGAAAGCGCAGTTCGGTGAATCTCAAAGACTGACAGATCTCGTGACGCGCCAGCTTACAGAAGTTGCCCGCGAGCAAACGAAAACGAATGAGTCCACGCTACGCTTTATGACAATCGCCGAACAGTTGGCGAATCTGGAGAAGGTCTTGAAGCACCAGAAACAGCGGGGGAATCTGGGCGAGCGCTCACTTGAGCTTGTGTTGGAGAATATTCTTCCGCCTGGCACATTCAAAACACAGTATGCTTTCCCCGGAGGGGAAACGGTAGACGCCGTCATCATCACTAAAGACGGAATGATTCCCATTGACGCGAAATTCTCGCTTGATAACTACAACCGCGTGGTAAACGAAAACGACGAGGCACGGAAAGCGGAATTGGAAAAAGATTTCAAGAATGATCTGAAGTTGCGCATTGATGAAACGGCGAAGTATGTGCGCCCGAAGGACGGCACTTTGCCGTTTGCGTTTATGTATATTCCGGCCGAGGGGATTTATTACGATTTGCTCATCAACGAAGTTGGCTCGGTAAAGGTCAACACGCGCAATCTGATTGACTATGCCTACAACGAAAAGAAGGTCATTATAGTATCTCCCACGACATTCGCCGCCTACTTGCAATCGGTGCTCTACGGTTTTAAGGCGTTCAAGATAGAAGAAACGGCGAAAGATATCGCGAAGAATGTAGAGGCACTCGGCCGGCACCTGAATGCGTATCAGGATTTCTACAAGAAAATCGGCTCTTCGCTTTCAACAACAGTAAATCATTATAACGCCGGCTCTAAAGAGCTCGGCAAGGTAGACAAGGATGTTTTTCGCATAACCGGCACCACGGCCGAGTTGGACTCACCGTTAATTGATAAGCCCACTATTGCATTGGATGAATAGTCGGGTTATAGTGTCGGCTCCATGGCAAAGATAGCGATTATTGAGACAGGCGGGAAGCAGTACTTGGTAACACAAGATACTGTTTTGAATGTTGAAAAACTGCCTGCGACAGTGGGAAAAATATCCTTTGATAAAGTTTTGCTTATTGACGACGGGAAAGAAACTAAGATTGGCGCTCCGTACATTTCAGGCGCAGTGGTTTCCGCAGAGCACGTCGCAGAGGGTAGAAACAAGACGGTCACGGTCATAAAATATCGCCAGAAAAGCCGATATTTCAAGAAACGAGGTCACAGACAACCATTCACAAAAGTAAGAATCACCGCCCTGCCATAGGGCGGTTTCCTTATTCCCATGCAGTGAGGCGTCGCCTCACTGCATCTTATCTGCGGGAATCAAGGGCGCTTTTTATTGTGTCGGGGTCGGCGTATTCAATTTCACTGCCAGTTGAAAGACCTCTCCCAAGCGATGTCACGGCAAGCGAATTCTCCTTGGCGAGAGCGGCCAATTCCTCCTTCAGACGAATGGAAGTTGCATCACCTTCGGGGTTAGCGGGAAACGCGAGAATAATTTCTTTCAGTCCGCTTTTCACGAGCTTCGGAATATGCGCAATGAGCTCGCGCAGGCGCAATCCGCCCATCTTTTCCGACGCAAGGGAAACAGTCCCCCCAAGTACAAAATATTTCCCGCGGTATGTTCCGCTCCGCTCCATTGCGAGCAAGTCGGTGTCGCTGGCCACAACCGCAAGCAATTTGCTGTCACGTCCCGGATTCTCGCACATAGAACACGTTCCGCGTTTCCCGGAATGATGCCGCATACATTCCGTACATTGATGTACGGAGGAGCCCAAACCTTCTATGGCACGCGCCAGTTCGTTGCGTGAACCTTGCGACAAGCGCAAAAGAAATTGCACGAACCTGCCGGCCTGCCGCGGACCGATGCCGGGAAATTTCTCGAAGAGCGCGCTTAATTTCTCAATTGAATCCATATGTTGTTCCAATCTACAAATGATACGAATACTACGAATAACTACAAATGGGGTTTATTTTACATTCGTAGATATTTGTAGATTGGAATCCATTTGCAGATTGGCACTTAGAACCTCTAGAACGGCGATTCGTCTTCGCCCACTTTTGCTTCGGTCGCGAAGTCTCCAAAGTCGCTCTTATCTATTGAAAGGAATGTGGTCTTCTGCTCGTCAAAACGAAGGTCGATTTTTCCCACGGGTCCGTTGCGGTGTTTCTCTATCATGATTTCCGCAATGCCCGGCCTATCAGAATTTTCATTCATCTTGTCGTCGCGGTGTATGAACATGACTACGTCGGCATCCTGTTCCAACGCTCCGGAATCGCGAAGGTCGGAGAGGCGCGGCTTTCCGCGGCGGCTTTCAACGGCGCGGGAAAGCTGTGAAAGCGCGATAACGGGAACATTCAGTTCTCGCGCCATTGCTTTGAGAGAGCGGGAAATCTCCGTGATTTGCTGGACCATGGAATCACCCCCGCGCGAATAGAGGGGAGTTATAAGCTGCAAATAATCAATAATCACGAGTCCGAGGGCTTTTTCCATTTTGAGCCGGCGTGCAACCGAGCGCATTGAGAGAACTGTACTGCTCGGTCTATCGTCTATGTAAATTGGTGCCTCTGAAAGCACGCTTAACCCGGCTTGGAGGCGTTCATACTCGGAATCTTTAGAAATCTTTCCCGTGCGCAAACGCCACGCATCCACACCTGCCTGTGCGGCGAGCATTCTGTCCACGAGTTGTTGAGAGCTCATTTCCAGGGAGAATATCCCAACCGCAGTCCCATGCTTAGTTGCTGTCTGGCGCGCGATGTCCAGAGCCAGCGCGGTTTTTCCCATGGAGGGTCTCGCGGCGAGAATGA
Source organism: bacterium (assembly GCA_030648265.1). Lineage (GTDB taxonomy): Bacteria > Patescibacteriota > Minisyncoccia > Phycocordibacterales > UBA2100 > UBA10103. The sequence goes on from JAUSHX010000010.1 coordinate 4,283, forward strand.
TAAGGTCCGATTTTTGGAACCCGGCAAGAATATTATCCAGCTGTGGAAAACCCGAAGGAACTCCGCGTATTGTGCCCCCGTGTTTTTGAAGATGTTCAAGCCGCTCCCACGCTTCCGAAAGCTCGTCTTTGAGAGCCGTGAACGATTGGAGCATCGGGGAGTTGACAACTTGGAATACGGCGGCCTGCGCTTCGTCCAGAATTTCTTCTATTTCGCGGTCCTCCTGAAACCCCAGCTCTCCTATGGTCGCGGCGGCATTAATGAGCGAGCGAAGAATAAATTTTGACTGCACGACGTGGGCATAATGCTGGGCACTGCCGGGACTTGCCGCCGCTCCTGTCAGTTCCGAGAGATAGCCGGCGCCGCCGATATCAACAAGTTGTTTTCGTTCTTTGAGTTTTCCGGAGACCGTGACCACATCAATGGGCTCGCCCTTTACATAGAGCGACATCATCGCTTCAAAGATTATACGATGTTTCCCTGCGTAAAATGAATCCGCCGTGACAATATCCGCGACCTCATACATCGCGTTTTGATTCAGCATGAGCGCTCCCAAAAGCGCGCGTTCTGTCTCTACGTCTTGCGGGGGAACCCGGAGTGCGCTTGTTGTCATCGGGCGATTCTATCACAATGCACATCCGTGGAGTTTCTACTGCGGAAGACACTTCTGTGTCTTACATGGGGAAAACTTGCGCCGCGGTTGACGTTGTGGTATTGTCCTGTTATTGTCCTGATGTGAGCAAAACACAATAATAATGATAGTCAAATAAACCTAATTATATCGCCATTATAGTATGATCCCATTTTCGCCGCGTGCAGTATCAAAAGACCTTTTGTCCGAACTTCCGGAGCGCTCTCGCCACGTTCTCGTTGAGCGATTCGGTCTTGGCCCGAAAGGAATATCACGGACGCTGGATTCCATCGGCAAGGAGTACGGTATCACCCGCGAACGCATCCGCCAGATTGAGAATCATGGCGTGTCTTTGGTGCGGGAATCTTCAAAATACGCCGAGCACTCTGCGGAACTCAATGACCTGAAGTCCGCGCTTCATTCTCTCGGCGCGCTGCTTTCAAACGAAACGATACTCTCTGAAATAGCGGGCGAAAAAGACCGCAACCACGTTGTCTTTATCCTCACGGTCGGGCACCAGTTCACCGACCGGCGCGAGAGCAATGATTTCCATGCGCGATGGCACACCGACGAACAGCTTGCAGACCAGGTAGAGCGGGCACTTATGAATTTGGCTGAATCAATTGACGCCGACCGTCTGACGCCGGAGGAGGAATTTATGCAGATTTTCGCAAAAGCTCTTAGGCAGGAGGGGATAAAGAATCGTCCCACCGATGTGCTTACGCGATGGCTCGTGATATCAAAGCGCATCGGACGCAATCCGCTTGGCGAATGGGGAAGAGCGGATTCTCCTCATGTACGAATCAAGAATACGCGCGATTTTGCATATCTGACGCTCCGGCGCCACGGTTCGCCCATGCACTTCACGGAAGTCGCGAAGAGTATTAAGAATCTTTTCAGTCGCGATGCTAATCCGGCAACAACTCACAATGAGCTAATAAAAGACAACCGTTTTGTCCTGGTTGGTCGCGGGTTATATGCGCTCAAAGAATGGGGGTACCAGCCGGGCGTCGTCCGCGATGTCATCAAGTTAATATTGGAACGTGAGGGGGCGCTGACGCGAGAAGAAATCATTGACAGGGTCAGGCGCGAACGGTATGTCAAAGATGCAACAATATCCGCAAATCTTCAAAATAGTATCTTTGTGCGCCTGCCAGACGGCCGGCATTCGCTTGTTAAGTAAAGAACGGAATACTCGCCTGCCTGGATATCATCGTAGCCGATGCGGCCGCATCGGCTACGATGATATGTGTATATTGCCGTCTGTCTCCGACGGACGATGGTATAATTCGCTATTGTATGCCGGGTCCCAAAAATGATTGGCAGAAATTTTGGTCACTCCTGAAGGGGTTTGACTGGTTTGAATGGAACGAATGGATTTTTGCCTGGGGCATTTCCCGTTTCCTCGTCCACACGGTACTTTTCTTCGGACTCTTGAGTATTCTTTCGCTTCAGATTCCCAATCTCACCTTATTCGCATTCGGCTGGCTGGTCGGAACCGCCCCAGTGTGGCTGCCTATCGCCATGCTCATAGGATTCTATGAAATTTGGATATGGTATGCGAGAGCAAATTTTATATTCCGCACCAAGGCAGTACTGTTGGAAATGAAGATACCGCGGGAGATAACAAAATCCCCGCGCGCAATGGAAACGGCGCTTACGAATTTCTGGATGGCTTCGAGCGAGACTACGTTTTTTATGCGTGTTTTTATGGGACAGGTGCGCCCGTGGTATTCGTTGGAAATGACTTCGTTCGGTGGTGAGATTCATTTTTACATATGGGTTTTTAAGGAATACCAGAGCGGCGTTGAGGCCAATTTGTATTCACAGTATCCGGAGATTGAACTGCATGAAGTGGAAGATTATTCACAGAAGTTCGTGTATAACCCGGATGAGCAGACATGCTACGGCTCGGGCTGGAGACTGGAGCCGTATAATCCGCATAAGCGCTACATAGACGCCTACGCGTTCAAAACGTACATTGACCTGGAGCTGGACAAAGATCCGAAAGAAGAGTTCAAAATTGACCCCTTGGGTGCAGTTCTGGAGTTTATGGGCAGCATGAAGCCGGAACAACAAGTATGGATTCAGATATTAATAACCGCGGCATACATGAGAGGCAAACTCGTTCGCAAAGACAACGAATGGCAGAGCAAAGTTGAGAATGAGGTGCAAAGACTTCGCGCGGAATCGGCAAAATTCGGCGAAAATATACACCTTACTGAAGCGGAAATTAGAGTGGCACGTCCACGGCCCACATGGACACAAGAGCACCAGTTGGAAACAATGCAAAGAAATCTGGGGAAGCATCCGTTTGAAGTCGTGGCGCGCGGCATATTCATATCCCCGCACAAAGACTTCGGTAAAGTGTTCTGGAACCTGCGCTGGATATGGCGTCCATTTGCTAATCCGCAGTACATGACGCAAATTCGTCCCCGCTGGTTCCACAATCCGATGGACTATCCGTGGCAGGATTTGCACGACATACGATGGGATATACTTACGAGGCGTTTTATAGATGCCTACAGGAGGAGGTCCGGCTTTTACAGCCCGTGGGATTTTCCTTCAAATATAATGACGACGGAAATGATTGCGACCATATTCCATCCGCCAAGCAGTTCCATCCAGGTTCCCGGACTTGTCCGTATTTCATCCAAAAAGGCCGCGCCTCCTCCGAATCTTCCGCAGTAGTAGGAACTAGCCACTAGGGTTTAGGGTATAGTGATTATGCAAACTGTATTATGCTAGTGACTACACCATAATGGCTAATCACTACTCCTATGACTCCCATTGAACAATTCATTGAACGCGCATTCACCGCGTATGAACGCGCTTTGCAAAAACTGTCGCTCCGGTGGCGGGAACACGCAAATCGCAGGACCATAATCGCGCTTGTGGTCGGGGGCTTCATAGTGACTTTCTTATATCTGTATGTAGTGCGTCCTCCCGATAATTTTCCACTGGGCGCGCTCGTCACGATAGAGGAGGGAGCATCCGTCAAAGATGTCGGCATCGTTTTGGAAAAAGACGGCGTGGTGCGGAGTGGCATTGCCCTGCGATACCTTGTCGTACTCATGGGACATGAGAAGGATGTTCACGCCGGAGATTACCTCTTTAAAGAACCGCGCGACCTCTTCAGCATCGCCCGCGCCATAATTATCGGTGCGTATGGACTGGAGCCGATGCGTATCCGTATTCCGGAGGGCGCGACGACAAAAGAAATGGCGCTCATTTTGGGGAACCAGCTTCTGCGTTTTGACAGCGAGAAATTCCTCTTGCAAGCGCAACCGATGGAAGGATATCTATTCCCCGACACATACTACTTTCTTCCGAACGCGACAGAGGATCTTGTTCTTCGCACGATGCGCCAGAATTTTGACTCGCGTACATCCGGCATTGATGCTCAAATCAAAGCGTTCGGCAGGCCTCTGAACGATGTCGTCACCATGGCGTCTCTATTGGAGCGAGAAGCGCGTACATTAGGGGACAGAAGAATGATTGCCGGCGTTTTATGGAATCGCCTGAAAAAAGGAATGTTGCTTCAGGTAGACGCGGCCTTTCTGTATACGCTCGGAAAAGGGACATATCAACTCACCACGAAAGACCTGACGAGCGATTCGCCGTACAATACGTATCGCAATAAGGGACTTCCTCCCGGACCGATAGGAAGCCCCAGCCTGAATTCGCTTCTGGCCGCCGTAACTCCGACTAAGAGTAACTACTTGTATTATCTTGCAGACAGAAGCGGCGTTACCCACTACAGCGCCACGTATGCGGAACATTTGCGAAAGAAGAATATATATATCTATTAAGATACCAATCTACGAATGATGCGAATGCTACGAATGGCTACAAATATCAGAATTCCCATTCGTAGTTATTTGTAGATTGGAATTCATTTGCAGATTGGGACATACATGTCAAAAACAGTATTCGTGGGTTTATCCGGCGGCGTAGATTCCGCCGTTTCTGCGGCACTTCTAAAAGAGAAAGGGTTCAACGTTGTCGGCGTATTCATAAAAATTTGGCAACCGGAATTCATTGAATGCACGTGGGCAAGAGACCGGCTTGATGCCATGAGAGTTGCAGTCGCGCTCGACATTCCATTCCGCGAAATTGATTTGTCATCCGATTACGGACGGATGGTTGTGGAAGAAATGATTGCTTCCTATGCCAGCGGAATCACTCCGAATCCGGACGTGCTCTGCAACAGGCACATAAAGTTCGGGAGCTTTATGAAGTATGCGCTCCGTGAGGGCGCGGATTACATTGCCACGGGGCACTACGCCCGTGTCGCCTCCGGCGACCGCAGATTGTCGCAGAATGGACGCAGATTTACGCAGAAACAATCCAAAACGGAATTCGAATTATTACGGGGACGCGACAAAAATAAAGACCAGTCATATTTTCTTTACACGCTTGGGCAGAGGGATCTCGCACGGACAATTTTCCCGGTCGGCGGTTTGCTAAAAAGGCACGTCCGCACCCTCGCGCAGAAGTGGCAACTTCCTGTGGCGCAAAAGTCGGACAGCCAAGGCCTCTGCTTTGTCGGCGATGTATCAATGAAAGATTTCTTATCGCGATATCTCAAACTTGAGAGTGGTCCTGTGTTGGATAGTGCGGGAACCGTGATAGGAAGCCATGACGGCGCAGCTTTATATACCATCGGACAGCGCCATGGATTCACAGTTGAGCGGGGTGCGGGAGACGGGAAGCCGCACTATGTCGTTTCGGTAGATATTTCCGCGAACACAATACGAGTTTCTCCCCGGCGGGAGGATGCGGCACGGAATGAAGCGCCGGTAGATTCAATGCGCTGGATTGGCAAAGCCCCCGAGCTTCCGTTTAAGGCGACAACACAGGCAAGGTATCGGGAAGAGCCATGCAGTGCGACAATTACAAAGGCAGGTACAGAAATCAAAATCATCTTTGACGAACCGCAGATTGCCGCGAGGGGACAGTCGCTCGTTGTATATGACGGAACGCGGTGTTTGGGCGGCGGCGTCATCGCACACTAGAGAGAAACGCGCTAGAAATGTGTATATCAATTTCCCGCTAACCCCGGCACGCGGTACAATACGCACTGTGAACATACATCTTATGCGTCTTGTGTGGTTCTCAATTATCGCAATCGCGATTTCTTTCGTAATTAGTTTGGTACTCGGAAAAATCCAGTATGCGGAGTCGAAAGGGCGGTCCATTGTTGTAATTCGTGATTTGATAAGTCCTGGCTTGCACGACCTCTCCGGCATGATAGAAGTGCCGAAAGTATGCGATGAGATTTCCGTCAAAGCCGAGCAAATTAATCCGGCATCATACTATCTTGATTTCCGAACGTGGGAAGTTCCCTATAGAGACTGTGATGAAGAGGGTATTCCGCGCGTGTTCCATACTACTGTTATAGCTCCGGGCGCGGGGGTTGAATTCAGGGCAGGATTGAACGGCAAACCGTTCTCCGTCATTGTTTTGTCGGAGATAAAGAAGAAATAATATGAACAGCATTCTTATCACAAAAGCCGATGGCGAGGAGGAGCTGTTTGACCCCGCTAAATTGGATGCATCTCTTTCGCGCGCGGGAGCCGGAAGCGATATGCGCGGGCGCGTAATCGCGCATGTCATGCGCGAGCTGAAACCCGGCATGACGACCGAACAAATCTATCGGCACGCGTTTGAAATTTTGAGGCGGGAAGAAAGCGCGCCTGTCGCGGCGCGCTATTCCATCAAGCGCGCGGTTTTTGCCCTCGGGCCTTCAGGATTTCCGTTTGAGCAGTTCTTGGCGGAAATATTGCGCGCCCATGGCTGGACGTGCCGGACAGGGGCCGCGCTTAATGGGCGTTGTGCTCCGCATGAAGTTGATGTCCTCGCGCAAAAAAACGGCAGGCGCGTCGGCATTGAGGCAAAATTTCATAACGACGCGGGCGGAAAAACTGACATCAAAGACGCACTCTATGTTCATGCCCGCTATGAGGACTTAAAAAATGCCACGGAAGAATCTTCCCGCGTGGACGAAGGATGGCTCGTCACGAACACGACCTTTACGCGCAACGCTATCCGCTACGCGCAGTGTTCCAATCTGACGCTCCTGGGATGGGACTACCCGAACGGGCACGGGCTCGTGTTTATGATAGAAGAAGCGAAAGTGCATCCTCTGACCTGCCTTACAACTCTTACCGAGGGCGAGAAACGCCAATTGCTTGACAACAAAATCGTCTTGTGCAAAAGCGTGCAATCACGGCATCTTTTGGAGGAATATGGCGTGAGACCCGGGCGCGTACCGCAGGTGATGGAAGAAGCCCAGCGCCTGTGCGGAATATGATGTCGCAGTTCACAGCAGACAGTGGACAGTTTACAGAAGTGGCGTAGAGTTAACGCATTAATTCTCTGTAGACTGTTGACTGTAAACTTTTTAACACCATGACCGGCGCAGAACAATTCGCTGACACGACCATCATCATGTTCGCGAAGCTCGTGCTTGCGATGGTATTGGGCGGCATCATCGGTACGGAACGGGCGGTTATGGCGCGGCAGGCGGCCGGCACGCGCACGTTCGGCCTCGTTGCCCTCGGCGCGTGCCTCTTTGTCATAACATCCAACTACGTTGACATTGCTTATCTGGGGGTCGTAAATTTCGACCCAATGCGTGTCGCGGCATCTATCGTCATGGGTGTCGGTTTCATCGGTGGGGGACTCATTATATTCAAGGCCGAAGCTCTGCATGGAATAACAACTGCGGCCGGATTGTGGATAGTCGCGGCCGTCGGCATTGCCGTTGGATACGGTCTCTACGGCATCGCAATATTTTCTACCGTTCTCGTGCTTTTGATATTCACCGGCATGTGGTATTTGGAAAATAGATTTAAGCACTGGTTCACCGACCATAAACCAGAAATAGAGAAAAACAACGAAGATAACAGTTCATAAGCAGTGTGGGGTATAATGCACCGATGCCGCCACGCCTTTACGCAAAACGCACGCGCAATTTATATGACCCCGCTTCGTCGGAAATTTTTAGATTGAGCCGCAGCAAGATAGATTTATTTCACGAGTGCGAACGGTGTTTTTATCTGGATGTACGGCTTGGCATCGCGCGCCCATCATTTCCGGCGTTCACTCTGAATAACGCGGTGGACGAGCTCATGAAGAGGGAGTTTGATTTGCATCGCGCCAAAGGAGAAGCACATCCTTTAATGAAGAAATACAAGATAGATGCCGTCCCATTAAACGACCCGCGAATGGAAGAATGGAGAGACGCCCTGCGCAAAGGCATTCAATATCCCCACAAGGCGACAGGCCTTGTTTTCCGTGGCGGAGTTGATGACATTTGGGTTAATCCGAAAGGCGAGCTTATCGTTGTTGATTACAAGGCAACCAGCAAAAAAGACGAGGTCACCATAGAAGGGTATTGGCAAAAGGGCTACAAGCGCCAAGTGGAAATATACCAATGGCTCTTGCGCGGAATCGGCGAGAAAGTATCTTCCACCGCATATTTTGTGTATGTAAATGGCAACAGCGATGCGAAAGCTTTTGACGGCAAACTGGAATTTGATATCAAAATAATTCCTCACGAAGGCGATATTTCCTGGATTGAACCGACTGTCATTAAGCTGGCCGAATGTCTGCGAGGCGATGAAGTTCCCACGCCAGCCGAAGGATGTGAGTACTGCAGGTATCGTGAAGCCGCGGGGAAAGAATTGCAGGCGCTAATAAAAACAAAAAAAGTCAGTTTCGCAAAATCTTCCGGAGACGGTACATTGGGGATTTAGGAAACTATGGGAGAGAAGCAGGACGAGGGCGTGAACCCCGTTAGAAGCCCGCGTACGGGATTTCAGGTAGAGGGTTATAATTGCGGCACAAAACTCAACATTGCTTATGGAAGACCAAGCTTCTAACGGGGTAAAGATAGAAAGCTCATGGAAAGAGGCGCTCAAAGATGAGTTCGGACAGGATTATTTCAAGAAGTTGCGGGAGTTCGTTAAGGGCGAATATCAGCATTCAATCGTGTACCCTCCGCCGAAGAATATTTTCCGTGCTTTTGAGCTCTGCCAATTTGATAAGGTTGAGGTCGTGATTCTCGGCCAAGACCCATACCACGGCCCAAGACAGGCCAATGGCCTCTGCTTCGCCGTGAGCGAGGGCGTGAATCTACCGCCGTCGCTACAAAACATCTACAAAGAAATTGAGAGCGACCTCGGTCAGCCTCTTAAGAACAGAACCGGAGACCTAGAACGTTGGGCCAAACAGAGAGTACTTCTCCTCAACGCCACTTTGACCGTGGCCGCACATAATGCCGGCTCGCATCAGGGGAAGGGATGGGAAGAATTTACCGATGCTGTCATCCGCAAACTTTCCGACGAACGGGAAAATCTCGTTTTTATACTCTGGGGCAACTATGCCAAAGCCAAAGGGGCACATATAGACCGCACCAAACACCTCGTCATTGAATCCGCGCACCCGTCGCCCTTTTCAGCTACCAAATTCTTCGGCTCAAAACCCTTCAGCAAAACGAATGAATATCTTGTGGCTCACAACAAGAAGCCGATTGATTGGTTGTAACTGTTTTATGATATAATGGCCTCCATGGGAATTGACTGGACCAAAATACAAAGCAAATACAGGGGTTTGTGGGTAGCCTTAGCGGATGACGAGAAGACCGTCGTTGCATCTGGAGGCAGTGCAAAGGAGACCTATGAAAAGGCTCTAAAAAAAGGCCACCAAGAGCCTATCTTGACGCGCATGCCTGAGGAACTGACTGCGTACGTTGGTTCTGGGCTATGAAGTTTGATTACAAGCGTTATGGAAAAATACTCCGCCCCGTCATTCCGATAAAGGTAAGGTCTGGAGACAATGCCGTGCGTTACGAAGTGTTGGTAGACTCCGGCGCGGACATATGCATCTTTGCATGGTGGCATCGGAGATATACTCGGCATTGATGTTGAGAGTGGAGAACGTCAATCTGTCGGAGGCATCGCGGGACAATCCGCATCATATTATTTGCACGATGTTGAAATCGAGGTCGGTGGTTGGTCCTACAAAATCAAGGCTGGGTTCTTGAGGAATGTTGCCGGCGGATTCAACTATGGAGTTGTCGGCCAGAAAGGTTTTTTCGAACATTTTGTCGTGAAATTTGATATGCAAAAAGCGGAGCTAGAATTAAGACGAAAAGAGTAAAATCATTCACAGCAAGACGGCTTCTTCGGCTCCAAACCCTTCAGCAAAACGAATGAGTATTTAGATGCCCACAATAAGAAGCCGATTGATTGGTTGTAGCTCAAGAACACGCTCAAAAAAGATTTTCATGGGGAGTGATATAATTACGCGAATGAATAAAGATTTTGACGGCTGGAACAATGTGAAGAAGCAAACGCATGCGGAAATTCCGCGTCTTTATACGGTGCGCGAAATCTGGTGGTGCAGGCTTGGCGCGAATGTGGGTTCCGAGCAGGACGGAAGCGGCCGACTATTTCTGCGGCCAGTAGTTATTGTCCGTTCGTTCGGGCCGCAAACATGCGTTGTCTTGCCATTGACAAAATCTACCCAAAAACATCCGCTCCGCATTCCGGTAGGCAGTATCCAAGATGAGAAGGCGTCAGCAATTCTTTCTCAAATGCGCGTGATTGATACACGGCGTTTAGTGGAGAAGGTTGGGTTCCTTGATAAGAAAATCTTTACACTATTGAGAAAGGCCGTCAAAAACCTGTTTTGACGGCCTTTCTCTCTATTCTCCCCCTTTCGGGGGTGAGGCCGAAGCCACTTGTACGCACAATAGTATAGATAACTGCGTGAAAAGCAAGGGATGGATGAGGATAACTCGGCCAAATAAGGATCTTCCGACTATTTGCTTATTCGCTTGAATAAGCAAATAGTTAGCGGCTTCTTCGGCTCCAAACCCTTCAGCAAAACGAATGAATATCTTGTGGCTCATGGCAAGAAACCGATTGATTGGTTGTAGGGTGTTACAATTTCACGAATGACAAAAGATTTTGATGGTTGGAATGAAAACAAAAAGAAAATAAATCAGCGAGCAGATTCTCCTTTCTATCACGAACGGGAAATTTGGTGGTGCACGTTCGGTATCAATGTAGGTTTTGAGCAAGACGGGTCTGCCGATGAATATCGTAGACCAGCCTTAATACTGAAAGGATTAAGTGCGCAGACCTGCCTTGTTATCCCTCTCACAACCTCTACCAAGCGCCATGCCATGCGACCATCTGTCGGCAAAGTTGAAGGGCAGGGAGCGCATGTCCTCTTATCGCAAATGCGCGTGATAGATACTAAGCGTCTTGTGCGCAAGATAGAGTATTTGAATATAAAGACATTTGAGCGCATCAGAAAAGCCGTCAAAGACATGCTTTGACGGCTTTCCTTGTTCTTGTTTGCCCCCTTGCGGGAGCGAGCCCGAAGGCACTTGTAAGCACAATAGTATAGATACCTCCATGAAAAGCAAGTGAATGGTGGGGATACCGCCGCCACATAAGATTTCCTTATTTGCTTATTCGCTTGAATAAGCAAATAGATACAGGCACTAGCGGCTTCTTCGGCTCCAAACTTTTCAGCAAAACGAATGAGTACCTAGTGGCGCACGGCAAGAAACCAATTGATTGGTTGTAATACAAAGAAAGGTAAGATTTGATAAATACCTTTTGCGTTATACAGTGGATGTAGGCGATGTTGTATGTCGCGTCAATATGGAGGTCGGAAATGAATTCAGTTGCAATAAATGCGGTAGAGGGCATGCGGATGATTTTAACCTGGTTCGGCCAAACACCGTGTTGGGTGCAAGAAGTAAGGAGTAAGGGTCAGGTGTTGCAACACAGCGTGATTCTTCCGTCCAGAAGCACGCTACGTCTCAACGGTAGTTTTCATTTAAAGTCGCAGCCTTATCTAAACCCTGTTGTTGAGACGCGAAGAAATGGAAACACCGTGTATTTCAAGGATGGCGATCAAGAAGTACCCCTGAAACAGTTGCCGTCACGTTTGTGCGCAACCGTATTAACCGTTGCGCAATCCGTGGCAAATCCCACTCTCGAACAGAACATCGTTTCGGGCAAGGAGCATATGCTCTAGCAAGACCAGACAGCGCCTTCCGGTAAACGGTCGGCGCTTTCGTTATAAGTGCAGTAGAGAAAAGAACTTGTCTTTATGTAAATGCGGACCAATAATCGCGAGATTCAATCCTTCGGTTCGGAGTAGGTCCTTTGCAACTCGCATGATATCTCCCGCTTTCACTTTGTCTATTCCTTTTATTATTTCTTCCAGTGTGCGGATTTTGCCTAAGCTTATGAGCGATGTGGCGACGTGGGCAGCTACTGCGTCGCTCGTTTCAAGTGCGAGTGTCAGGGTGCCCTTGATGTGCGCCTTTGCCTTTTTGAGCTCTGCATCAGAAACTTTCACGTTCTTTATTTTGCGGAATTCGGCAAGAATAGTTGAAACCGCCTTTTGGAGCTTCCCGTGTTCCACTCCTGCCTGCACCGCAAGGTAGCCGGTATCGGGATATTTCTCCACCATCGCATGCACGGAATAGGCGAGGCCCCGCTTCTCGCGTACTTCTAGAAACAGACGGCTAGACATACCACCGCCGAGAATCGTTGAAAGAACTTCCAACACGTATTCATCTTTGTGTGTGTACGGATACGAAGACACGCCGACCATCAATTGCGTCTGGTCGGTCTTCTTTTCTTTAATTGCCACACGCGGGCTCACTTGTGCGGAGTCAAATGGAACAAATTTAGGCGCAGGACCTTTCTTGATACGCCCGAACGAACGCTTGATTGCCTCAAGCACTTTATTCGCAGATATAGCACCCGCCACGCATACGACCGTATTTTCCGGCGTGTAGTGATGCTTCAGGTAACTCGCAAAATCCTTGCGCATGAATGTACGGATATTTTCTTTCGGCCCAAGAATAGTCCGGCCCAAAGGATGCTCGCCTCCAAAAATCAACTCGTCAAAAACATTATCAATAGTGCGCATCGGCATATCCTCATACATATCAATTTCTTGAATGATGGCCCCGCGCTCCTTTGCAATTTCTTTGCCTGGCAGGGTGGAGTTTAGGAAGATATCGCTGATGACATCAAGCGCAGTGTCCAAATACTTACTGCCCACTTTCGCATAATACGCAGTCCTGTCTTTTGATGTAAAAGCGTTGTAAACACTGCCGATTGCATCAAGTTCTTCGCTAATCAGTCGCGCACTCGGCCGTTTTTTCGTTCCCTTGAAAAACATATGTTCCAAAAAATGCGCGAGTCCGTTCTCTTTCTTGTCTTCATAGCGCGAGCCCGTGCCTGCCATAACGACCACGGTCGCGGTCTTTGCGCCCGCCATCGGCACGAGCACGACCCGAAGTCCGTTCTGTAATGTATGGATGTTGTATTTCATTTCGGCCAATAGTACGCTCTTGTTTTGATTGGAGCAATGCGTTTTACATATGACGCTAGCTTATGCGGCCGCATAAGCTAGCGTCATACCGGCAGAAATAGAAACAATGCCGGATTTAATACCTGGTGTATAATCTTCCACTATGGATATGGACATCAGCGAGATTCGCACGAAGTATCTGGAATTCTTTGAGAAGCGCGGGCACGCGATTATTCCCTCGGCTCCTATCATTCCTGAAAACGACCCGACGACACTTTTCACCGGAAGCGGAATGCAGCCCCTCATTCCATATCTATTAGGGAAGAAACATCCTGTCGGAGACCGGCTCGTAAATTCGCAGACTTGCTTCAGGGCGCTTGACATAGACGAAGTGGGGGATAATCGCCACACGACATTTTTTGAAATGCTCGGCAATTGGTCGCTCGGCGATTATTTCAAAAAGGAACAATTGCCGTGGCTTTTTGAATTTCTAACTCAAGAAATCGGACTGGACGCGCGACGCCTGTATGTCACAGCTTTCATCGGCGACGAGAAAAATGGGATTCCGCGCGATACTGAATCGGTTGCCATGTGGAAAGAGCTCTTTGAAAAGAAGGGGATTGATGCCAAGGAAGTCATTCTGGGTTCAGGGGCAGACGGGTACAGGATTGGCATGCAAAATGGTCGCATATTTTATTATGATGCGAGCAAAAATTGGTGGAGCCGCGCAGGTCTGCCGGAAAATATGCCCGAGGGCGAGCCGGGAGGACCAGACTCGGAGGTGTTTTACGATTTCCTTACTCCGCACGATAAGAAATTCGGCGCGGAGTGCCATCCGAACTGCGAATGCGGACGGTTCTTGGAAATCGGCAATGCGGTTTTCATGCAGTACATATCGGCCCAAGGCCGATCCGCCTCGGGCGGAAAGCAGACGGTTTTTAATCGTCTGCCTAAGCAGAACGTGGATTTTGGCGGGGGATTGGAGAGGATTGCGGCGGCAAAAAATGATAATCCCGATGTATTTGCAACGGACGTGTTTGAAGAGCTTATCGCGCTTCTTGAATTTTACTCGGACGGCAAATCATACGACGACAGCAGGTATACGAAAAGTTTCCGCATCATCGCCGACCACATACGCGCGGCGACGTTCATGATTGCGGACGAAGTGAAACCTTCCAACACCGACCGCGGATACGTTTTGCGCCGGCTCATCCGCCGCGCCGCACAGCACGCAATATCTCTCGGATGCGCGCAGGGGCAGGAGAAAGAAAACGAACTTGTCCGTTGTGCGATTATCGTTATTGAAAAATATAAGCAGTGGTACACGAAGCTGGACGGCGAGGAGATATACGAAACTATCTCGCGAGAGATTTGGCAGGAAGAAAAACAATTCGCGCATACGCTTGAGCAGGGAACGCGTGAGTTTGAGAAAATGGCGGGCGGAAACATTTCCGACGAGCAGGCATTCATGCTTTTCACCACCTACGGCTTTCCTCTGGAGATGACGCTTGAAATGGCACAAGAGCGGGGGAAGTCGGTTGATGAAATGGGATTCAGGGCGCTCATGGAGAAACACAAGGATATGTCGCGGGCGGGCTCGGAACAAAAATTCAAAGGGGGACTCGCCGACACATCCCTCGCCACGACGCGCCTGCACACCGCACACCACTTATTATTGAAAGCATTGCAGATAGTTCTGGGAACACATGTAAAACAGAGGGGAAGCAATATCACGAGCGAGCGCCTGCGCATAGACTTCTCGCACGGCGAGAAAATGAAGCCGGAGGAAATCAAAGAAGTTGAACGGATAGTGAATGAGAAAGTCCAAGAGGCACTTCCTGTCACATGCTCAACACTTCCGAAAAGCGAAGCGGAGAAACTCGGAGCGCAGCAAGAGTTCGGAGCAAAATATCCCGACATGGTTTCCGTCTATTCCGTGGGCCCCAAGGATGCCACGCCGGAAAATCCGCAGTTCGGAAAAGCATTCTCCATAGAATTCTGCGGTGGCCCGCATGTAGAGAACACAAAAGAACTCGGCGGCACATTTAAGATATTAAAAGAAGAAGCCGTTGCCTCGGGCATCCGGCGCATCAAGGCGGTGTTGGTGTAGGAAATATGAGTCTAAACAAACCAGGGCGGCTCGGCAATGTGACTCGATTATTGGGTGTGCGAAAATTAAAAAATACAAAAACTGGAGAGGCCATAAAGGTACATAAGGTTCATATCCCCAGGGACTACATTAAAATCGGAGTGGAAGGACATCATGCCGCCAAGCTCATTTTCCAAAAATATAGGACTCAAGATACCGGACAGGATGTAATGAGAGCAATCCTTCTAATCAAGCAAGCCACTGGTTATGAACCCGAATATGGTTCCCCAGCTCCCATGGGCAAGGATATGGCGGTGAACCTTTTTGGACAAACCCTCCTCATCCGTCCCCTGGCAATAGAAGATTCAGCAGAGGGGTCCATACTCACTGCACAGATTAACCACGTTTCGGGTGATGCCAAAATTTCATTCAATGTTCTGCCTGTCGTACAGTGAATAAACTCCTAACCGCGTCCTACCGACTATTTTGTGCGTTATAATGCTACGTAATGTTCTCCCTGCCATTTGCACACAAGCGGGAAAAGGTAATCGCCATCGCCGATGTCGCGAGCGACAGCGCCGGTGCTTGCATCGCGCTCGTGCGCGATAACGAGCCCGCGTCCATCATCTGCGCGGAGCGCTCGTCGCTTTCATATGATGAAAAATCTCCGGAGCAAACAGAGGCCGGTGTTTTATCTCTGCTTGAAGATGCAAGCGCAAAGGTTTTGCGTACATACTCGAAGTTGCCCGGCAAGTCGGCGGCGCGAGCGATTTCCTCTGTCCACGCGATAATTCATACTCCGCTAATCACTTCGCAAACATCCAGCGCGGTAACCTCGTTTGAGCAGGAAGAATCAATAACAAAAGACATCATTGGAAACCTTGCGAAGTCGGCACTCTCAAGCGGCAAGATGCTGGAAAGTTCAAGACTATTTGAAGCGGGAGTTGCGAGCGTTGAATTGAATGGGTACCGGACGGGGAAGCCGATCGGCAAACACGCCCATAACGTTTCCGTCGCGACTCTGACATCCGAGTGCGAACCGGAGTTGCGCGCACAAATCACGGAGCGGCTTCGTAAAGGATTCGGGGTTCAGAATCCGGTGCTGCACAGCGACACACGCGCGCTTCTCCACGTCACGCATATGAATCCGGTACACACGAACAGGCACTTCATCATAGATGTATCCGGCAATTCCACTAATTGCATCGTAATCCATAAAGATACTGCGGCAGAACATATTGTTGTATCGGAGGGAGTAAGGACGATATTGAAACGCATTGTGGGAAACGGCATGGCCGA
Source organism: bacterium (assembly GCA_030648265.1). Lineage (GTDB taxonomy): Bacteria > Patescibacteriota > Minisyncoccia > Phycocordibacterales > UBA2100 > UBA10103. Next base: position 20,659 of record JAUSHX010000010.1, read on the forward strand.
AGAAACACTTTCGCTCATGAGAATGGTTTCCCGCGATGCGTGCAACACTCCGGCCTGTGACCAGTTGAATGCATCGCTCGCCCGCGTTGAGACAGAACTTGTGAAAATCTTCGGAGAAGCATTCGGAAAGCTGATGTCCGTCCGCCGTCTGCCAAACGACCTCGTACTCATCGTCAATCCGGATTTTGCGCCATGGATGAACAACTTCTTTTCTCGCATTGATTTCGGCCAATTCACCGTCACAACAAGGCAATTTGCAGTCCACACTCTCGGAGCGGGAGATTTAGGGGCTTCAGTCGCGCAACATCCGAGTCCAAAAGTTGACGCATGGCTCACGCTCGGAACGGCGCTCGGTGGCGCGCAGGAGTAATCCACATGAGACCGTATATGGTATATAGTATATGGTATATAGTATGGAAATGGTGTTGAGACCCCGTGTTTGATTATTTGAGCTGTGTTTATACGATATACTAAATACCAGATACTAAATACAAATCCCCTATGGTTAAAGATTATTTTCAGGACATATTGCAACCCGACGCGGGGAAATCCGGAAGTTCATTTGGAGGTGGCGGAAATGAAAATCAATCAAAAGGAGAAGCGCAAGCCGGAGGGGAGCGATCTATACGAAATATCACTGTCAACCCCCGCGCTCCGCGGACTCGTGCCATGTCAGGTGACGTAAGAGAGGCGTCTTCGGGCGCCACACAGGTCCCATACGGAAAACCGCGATTGGATGGCAAAAAGCGGGTTTGGATTTGGGTCATTGCGGCCGTGTCAGTCGTTGTACTCGGTGTTCTTGCACTTTTTGCTTTTCGAAGCACGACGATTACAGTGACGCCCCGTTCGCGCCCAATCGTGTTTAACCAGTCCGTGCATTTCATCGCATACCCTTCAACCTCGGCTGCTACAGGAACGTTATCCTACACCGTTATCGCAAATGATATTGAGGACTCGGCTGTCGTGGCATCAAGCGGGACCGAACACGCAGAAGACAGAGCAAGCGGAACAATAGTAGTTTTCAACGAATATTCACCTTCTTCCGTGCGCCTCATCAAGAATACGCGGTTTGCAACTCCTGCCGGCCTCATTTTCAGAGTTCCTGCGACAGTAGTAATTCCGGGAAAGAAAGGTTCAGTACCCGGTTCAGTGACAGTAACCGTTGTTGCGGACCAGGCCGGGGAACAGTACAACATAGGCCCCGTGGATAAATTCACTCTGCCGGGCCTGAAGACCAGTCCTGATATGTATTCCCGTGTATATGCGCGCTCCACATTGGCATTCACCGGTGGATTTGTGGGAGATAGGCCGGGTGTCGCAAAAGGCGCTCTTGATTCGGCAAAAGCCGAGGTTCGCGGAAGGATGGAGAGCAAGTCCCACGAAAGCGCGCGCTCTCTCGCCAGTGCGGCGGCAACGGTGTTTCCTGATTTGATCCGCATTACATACGAATCGCTTCCGCCAACCACAGAGGCCGGTGGCGGAGTACGTATCCATGAAAAAGCGCGCGTGGAAATCCCCGTTCTATCCGCTGACGCTTTTGCTCAAATAGCCGCGCATGGAGTAGGGGAAAATACGGATGGCGCGAGCTTCAAGATAGTAGGTTTGGAAAAACTGGTGGCAGGGCAGGGCAGTACAAACACGGCTCAAACTCTCGGCACTGGACCGATTGATTTTACGCTGACAGGCAATGCGGTACTCGTGTGGAATGTAGATTCGGCCTCGCTTTCTCAAGCGCTTGCAGGACGCGACCAGAGCGCATTTGAAGGGATTATAAATGGTTTTCCAAGCATCCAGGAAGCACGGGCACGAATTGAACCTTTCTGGAAAGGGACGTTCCCCGCATCTCAATCCGATATCACTATCGAGTTTGTTCCCGTCCAAGCGGCACAATAAGTTTTTCTACAGGCGGCCCGATGCACCTCTCATGCATAAAAACTTGTCGTTAGGGGTTGACGCGGCAGCATGAAGCTGATATTGTCACTCGCGCAGATATGGCGGAACAAGAGTCTGTAGAAGGAGTCGTTGAAGAGGCTCTTCCTAATACGCTTTTTCGCGTGAGAATGGGGTCCGGAGAACTCGTACTCGCGTACTTGGCCGGAAAGATGCGTCTGCACAGAATAAAGGTCTTGGTAGGGGACAGGGTTTCAGTTCACCTTGATCCATATGGAGGCCGCGCACGGATAACACGAAGAGTTTAGAAAAATAAGGAGCAAAGCGACTATATTTTTCTTAACCCAGCACCTTTGACGTCAAATTATTGAATGGATATTAATTACAAAACAGACACCATACCGCAGTTCAGTGGCGAATGTCACATGAAAGGTGCTGGGTGTAAGATTTACTAAACTCGTTATCTCTCGTTAAGAAAATCTAACATGAAGGTCAAGGCATCAGTCAAGAAAATTTGCATGCACTGCAAACACGTAAAGCGCCACGGGCGTCTTTTGGTTATCTGTTCAAACCCACGCCATAAACAGAGGCAGGGATAATAGAAAAATAAGAAGCGAAGCGACTATATTTTTCATTATCCGACACCACTTTTGAAACTCAAGATAATTATGCAAAATTACAGAAAACAATTACAGTCAGAACTCATCGGCAAAAACCGATGGGGTTCAAAAGTGGTGTCGGATCTAAGAATAACTCCGCTCGCTTCGCTCACTAATTAAATCTAAGATATGCTTCGTATATCAGGAGTCACTGTGCCGGAAAATAAGCGCCTCGGAATAGCGCTTACCGCCATTTATGGCGTCGGCCGTTCGCGTGCGCTTCACGTTCTGTCGCAACTTGGAATTGACGCAGGAAAACGTCCCTCGGAGCTCACCCAACGCGAAGAGACAACGCTACGCGAAACAATAGAGAAGTTTGCCGTTGAGGGCGAACTCAAGCGCCAGATTAGTTCCAATATACGCCGGCTCAAGGATATCAAATCGTATCGCGGATCTCGGCACGCAAAGCACCTTCCCGCAAGAGGTCAGAGAACGAAAACGAATTCCCGCACAACCCGCGGCAATGTCCGCAAAACGATGACGTCAGGGAAGCGAAAGCTTGAAAAGACATAATAGAAAAATAAGGAGTGCAACGACTATATTTTTCATTACCCCCCACCACTTTTGAAACTCAAGATAATTATGCAAAATTACCAAAAACAATTACAATCAGAACTCATCGGCAAAAACCGATGGGGTTCAAAAGTGGTGTCGGATCTAAGAATAACTCCGCTCGCTTCGCTCACTAACAAAATCTAAGACATGGGAAAGAAACGAATCATAAGAAAATCAGGCGGCAGTGTAGACGCCGGGCTCAAATCCCGGTCTCTTGCGCGCGTTGCAAAGAAGAATCTCACTTCGGGTATTCTCAATATTCATGCGACGTATAACAACACAAAAGTTCTTCTTGCGGACAAGAGCGGGAACACCGTGGCATGGTCATCTTCCGGAGCTCTCGGTTTTTCAGGAGCCAAAAAAGGAACTCCTTTTGCGGCCGCCAAGGTGGGAGAAATCGTCGGGGATAAGGCAAACATTATAGGTATCAAAGAGGTAGTGGTGGTCATACGCGGAGTTGGAGCCGGTCGCGAATCTGCCCTGCGGGCTTTTGCCGGAAAGGGAATCGATATATTGCGCATATCGGATGACACCCCGATTCCGCACAATGGCCCGCGTCCGCCAAAGCCACGAAGAATTTAGAAAAATAAGGAGTGTAACGACTATATTTTGCTTAACCCCACACCACTTTTGAAACTTATGATGATTATGCAAGACTACCGAAGACAATCGCAGTCCGAACCTACCGGCAAAAACCGATGGGGTTCAAAAGTGGTGTGGGGTCTAAGATTTACTAAGCTCGCTTCGCTCACTAACTAAATCTAAGACATGTTAAAAATAAAATCAAAGTATAAGATCGCCAAGCGCTTGGGTGCGGGGATTTTTGAACAGACGCAATCGCAAAAATTCGCTCTTTCGGAGGCCCGTACGAAAAATTCAAAGACTTCCCGCAAACGAGGCCCTTCCGACTACGGACGCCAGCTCTTGGAAAAACAACGGGTCCGATTCACCTACGGACTTTCCGAGAGACAGCTTTCAAATTATGCAAAGAGTGCGTTTGCGGAGGCGGATCCCGCAACGGCCCTCCACAAATCTCTTGAAATGCGGGCCGACAATGCGACGTATCGGGCAGGAATCGCCGGAACTCGCAGAGCCGCACGACAAATGGTTTCTCACGGGCACATAACCATAAACGGCAAAAAGATTACGATCCCTTCGTATCAGGTACACAAGGGAGATGTTGTTGCGGTGCGCGACGGGAGCCGCGGAAGCGCGCTTTTTGCCAAACTGACTGACCCCGAGCAGGCCGCCAGCGGCATTAAATCTACGTGGATTGTTCTTGACCCGTCGCTTATGAAAGCAGAGGTCGTTGGAGAGCCGAGCCACACAGGTGCGGGAAGCGGGATTGATTATTCAACGGTATTTGAGTTTTACAGCAGATAGTGTTATAATTGCACCCGTTTTTTATCACTTCGCTTTCCATATTATTCAAAAGGTTATTTTAGTAGTTTATTCAGCGTTTGCTAATCAGATTTTTTCTATTTACTATGTCCGACTATCACATTGCACTTCCTTCCAAGCCTCGCGTTGTTTCAGAGTCTGAAAGAAGCGGAACGTACGAAATCGACGGCCTGTACCCGGGCTACGGCTATACACTTGGAAATTCTCTTCGCCGAATCATTCTTTCCTCGCTACCGGGTGCCGCAATAACGCACGTAAAAATCCCGGGAGTTGCGCATGAATTCTCTACGATAGAGGGCGTGAAGGAGGATGTAGTGACGATACTGCTTAATATACGCAAAATCCGACTCAAGCTCGTTACGGATGAGCCGCAAACTATTACTCTTCACGTGAAGGGACCAAAGGCGGTCACCGCAGCAGATTTGAAGCTCCCGGGCCAGGTTGAGGTCCTGAATCCGGAAAGCCACATCGCAGATGTCAGCGGAAAAGTCACATTGGAGATTGAACTTCGCGCGGAGCGCGGACTCGGGTACATCCCAAAAGAAGTGCATCAAAAGGAGCGTGTGGACGTGGGGACCATCGCATTGGATGCGATTTTCTCACCGATTCGCCGCGTAAATTACGAGGTTGAGAATATGCGCGTCGGGGACAGAACCGATTTTAACCGTCTCCGCATTCTCATTGAGACGGACGGCACCATTGCTCCGCGCGAAGCGCTTGAACGCTCTATAGAGACAATGATTCACCAGTTGAAAGCCGTCGTCGGTTTCAAGGAGGAAGATGTTGAGGAACGTGAGTCGCTCGTTTCGACCGGTTCATCGCGTGATTCAAGGCGCGAGGAAAGAACTGCCGCACCGGATGCGGAAGTTCTCAAAACCCGCATCACTGAATTGAACATGCCGCAGAGAGTTACGGATGCTTTGGACAATGCTTCTATCAGGACTGTCGGGGGACTGGTGCGCAAGCGTGAAGACGACCTTCTTTCAATTGAAGGACTGGGGCAGAAAGGACTTCAGGATATTAAGCGCGCACTCTCTAACCTCGGGCTTACCCTGCGGTCGCAATAAAGAAATTGTTATGAGTGAAACGAATTACAAGTTCTTTATCCCTTACCACTTTTGCCATCAGAAAGGCAAAAGTGGTAAGGGATATCAGATTTACTAAGCTCGCTACGCTCGTAACAAAAACTAACATGAAGCACCACAAGAAAACGCGTACACTCGGACGAAAGACGGGGCAGCGTACGGCATTACTGCGAAGTTTGGCCCGCTCTCTCCTCCTTTCCGAGGGAATAACAACGACTATCGCACGCGCTAAAGAACTGCGCCCATTCGTGGAAAAGATTATTTCAGCGAGCAAGCAAAACACCGTCGCCTCACGCCGCGAGATTTCTTCACGGTTGGGCGGGGCGGCAGATGTGGTACTCAAGTTGCACGGCGACCTTGCGCCCATGTTTAAAAACCGTGTCGGCGGTTATACCCGCATCATCAGACTGGGAAGAGTGGGGAAGCGCGCCATTGAATCCGCCCGTATAGAGTTAGTCTCCGCCGATGAAAAATAATTGAAGAAATAATTGTATGGCTACAAAATCCGAATATACTATAGATGCAGCAGGGAAAAGCTTGGGGCGTATTGCCTCTCAAGCGGCAAAGACGCTCATGGGCAAGACCGAAGCAGGCTATACGCCTAATATCGCATCACAGGTGCAGGTAACTGTTATAAATGCGGCAAAATTAATTAACACCGATAAGAAAAAGCTCGGCAAGAAATACACTTCGTATTCAGGTTATCCGGGAGGTTTGAAGACGGAGGCTCTCGGCAAGCTGCAGATACGCAAGAGCCACGCAGAACCGCTGCGCCGCGCGATAGAAAGAATGCTCCCGCGCAATACGCTTCGTGTCGGCAGAATGAAAAACCTAAGGATTGTCGTGTAGAATTGGAGCGAAGCGAACAATTGTACACTTGAGAATCCTTATCCGACACCACTTTTGAAACTTCAAAAAAATATGCAATACTATTACACTCAATCACTACCAGCATTTATTGGCAGGAACTGCCGGATATCAAAAGTGGTGTCGGATGTAAGAGCTTCTAAACTCATTATCATTCGTTAAGAATCTCTAACATATGGCAACCAAAGAACGATACGTTGAAGCGGTGGGACGAAGAAAGACGGCAAGTGCCCGCGCCCGTCTTACGCCCGCAAAGAGTTCTTCAATGACGGTGAACGGCAAAACCGCGGCGGAATATTTCCCGCTTGAGGCGCTTGTAAAAACAGCTTTTGAATCTCTCACCACGACCGGCTCCACCTACGCGGTTTCCGTACACGTTTCCGGCGGCGGACACAAAGGACAGGCAGTTGCAGTGCGCCACGCGATTTCCCGCGCACTCACCGAAATAACTCCGGAATTCCGTAAAGACTTGAAACAAAGAGGATTTTTGAAACGCGACCCGAGAAAGAAAGAGCGCAAAAAGTTCGGCCTCAAGAAAGCCCGCCGTGCCCCACAGTGGTCAAAACGATAGTTTTTGTTTTGTATTTCCTGTTTCCGGATTTCCTGGCAGCTAGTCCCTAAAACCTAGAACCTATTTTTGTGTTATACTCCCCATCCATGAGTTTGAGTAAGAAAGATGAGAAAAAATCGGATTTAACTAAAAATCCAGAAGCAACACAGGTAGAAATCAAAGAAGGTGATTTTGAATTGGAAGGCGAGGAAAATGGTTCAGCAACTCTGGCAAATAAACTCAAGAAATTGAGAGCCGAGCTGGAAAAGTGCAAAGAAGAGAAGCGGGAATATCTTGTGGGCTGGCAGAGATGCAAGGCCGATTCCATAAACGCCCGTAAGGAAGCTGCGAGCATAGCCGAGCGGGTAGGAAATCGCGCGCGCGATTTTCTTGTTGAGGACATTATTCCCGCGCTTGACAGTTTTGACATGGCAATAGCGAGCGACGCATGGGCACAGATGGACGCAAATTGGAGGACAGGAATGGAAAATGTCCGCGCGCAACTTATTACGGCACTTCTAAATCAAGGGGTGACCGCCTACGCGGAAATTGGAGATGCTTTTGACCCGACACTCCATGAGGCAGTGCAAGAAATTGATGCGGATGGGGAGTCGGGCAGTGTTGCAAGAATCTTGCGGCGCGGTTACAAATCTGCGGGCAACATAATTCGCCCCGCACAGGTTGCGATTGTCGCTCATAAAGAATAGAATGACTTTCTAGTTGACAAAATAACTCAGAGAATTTATGTATTCAGAAATTGTTATGAGCAGAGCAAATTACAAGTTCTTAACCCAGCACCTTTCGCGAAAGGTGCTGGGTGTAAGAGCTTCTAAACTCATTATCATTCATTAAGAATCTCTAACATGGGAAAAATAATTGGCATTGACTTGGGAACGACGAACTCCGCAGTCGCAGTGGTGCGAAGCGGGGAACCGGAAATCATAGAGAACGCAGAGGGCGCGCGGACAACGCCGTCGGTAGTCGCAATTTCAAAGACGGGAGAAAAGCTCGTAGGGCTTTTGGCGCGCAGACAGGGAGTTACCAACCCTAAAAATACGGTATACCAAATAAAGCGCTTTATCGGGCATTCTTTTGACGAAAAAGCTGTTGAGAAAGACCGCGCAGCAGTGCCTTTTGAAATCCGGAAATCAGATAACGGGGGAATTGAAGTTCACATGGGCGAGAAATGGTTCCGTCCCGAAGAAATCTCGGCGATGATTTTGCAGAAACTGAAACAGGATGCCGAGGCAAAGCTCGGTGAAACAATTACTGAAGCTGTCATTACCGTGCCCGCATACTTTAACGATGCTCAACGACAGGCTACGCGCGATGCGGGGAAAATCGCAGGACTGGACGTGAAGCGCATCATCAATGAGCCAACCGCGGCGGCGCTTGCTTACGGATTTAATAAGAAAAAGAATGAGAAAATCGTTGTATTTGATTTCGGCGGTGGAACCTTTGATATCTCTGTTCTGGAGGTTGGTGATGACGTCATTGAGGTGCGTTCAACGGACGGCGACAGCCATCTAGGCGGAAAAGATATTGACCAGAAGATAATGACATGGATTGCGGATGAATTTAAAAAGGAATCCGGTATTGACGTGCGCAATGACCCTCTCGCGCGCCAGCGCCTTGATGAAGCGGCGGAAAAGGCAAAGATTGAGCTTTCCACGGCCAAAGAAACCGAGGTAAATATCCCTTTCATTACGTCCGACTCATCCGGTCCGCGCCACCTGCTCGTGAAAATGACACGGGCAAAATTGGAGGACCTTTCCGGTGAATTTATCCAGCAGGCGATGACAATCACGAATCGGGCAATGGACGCGTCTCCATTTAAGATAGGGGATTTGAATGAAGTGATTCTTGTGGGAGGACAAACGCGCATGCCGGCGCTCCAAAAAGCCGTTGAAGATTTCTTCCATAAGAAACCCAACATGACGGTAAATCCGGACGAAGTGGTCGCCATCGGTGCAGCCATCCAAGGTGGAATCCTTCAGGGAGACGTCAAAGATGTTCTCCTTCTGGACGTTATCCCTCTATCAATGGGAATAGAAACATTGGGAGGCGTCGCCACAAAGATAATAGAACGCAATACGACAATCCCCACGTCACGTTCGCAGGTATTTTCCACTGCATCCGACAACCAACCATCTGTGGAAATTCACATTGTGCAGGGAGAAAGACCGATGGCGGGAGACAACAAATCACTAGGAAGGTTTAACCTAGACGGAATACCTCCGGCTCCGCGCGGAATGCCCCAGGTTGAGGTCAAGTTTGATATAGATGCAAATGGTATTTTGAGCGTTACCGCAAAAGATAAGACTTCCGGAAAAGAGCAGTCAATCCGCATTGAAGCGCGCTCCGGCCTCACGGATGCCGAGGTTGAGAAAATGCGCAAAGATGCCGATGTTAACGCCGATGCCGACAAACAAAAACGCGAGCTCGTGGAGGCGCAAAATGCCGCGGACCAGATTCAGTACGCCGCGGAAAAAGCGCTTAAAGAACATGGTGAAAAGGTGAGCGAAGACATCCGAAAAAATGTAGAGGAGAAGATAGTGGCGCTTAAGACAGCGCGCGCGGGTACGGACACTACTGCAATCAAAACCGCGTCCGATGCGCTCGGAACGGCCATGAGCGCGATTGGGGAGGCAATGTCAAAAAATCCCCCGCCACAGGAACCCCCACAGGGCGGAGAGCAGAAGCCGCCGGAAGAAACTCCGCCTCAAAAATAAAAAGTGTTCGGACAGCATATATGTGACCATTAGTGTACATATGTACACTAATGGTAACTCGCGCTGACAACTTCATGAAAGACTTTTCTTTTGGAAACATTCGACTATAATCACCGTATGAAGAATTACTACGATATACTTGGGATCACCAAGACGGCAAGTGAGGAAGAAATAAAATCAGCATTCAGAAAACTCGCGCATAAATACCATCCCGATAAAAAAGGCGGGGATGAGAAGAAATTTAAAGAGGCGAGCGAGGCGTACGCGGTGCTTTCCGATAAGAAAAAGCGCGCGGAATACGATACGTATGGAAAAACATTCGCCGGTGGAGGCCAGCAGGCCGGCGGATTCGGAGGCGGATTCGATTTCTCTGATTTCGCGCAGGGGGGCGCGAACTTCGGCGATCAGGAGTTTGACCTCGGTGACATTTTCGGAGAATTTTTCGGAGGTAGTGCAAGAGGCACAGCGGGCAAAAGGCGAGGCCGCGACATTTCAGTAGACATTGAACTGCCGTTCCGCGAAGCGATATTCGGTACTGAACGCAGGATGCTAATCGCCAAAATGAGCGTGTGCGGAGCATGCGACGGCACGGGCGCCAAAAAGGGAACAAAGCGCACAACGTGCAGTTCGTGCAACGGCAAGGGTAACATTCGCGAAGCTCGAAATACGTTCTTTGGCAATTTCACAACGACGCGCACGTGCCCGCGCTGTTTAGGCCGCGGCGAGGTGCCGGAACACCAGTGCGACATCTGCAAGGGACAGGGCATCGCGAAGAGGGAAGAAGAAATCCATGTCATCGTTCCTGCCGGAGTATCAGACGGTGAAATGATACGCATGCCAGGGAAAGGCGAGGCCGCAGCAGGAGGAGTCGCCGGCGATCTCTATGTCAAACTGCATGTCAAGGCCGACAGGGCATTTACCCGCGAAGGAAACAATCTTTTGACGGTTCTTCATCTGAAGCTTACCGATGCGCTCTTGGGCGGTGAATTTAAGGTTGAGACGCTTGACGGCCCGCTCTCTGTCAGCGTCCCGCAGGGTGTCGCACACGGAGAACTTCTGCGTGTGCGTGAGCGCGGGGTCCCGCACGGCAGGGGCTCGCGCGGGGATTTATTGGTGCGGGTTGATATCCAATTTCCGAAGAAACTCTCGCGCACGGCGAGCGAACTTATTGCGCAACTGCGCAAGGAGGGGCTGTAAGACTAGGGGCTAGGTTTTAGGGGATAGGGTATAGTAACACTTGAATCAAAATGGTTCATCACGAACATGGCTCCAATAAATGTTTTCTTCAGCCACATTCCAATAGATTGGATAATAATTGCTGTTTTTGCGATTATTGTTGCATTTGACGCAATGCGCTCCGGGTCTGGAAGAGCCACCTCTTTTGCGTTATCTCTACCGGCCACTCTTTTTATCGTCGCGGAACTTCCTCATGCAAAGTTCTTGTCTGGTGTCACTGAACAATTCACATCGTCCGTCCTTAAGGCTCTTCTTTTCGGGATTGTTTTTGTCGTCACATACATACTTGTGCGCAGAATGAGCGCTCCTGATGCAACCGACAGCGGGCAAATCATACAGGCCATCGTGGCGGGTATTGCCGCAACTGCTGTCGCAATAGTAGTATGGTTGCAAGTTCCGGAGCTTCAATCAGTCTGGCACTTCGGCGCGCAGATACAGGCGATTTTCGGCGAGGCATATCGCTTTTGGTGGATAGCCGGCTCATTCGCCGCACTTGCGTTTGTGAGAGATTAAAAAAATGGCCACCCCCCTTGCGAGAAGTGGCCATCTAGTCGTTTACCGGTCGCACTTGATGGCGACATCAGTATAGTGTGCGTCAGAACCGGAAATATGCGAGCGAGAACGACATTCCCGCTGAGGCAACCGCGGCGAGAACTCGCATTCCACGGCGGAGTGAACCATCTTTCAGTGCGAGTGCCATCGCCGCCGGAATCGCCGCCGATACGACATTTCCGCAACTCGCGTAGATGTCGTATATCTTGTTGCCAAGTCCCATTTGTGTAGCGGCCTCCGCCCAGTCGCTCTTTGAAGAGCTATGGGTAAACAAGATGTCCACGTCCTCGGCTTTTATTCCGAACTTTTGGAACTCCTCCACGATAAAGGGAAGTCCGTAAAGTCGCAGTTCGGCCCCGTAGGAAGTAAACAGCCCTGGTCCGTCCTTGGCAATGCGTGGTGAGGATATTGGATGAGCACCGTACCACGGAGGCGTGATTGTGCATAAATCGAACAAATCATTCTGCGTCGTGTTTGAATGAAGCCAGGGATTTGAGTCCTGCACAAGAATCGTCGCCGTCGCCGCTTCTCCGATGGTGAGCGTCGGGAAACGCCATTCAAGTTGCTCGCGCGACGAAAACTTGAAGAGTTTAGCGAGGGTGTCGCTGTGCGTCAGACTAAACTCCTGGTTTACAATCATTACCCGCCGATAGCCCCCGATATTCATCAGCGCCTCTGCCACCTTAGCAGCCTTCATCCACCCGTCGCATGCTTCTTTTAAATCGAAGCATTCAACGGTGTTTAGGCCAAGTTCGTGGGCAACAAGATTGGCTGTTGATGGCTCGACGAGCTCGGAGTGCACTCCAGCGACAATTAGAAGGTCGATTTTGTTGTCATCGACCAACTTGTCCATCGCCTCCTTACTTGCCTGGACGGTGAGTCCAAGTGATGACTCATTGTGTCCAAGCCACATGCGAGTATCCGAACCACTGCCTTTTAATAGCCGTTCAATGAGCCTTAGAGTGGCTGGCAAATTGTCCGAAAATTCATCGCTTCTGGAACTAATTTCCTGGAGCACGTCGTGATTCGTAACCTTCCTGGAGGGAAGGGCCACTGCCACACTCTCGACTTTCATGCTATCTCCTTACGCGGCTCTGGCCGCTCAAATGCTACACTATGAATGCCCCTGCGGGCCTACTGCGATAATGCCATGACTAAGCGATCAAGTCAAACGAACATTTAGTACGTGATACCATAACAAGACATTGTATTAGGAATATATGCTTAGCGTCACAAACAGCCTGCTTGCCATGACAGCTCTTTTTAACTTAGGGCTGATGGTGCTGATTCTGCGCGGAAGCGGGGGAAAACCGACAAATCTATTCTTCAGCATTTTCTTAAGCGCGCTGTCTCTTTGGGCGCTTGCCCTTATAGGGTTTGAACTGGCTCTGTCCGACCAATTAGCTCTCATCTTCGGCAAAATCACTTATGCCGCAGCCCTCACAGTCGGAATGAGTTTCTACTTGTTCTCAATCGCTTTTCCTGAAGAGAGCATGCCGAGCAAATATACATTGTCTATAACTATATGTTCGTCAATTCTTTACATATTGGCGCTTTTTATACCATCGTTTTTGGCACGTAGTTTGCATGTGTACTCCTGGGGCAGGCAGATTGAACTTGGTATTCCCGAATATCTATTATTTGCTTTTATGTTCGTATCTTTTTATGTAGGAGGACTTATCCGCACATGGACGAAGTACTTTTACGCTAAAGGAATCACGCGTTTACAGCTTCTGGTTATCTCACTCAGCGTGACTATAACCGGACTCGGTGGAATGTATTACAACCTCGTGCTTGCATCTCCCTTCCTGCGAGACTATAGCTACTTGTGGACAGGACCGCTCTTCACCACCTCAATCGCGGTATTAATAACATATTCCGTATTTCGCTTGAAATTGTTCAACGCAAAAGTCATAGTAACTGAGCTCCTCATTTCGCTTCTTTGGATCGTTACTTTTTTGAGAACGATGTTGGCAGTGGACCGGCAAGAACAATTATTCAACGCCCTTTTATTCTTCCTCTCTCTCATCATCGGCGCCCTGCTCATTAGGAGTGTTCGGCGTGAAGTTGCACAGCGCGAACTGATTCAAAAACAGGAGCAGGAATTGGAGGTGGTGAATCACCAACAGGAAGGGCTTTTACACTTCATCAGCCATGAGGTAAAGGGGTATCTCACGAAGAACGAAGCGGGGTTTGCCGCAATTACAGAAGGTGATTACGGGGCTGTCTCTGAACCATTGAAAACAATGGCGGCTTCGGCGCTTGTAGACACGCGCAGGGGGGTGGAGACTGTTATGGACATACTTGACGCATCCAATTTGAAAAAGGGAACTGTCGCATACGACAAAAAAGCTTTCAATCTTTCTTCCGCAATTCAGGATGTCGTGAATTCTCTCAAACCAATGGCACAGGAAAAAAGAATCTCTCTAGAATATACAAACGGCACGGGCGGTCCGGCAACAATCAATGGAGATGAGAACAAATTACGCCGGCACGTAATACGGAACTTGATAGACAATTCTATCCGTTACACGCCTTCCGGAAACGTGAGCGTAGAGCTAACCAAAAATGGTTCTGCACTCCGAATGACCGTTACAGATACCGGCGTCGGCATTTCTCCGGAAGATATGCAAAAGTTATTTACGGAAGGCGGCCACGGCTCCGATTCAATAAAAGTAAACGTGCACTCAACCGGATACGGACTTTACATCGCCAAATCAATCGTGGAAGCGCACGGAGGCAAAATCTGGGCCGAATCGGATGGGAAGGCCAGAGGTTCAAGGTTTATTGTTGAACTTCCTGCCGTGTAGTACAATCGACCTTATGTTGAAAGATACAGACATCAAGAAACTGAAAGCTGTCTTTCCGACGAAAAAGGACATCCGCGGCATAGTTCAGCAAGAACTGAAAGGGACTGATGCGCGTTTTGATAGGATTGAGACCGTTGTCGTAAGTACTAATCAGCACATAAGTGTGCTTGTATCACGAATCGACAGTATGGAAGAAACGCTTGAACGACTGGTGCAGGGCGTAGACAAACTCGTTACGGAATTTCAGGAGCTCCGCCGAGAATATGCTGCGATGAGCGAGCAGTTAACACGCCATGAGCGTTGGATTAAACAAATCGCAAGAAAAGCTGGCGTCGTGCTTGCAGAATAAACCCTGGCAACAGATACTCTCCACAGTTTAGAACTGGCCTTATTTTCTGGTATATTTAACCGATGCAAAAGAAACGACTTTTCACTGGTCTTCAGCCCTCCGGCGATCTCCACATAGGCAACTACTTGGGCGCGCTTCGGCCATTCGTATCTATGTATGGAGAGTACGAGAGCATGCTCATGGTTGCTGATTACCACGCGCTCACAACGCTTAAAGACGCGCCGGAACTCCGCGAAAACATACTGAATGCTGTCAGGGATTATCTCGCTATCGGGGTGGACCCGAAGCGCGCGACTATTTTCCAGCAGTCCGCTGTTCCTGCGCACACGGAGCTCGCATGGATACTGGAGTGCATGGTTACAGTCCCATTTCTCATGCAAGCGCACGCATATAAAGACAAGGTATCAAAGGGGCTTGATGCGAACGCAGGTCTTTTTGCATACCCAATGCTCATGGCGGCCGATATCCTCATGTACGACACCGACGTGGTTCCTGTGGGGCAGGACCAGAAACAGCACGTTGAGTACGCGCGCGAGGCGGCCTCGAAATTCAACAAGGCTTACGGAGACACTTTCAAAGAGCCAAGGGAACAAATCCTCCATCCGGTTGCCGTGCCGGGTACAGACGGCAGGAAAATGAGCAAGAGCTATGGCAACACCATTCCGCTTTTTGGAACAAGGGATGAGATTCAAAAGGCCGTGATGAGCATTCTTACCGATTCAAAAGGGGAAAGCCCCGAAAACGTGTATGCAATTCATCGGCTTGTAAAGGACGAGACAGAAATTGCATCGCTCTATAAAACAAACAAAGGGAAGTACAAGGTCGTGAAGGATGCTCTTGCCTCCGACATTGAAGCTCTCGTGGCGCCTATGCGGGAACGACGCGGGTCAATCAGCGATGCGGACGTCATTCGTATCTTGAAAGGGGGTAAAGAGAAAGCTCGCGAACAGGCAGAGGCAAAGATGCTGGTTGTCAGGCAAAAAGTCGGCGTTTCAATCTCGTAAATACTACGTATGTCCAGAACACTGATAAAAGATTTGCGTGACAATATCGGTAACGAGGTCACAATTTCTGGGTGGGTTTCTGTTCGCCGCAACCAGGGTAAAATGGTCTTTTTTGATTTCCGTGATGCGACCGGCACTATTCAGGGAGTCGTCCTGCCCGCCTCCTCCGCAATGGAGGAGGCGAAAACACTGCGTACCGAATATGTAGTTTCAGTAACAGGAGAGGTGGTGAAAAGGGGAGAAAAAAATGTCCAGCAGGGAAAGGAAAACGGCGACCTTGAACTGCGTATTGAAGGCATTGTGACGTTAAATACCTCCGAAACCCCTCCGTTTGACGTGACATCCGACACGTCCGTCGTTGGCGAAGAAACGCGCCTTGAATACCGGTATCTTGACCTCCGCAGCGAGAGGATGCAAAAAAATATCCGCATGAGGAGCGAATTTGTACGTAGAGTCCGGGAATTCCTCTTCAGAAAATCATTCACCGAAATTGAGACTCCGCTTCTCACGGAGTCCACGCCGGAGGGCTCGCGGGATTTTGTCGTGCCGTCCCGTCTGCATCCGGGCTCCTTTTACGCGCTTCCACAGGCGCCCCAGCAATACAAGCAACTACTGATGGTTGGCGGTTTTGAGAAGTATTTCCAGATAGCGCGCGCCATGCGCGACGAAGATCTGCGCGCAGACCGCGGCTTTGAGCATTCGCAGGTGGATATTGAAATGTCCTTCGTTGAGGAAAACGATGTGATGGACCTCGTGGAGGAAATGATGATTGAGGTTTCAGAGGCGATGGGCTTTACCGTGAAGGATACGCCGTTCCCTCGATTTACCTACGCAAAAGCTATGGCGAAATTCGGCGCCGATAAATTTGACCTCCGTACGGAGGAAGAAAGGGCGCGTGGAATACTCGCATATGCGTGGGTATACCGTTTCCCGTTCTTCGAAAAGACCGATGAGGGAACATGGACATTCACGCATAATCCTTTTTCCAAGGCGATTGATGAGCACGCGCCACTGCTACTGAAAGGAGAAAAGATTGGCGAAATCTTAACTGGCCAATACGATCTCGTGTGCAACGGCTACGAGACCGGCGGAGGAAGTATTCGCGAACACAAACCTGAATATCTCAAAAGCGTTTACAAAATTATGGGATACACCGAATATGAGATAGAGGAGCGGGTAGGACATATGCTGAAAGCGTTTACCTATGGTGCGCCCCCGCACGGAGGTATCGCACTGGGGATTGAGAGGATTTTGATGACGCTCACCGGAGAGAAATATCTGCGGGAGGTTCAGGCATTCCCAATGACGCGCGGCGGCCAAACTGCCGTCATGAAAGCGCCAAAACCGCTCACGAAAGAACAACTTCTTGAACTTGGAATTAGCGTTACTAAAGCCGGAAAAAAAGCATGACGAGCAAATTCATCGTTGCGACCCAAAACTTCACCGGGCCGCTTGAGACCCTTTTTAATCTTATAGAAGAACGCCGGCTTTCTGTTTCCGACGTTTCTCTCGCAGAGGTGACCGACGCGTATCTTTCGTATGTGGAAAAACTTCCGTCGCTCCCCTTAGGCGAAACGGCGCAATTTGTTCTCGTTGCCTCAACACTGCTCCTGATAAAGTCGCGCATGCTTCTGCCCTCGCTGGAGTTGTCCGAAGACGAGCGCGAGAGCGTGGAGGAACTTGAGCGGCGTCTTGCACGCTACGCCATTATTCGCAAATCCGCCAAACTCCTGCGTCGTGCGTGGGGCACGGCACCGCTCGTTTTCCCCAAACGCGCTCCGATGCCTGATCCTGTATTTTCTCCGGGGCAAATCGGTCTAACCTCTATTGTGCAGGCGATGATGCGTATGATAAACATATTGCCCAATGTCCTCCAATCCGCAAAAGTGCTTGTGTCTCCCGTTTTGGCCCTTGAAGAGGTCATTGTCCGGCTTGAGAAGCGACTGACGGGAGCCGTGCATGCCCGGTTCAGCGAATTGACACGGTCGGCCGACAGGCACGAGGTTATTGTATACTTCCTCGCAATGCTGGAACTGGTTCGCTCCGGTTCAATAAGCGCAACGCAGGAAAGGATTTTCAGCGACATCACGCTGGCGACCGAGTCGCTTATGGCGCCGAAATACGGCGCGGGGAGTAGCAGCTAGCCACTAGGGTATAGCCACTAGCAACTGAAATCTAGTATAGTGAAAGATTTATGGAAGTAGAAACACAATCACGGACAAGCACAAATATCGTGGAATTGGCATCACAGGCCGAAGCTTTTTTGTTTACGGAAGGCGAGCCGATGGCACGAGCTCGGTTAAAAAAACTTCTTTCGTGCACAGATGAAGATCTCGCCTCGGCGCTTCTTTCTCTCTCGAGGCGGCAAGAGGGAGGCGGTGTGACGCTTGTCCTGACGGACAGGGAGGTAGCGCTGGCCGTTGCCCCTTCGTGCGCGCCGGCAATCCGTGCCGAGAACGAGAAGGAACACGAGCGCGAAATCGGAGACGCAGGGCTCGAGGTGCTTGCTATCTTGCTGTACCGTGGCCCCTCTACGCGCTCTCAAATTGATTATATTCGCGGTGTGAACACGAGTACCACCTTGCGCACGCTCCTTGCGCGCGGTCTCGCACTCCGCGCGGAAAATCCAAATGATTCGCGCGAGTACCTGTATCGGCCGACAGCTGAACTGCTCGCACACCTTGGAGCCTCAAGAATAGGGGACTTGCCGGACTATGAAAAAATAACCGGAGAACTCGCGGCGTTTGAAACAACGAGGACGAATTCCGACGCACAGCTATGATTGACGCGATGACGACAGGCGAGAAAGTTGAATCGGTGGTTGGGCGCGGGCTGATTCCTATCATTGCACTTTTTTTACTGTTCCTCGCGGCGATTGCGGTAGTCGTTGAACACAAGTACCCGCGTCCGATTGCACAGGCGCAACCACAGTCGCAGGCAGCATCAGCGGCCGAGACGGAGGACGCGTTCGCCGAACTGTCTCTCGTTGCAAAAGCAGCAATCGTCATTGACCTTAAAAATAACAAAACCCTATACGCCCTGAACCAGGATGCGCAACTCCCGCTGGCGTCGCTTGCAAAAGTGCCCCTCGCTCTCGTTGTGAGCGATGCCTTGCCTCCAGACACAGTGATAACGATTCCTCGCGATACGGCGCCCAAAGGAAGCGCGGAGCGCTTGGCAAAAGGCGAAAGGTGGCGCGTGCAAGACATCATTGATTTCACTCTCGTTGCCTCATCAAACGAGGGTGCGGAAATCCTTGCGAGCGCGGTCGACGAGTCAATACGAGAGAAGTACCCGAATGCGCCGGAGAATTCTGCGGCTATTTGGCGCATGAATGCGCTCGCAGAGCAACTCGGTCTTACTCGCACATACTTCCTCAACGCAAGCGGTCTTGATATCAGTACGACTCTTTCCGGCGCATACGGTTCTGCACGAGACATTGCGGCGCTCTTTGCGTATGCCGCCACGGAACATCTTTTCATATTCAGTAAAACCGCCGATGACGGCTTGTTATTGACGTCGGCAAACGGCAAGAATACTACCAGAGCATTCAATACCAATGAAGCGCAGGGACAGATACAGGGCATCATGATGGGAAAAACGGGCATCACGGACCTCGCAGGAGGCAATCTCGCGGTCGTTTTTGACGCGGGCTATGGGCATCCGATTGTAGCGGTGGTGCTCGGCTCAACGCGCGAGGGGCGCTTCTCGGATATGCGCCAGCTTGTGTCATATGCGAGAGTTGCGGTTGCGGAACAGAAAGAAGTTCTCGCAACTGGTCAGTAAAGGAAGTACAATGTGAAAATGATATCAGACCTCGTACGGGTTCTTGTTCCGGCTACTACAGCTTTCGTTATCGGAATTCTCGCGACACCAATCCTCACCCATTACCTGTACAAGTACAGGGCGTGGAAAAAAAGCCCCGGGAAAACCGCGCTTGACGGCACGCAAGCTTCAGAGTTCTACCGTCTGCATGAAGAGAACGAGGTACGGGCGCCGAGGATGGGAGGTATTGTCGTGTGGGGAAGCGTTGTGCTTACCATCATAGGAATTGCTATCGTTGCGCGATTCGTACCAAGCGCAGAAATTCTTAAATTGGATTTCCTAAGCCGCAATCAGACATGGATACCGCTCGCGGCGCTCATCGTGGGGGCGCTTGCGGGACTGATGGACGACATGATGGTCATTCGCCCAGAGAGCAGGGGAATGCCGCTGCGTCTCCGGTTGTTTATCGTCGTTGTTCTTTCTGCTTACATCGGCTGGTGGTTCTGGTCCAAACTGGGTGTTACCGCCGTAAATATTCCTTTCGGAGCGCCTTTTGAGATCGGATGGCTCATCATTCCGCTGTTTGTACTGGTGTCGCTCGCAGTGTATGCATCCGGCGTGATAGACGGAATAGACGGCTTGTCCGGAGGAGTATTCGCTTCTGTCTTTGCCTCGTATTCTCTCATTGCATTCGCGCAGAATCAAATAGACCTTTCATCTTTCTGTGCATCAGTCGTCGGCGGACTGCTTGCGTTCTTATGGTTCAATATTCCGCCCGCGAGGTTTTATATGTCTGACACGGGAACTATGGGACTTACGCTTACTATAGCGGTAATAGCGTTCATGACAGACAACCTTGGGGGCGGAGTCGGGATTTTGGTTTTGCCCATCATCGGCGGATTGCTTGTTGCAACGGTCGCCTCTGATATAGCGCAGGTTGTCTCAAAAAAGTTTCTCGGTAAGAAGCTATTTCGCATAGCGCCGCTGCACCATCACTTTGAGGCGATTGGTTGGCCAGGATACAAGGTCGTCATGCGCTACTGGATCCTATCGGTCGTGTTCGCTTTTGCAGGAGTAATTATTGCGTTGGTTTCAATTTAGAAATTGTTATGAGCAACGCGAATTACAATTTCTTAACCCTGTTAAATCCCGCCGAAGGCGTGGCGGCAAAGCCGCATTTAACAGGGTGCAAGTTGCTTCTAAGCTCGTTAACACTCGCCAAGAAGAACTAACATGAAAAAAACTGCGCACATTGACAGACCGCTGACCTTTCTCATTTTCACGCTTCTCATCGGCGGGTGCATGATTTTCGCGTCCGCGGCGCTTGGCTATCTCGGGCGCGGAAATGGAAATGTCTCGTCAGTCGTTTTCAATCATCTTGTACTGGGAGCCGGCATTGGCGTCGTAGCACTCATCATCACGAGCATTGTGGATTACCGAGTATGGCAACGATTTGCGCCGTTTTTCTTTGTGCTGGCCATTATTGCGACTGCGTTGGTTTTTTTGCCGCAGATAGGCGTGATGCACGGCGGAGGAAAACGCTGGATTGAATTTGCCGGAATTTCATTCCAGCCGTCGGAAACGCTGAAGCTGGGAACTGTGATAATGGCCGCGGCATATTTTTCTGCCATCCGCGCTCGCATACAATCCATGTGGTACACCATAGGCGGATTAATCGCCATCCTCGCGCTTCCGTCAGTAGTTTTAGTGCTCCAACCGGACATAGGAACACTGGGTGTCATAACCCTAGGCGCACTCGCAATATACTTCACTGCCGGCGTATCGTGGAAACACATCGCGATAATAGCATGCATCATACCAATAGTTCTTGGAGCAATCATCATGACAAAGCCATACGTTCGCGACAGGGTAGCCACCTTCTTCTATCCGGCAAAAAACCAACAAGCTGAAGGGTATCAGATACGGCAGTCTCTCATCGCGATAGGATCCGGCGGCTTTTCGGGGCGCGGATTCGGACAAGGCGTCCAAAAATTCACGTACCTGCCGGAACCGATGGGAGATTCTATATTCGCCGTGGCCGGAGAAGAACTGGGCTTTGTCGGCAGCGCGTCTATTGTCGTGTTATTTCTTGCGTTTGCGCTCCGCGGATTTACAGTCGCTTCCCGCGCCCCCGATTTATTCGGCGCACTCTTAGGCGTCGGGATTTCTATGTATCTTGCGAGCGAAGCTTTTATAAATATCGCCTCAATGCTTGGTGTCGCACCACTGACCGGCATACCGCTTACATTTGTAAGCCAAGGAGGGAGTGCCATGCTCGTTTCGCTCGCAAGTGCCGGCATTCTCTTGAATATATCCAAACATTCCACCGCTCGTTAGCCGGAATACGGCCGCGCTTTAAAGGACGATGGCGCGGCATGCGAATTAGCAAATTCGAAACTTGGTGATTTCGCCAAAATCACGTGGTAAAATACCGTCATGCGCATTGTACTCACAGGCGGAGGAACGGGAGGTCATTTTTATCCCCTAATTGCGGTGGCGGAAGCTATTGAGGACATATCAAAAGAACGAACACTGATAGAGCCGGAACTCTACTATATAGGTCCCGGCGCTTTTGATGTTGAGGCATTGCGCGAGCACGATATTATCCATATCGCAACTTCCGCGGGGAGAATGAGACGGTACGGAAGTATCCTGAACTTTTTTGATATTTTCAAAACCATTTGGGGAATACTGACCACTACCGCACGGCTTTTCAGCCTGTATCCGGACGTTGTGTTCTCAACGGGCGGCTTTGCCGCATATCCGGCATTGTTTGCGGCACGCGTGCTCGCAATTCCGGTCATCATATACGATGCGGACGCCACTCCGGGAAGAGTTTCTCTGTGGTCGGCGAAATTTGCGCTCTGGATTGCACTCGCTCATCCTGATGCCATCTCGCAATTTCCCGAACGAGTACGGGATAGGATCGCAAGAACAGGCCACCCCATACGAAAAGAGATAGAAAAGCCAACCAACGAAGGCGGGCACGAGTTCCTCAAGCTTGAATCATCCGTACCGACCATATTTGTCATGGGCGGTTCGCAAGGTTCTGTAGCAATCAACAACGTCGTTTTAAGCGCCCTGCCGGAACTGGTAAAGAAATACAACGTTGTGCATCAGGTGGGAACTGCGAATCTGGAGGAGACGGCAAAAATATCAAAACTGATATTGCGGAATTCTTTCTTTGACAAGAGGTACCGCGCGTTTGGGCTTTTGAATACGCTCGCGCTTCGAATGACAGCGGGAATATCTTCTCTCATAGTTTCAAGGGCCGGAAGCGGCTCCATTTTTGAGATTGCTTCGTGGGGAATACCTGCAATCCTTATTCCGATACCCGAGGATATTTCGCATGACCAAAAAGAAAACGCGTATTCGTACGCGCGCTCGGGTGCCGCTGTCGTACTGGAACAGCGCAATGTGACGCCGCACCTGCTTATCGCCGAGATTGACCACATCGCAGGTAATCCTGAAATAGAAAAGAAGATGTCCGCTGCTGCGCTTGAATTCGCGCGCCCCGAAAGCGCGCGGAAGCTGGCAACAATAATCATCGAAACAGCGCTGGAACATGAACCCCGTTAGAAGTCTGGACATATGCAAAAATCCTGCGAAACAATAGAGACGCCAATGACATATCGCTCGTATGTTGGGCACGTAAAAGATAATTTCTTAAATTATCTTTTACACCTGACTTCTAACGGGGGAACCCCCGGAGAGTCTCGTTATGACTGAAAGAGACGTCAGGGTTCGCATTCCGCCCAGTCCGACGGGGAACTGTCACGTCGGTACCGCAAGAATGGCGATAATTAATTTCCTGTTTGCCAGAAGGCACAGCGGCACAGTTATATTTCGTAGTGAAGATACGGATAAAGAGCGCGGTAAGCAAGAATTTGAAGACGACATCGTAATCTCTCTGCATTGGCTCGGACTTGATTGGGATGAATTCTATCGGCAATCAGAGCGCACGGATATGTACCGCGAAGCGCTCCGGTCTCTGATAGATTTGGGCAAGGCTTACGTTTCCGAAGAAGAAAGCAAAAAGGAAGCCGGACGCATGATACGCGTAGTTCGTTTGAAAAACCCAGGCACTAACGTTACATTTACCGACCTCATACGGGGCGATATAACATTTGATACGACCGAGCTTGGCGATTTTGTTATTGCGCGAAGCGTGGACGATGCGCTCTATCACTTTGCAGTCGTTGTAGATGATGCTCTAATGAAAATTACGCATGTGATTCGCGGAGACGACCATATTTCAAACACTCCGCGTCAAATTCTCATTCAGGAAGCACTAGGATTTGAGCGCCCAAAATATGCACATTATCCGCTGCTTTTGGGTGCAGACAAGTCAAAACTTTCCAAACGAACAGGGGACACTGCAGTGAGAAGTTACAAAGAAGAGGGCTATATTCCGGAAGCATTTCTTAATTACATAGCAATACTCGGCTGGACGCCTGCGTCGCAGAGAGAAATTCTTTCACTTCCCGAAATGATAGAAGAATTTGATATCAAAGATTTGCATAAAAGCGGGGCAGTATTTGATATTGAGAAATTGCGTTGGTTCAACCGTAATTATCTTCAAAAGATTCCGGCGGAAGAATTTGGACAGGCAGCTCTCGGCATCATGGAAGAAATGGTTTCGGAACGCGGATTGAAATGGAGCTCCGGCACGGGCGCACAGCTCTACGGCATGGTCCGTGAGAGAATTTCCGTATGGAAAGACCTGCGTGTATTAATTGATGATGGGGAATTGGACTACTTCTTTTCTGAACCAAGGTATAACACTATAGATATACCGGGGAAGAAAAGTGCTCCTGAATCAGCAATAAAACATTTGAACTCTTTGCGGGAAATTCTTGCGAATATTTCGGAAACACAATTCAGAAATCAGGAAACAATAAAAGCATCGGTCTGGAATTACGCGACGAAAGAGGGGACTGGGGCGGTTTTGTGGCCGTTCCGGTATGCTCTCTCTGGACTAGCCCGTTCGCCGGACCCGTTTTTCATCGCCTCCGTCCTCGGCAAAGAGTGTGTTATTAAACGCGTGGCGTCGGCAATTAGAGCACTCTCTGCGGTATGACGGTGGGTTTTGCCAAATATGCCGCGTCTGTGGCCATCGCGTTAATCGTCGTACCGGGCTTGGTCTTTGCTCAATCAACCGACGAATTGCAAAAACAGATAGATGAGCACAATTCACAGATTACAACGCTCAATAAAGAGATAGCACAATACCAGGCACAGCTGGACACGACGTCCCAAAAGAAACAGACGCTCCAGAATGTATTGTCGCAATTGGATATCTCGCGAAAAAAGATTACCGCTTCAATTACGGTAACGAAAAAACAGATCAGTTCCACTCAACTGCAAATCCAGCAACTTGCCAGCGGCATTCACAGCAAGGAAGCTTCCATCAGCGGATACCAGGCATCTCTCGGGGAATCACTCCGGGGGCTTAATCAGACAGAGATAGTACCGTTTGCGGAATCATTGCTTTCCACTGATTCAATTTCAGATGCATGGGGTGACGCGGAAGCTATTTCCCAGCTTCAGACAGCAGTACGGGACGATATCGCGCGCCTTGCAGGCGAAAAAGCATCCCTGTCAAAAACAAAGACAACCGCCGAGCAAAAACGCGAGCAATTGCTAAAACAGCAGAAGACGCTCGTCGTACAGCAAGGTTCTCTTGATGCGACGGTCAAGGCGCAAAAAGAGCTTCTGGCACAAACCAAAGCCCAGGAATCCACGTACCAAAACATCATTGCGCAAAAAATGGCGCAAGAAGCCGCGTTTGAACAGGCCTTGAGCGACCTGCAGTCAAAATTACAGTACACGGTCAGCCAGGCGGATATCTTGAAAGCCGGAAAAGGAATCATAAGGTGGCCATTGGATGCAGTCAGGATTACTCAACATTTTGGAAATACGGCTTTCGCTAGAGCCGGCGCATACAACGGCAAAGGTCATAACGGCATTGACCTTGCTGCACAAATCGGGACGCCCGTCAAAGCGGCGTTATCCGGCGTCGTCGTTGGCACTGGCAACACCGATTCTGTGAGAGGATGCTATTCCTTCGGCAAATGGGTGCTTATAAAACACAACAATGGACTTGATACTATTTACGCCCACCTTTCGCAAATCGGCATCTCGGCCGGGCAATCCGTTGCAACAGGACAAGTGATAGGGTATAGCGGACAAACAGGATACGCTACCGGCCCGCATCTGCATTTTGGCGTGTACGTATCTTCCGCGACGCAAGTTATGAAATTGGGAGATGCAACGAACAAGAAAACTCCATGCTACAGCGCCGTAATGCCAATTGCGCCTCTGTCCGCTTATTTGAATCCGGAGAACTACCTCTAGGCAGAGTTGCTAGCCTCTAGCAGGGGAAGGCCACTCGGTGTTATTGATTGCCCTCACTTCCAAATTTGAGGCCTTACGGAGCTTCCTGATTGCCTTTTGCGGGGCGACATCAAAATGCCTGCTTCCGTCAAGCGCCTCTACCAGCCAATCTAATTCCTTTTCTTCCGTGACCCATTTCTCCGGAGCGTACCGGCTTAAATCAAACGGTTTAGAAAATCGCCGTAATGATTTCGTTCCGTCATCCATTATGTATTCATGGAAATATGACATCGCAAGTTCGCGCACACTTTTGTAAACAGGGTCTCTGTATCGGAGTATCGGGTGATTCGTCTTGCTTATAGCACCCCAGAGGCCATTCTCGGTGAAAAGAGCCACAACGTGGTCCTCGTCGCGGTCTATTGTGACAAGGTCCAGCAAAAGCGGTTTCTGGCCGTGGTAACAAAATGCCGCGGCCGCCAAAAGCGCGCCCTCAAAACAATGCGCAGTTTTATGTTGTATCAAGCGCCTCGGCGACATGTACGTTTCTTTTCCAATCTCAAAATTTATCGGAAGCGTATCCAAATAATCTTGTATCTTTTTCGGAGAATTAAGTTTAGCCAAAATTTTCCGCTCGGCAGGGGATAGCACGGCTTTTAATCTGTCGCGGTAGGCCATATGCCGTAGAATGTTCATTGTGTATTTCGGATCAACTTCTTGATTTTGTTCCTCTCTTCGGCTTCTAAGAACGTCAAAAAATCATTCAAATCCTTGCCAGCCGCAAAACAGTATCCGAAAACTGTCGTATCGTCCACATCAGGGTAGGGAATCTGAATGCATTCCTGTACCCCACCTTGTTTGAAGTAAACGAGTGTTTTCTCGGGATTTTGGGTATGTCCACACTCCGCCACTATTGTATGGTCAGCGGTTAATACATCAGGGAAATATCCACAAAACTCATGTTCGTATACTACATCCCGGCTTCGTTGCTGTTTTAGATAAGTCCCGACGAGCATCTTTAGTGCTACGTGCGTGGAGCCGCCGCCAGCGGCTAAATCTGCGCGTTCTATCATCGTATTATTACTAGCGAGCGCAAGATATTCGCTCTTACGAGCGATAGAAACCGTTTGGTATTTCAAATAACCTTCGTTAACAAGAAATGCTATTTCGTTGATAGAATCAAGGTTGCCCGTAAAGGCGTGGCCGCCGGAGTAGAAAATATCGCGTATAGTTCCGAAAACGTCCATAAATTACTTGTTGCCAATGTCCTTCCCGCCGTGAAATTTCTCATGGATATCTCTGCCAGCCGATTGCACGAGAGGATCGGGATAGGATTCTTTCCTTTTGAGCAGGGCTAACAAAGTTTCCATCGTTACGATTTTAGTAGTATTCGGGAGAGGATTGAGTTTGGCATTCGCATAACGATTAATATCGTCTTGTTTCAAATTCTTATTTGCTACAACCAGAAATAATTCAACCGGAAAATTGCGGTATTTGCTCATCTTTATGTTGATATTAGACTGCAGATATTTCATTGTCTCTGTATAGAAAACGTCAATGCCGAAATTTCCATCAGGTGAATAGACATAGAAATCAACACGATTCTTTGAAGACTCAAAAAACTTCTCCGTATGGACAAAGACCTCGCCGAATTTCTCGCGCAAGACTTTTTCCAGTGCGAGCTCCGCTTTGCGGCCTCTGATATTTACGCGAGTGGCGATATCACTTCTGAAAACACCTTTTCCGAAATGAACGTCCGAATATCCGAGTTGGCTACGCAACCGCGCGAGACCGCCGAATCGCATTTGAATGTTCCGGGAAGAGGGCAGGTATTCAAGCTTGTCAATTTCCGGGGCGCGCGGAAGCCGCCCGTGTTCATTTTTAAACCGCTCAAAGCCTTCTTTAATCTTTTCAATTGTCCAAATTTCCCTCATAAGTACATTACGATTTACGATGATATACTGTTTTTACTATTTAAGTGGATGAAATTTCTTATGGGTGCTTTCGGCGTATTTATCCGAAGCATGAACATATCTAGTGGTCGTTTCCAGCGACTCATGGCCGAGTAGAACCTGAATAGCAGCAGGATTCGCTCCTTGTTCGGCAAGATAAGTGGCAAATCCGTGCCTAAGAGAATGGGCGCTCGTAGGCACATTTATGCCGAGAAGTTCACGGTATTTCTTAATTTTCATTTGAAGATAATTGGGCGAAATATGTTTGCTCTTATCTCTAGCATTGCTTCCTCGTTTTGGGATAAAGAGAAAAGGGGAGTCATCGGCGCGGTCTTTAAGGTAATTGTCTATATGTTTTTTGGCACGCCCTGTGAGATACACAAAGCGTTGTTTCTTACCCTTACCCAGTATAAAAATCCTGCCCGTTTTATCTATCTGAGTTTTTTTAATACTAATGAGTTCCGAAATGCGCATACCGGACGCAAATAGCATTTCCAGCGCAGCGCGATTACGTAAAGCGACCATTTTATTTTTCTCAAATTTCATCGGCGCCTCAATTAACCTTTTTAACTCTTCCAATTCCGACACTTGAGGGTGTTTTTTTTCCATACGGAGCAACTTAATAGACTCGGGCGCAATCGGTGTCACGGTATCCATGTCAATCAAGTACGACAGGAAGCGCCTTAAAGAGGTCAGCGTACGGTTTATAGACCCGCTCTTGAGCTCTTTTTGTGCGACCGCACCCTTGGCCGTTTTGCGGTCACGAGAGTTCAAGTACGCTTTAAATTGCTCGATTGTGCGTTTTGTAATGTCTGAAAAAGGAATGTTATCCATTTCTTGAGAGAGGAAGCGCTCAAAAGTCATTAGATCTCTCTCGTAGTTATACAAAGTTTCCTTCGAATAATTATTAGCCTGAATGTGCAAGAGAAAATCCTCAAGAAAGGGGAGTCTGGATTTTGGTTGATTTGTGGACATAGTTAACTGAGTATAATAACTCTAATACTCAGTTATTATAGCATAAACCTGTAGTCATGGGGGAACGCTGTGGATAACGCATTTAGATCCTGTTTAATCCATTTCTGACGCTTAATCACTAACATAAAGGTCAGACAACGGGTATCGCTCGCGTTTTTCTACGTCGCGGAGAAAATTAAAAAGATACTACGGAGAATTAGTCACGCAATACGCGATACTCCATACACGATATAATATGCGTTTTCACTACCCCTCCCCTATTTCCAAGGAATTGGGAATTCTTCAAATTCGGGCAAAAGTTTTCTTCCGTACAAAAGCCGTGCAATTACTTCTGCGTGTGATAAAGCACCTGTGAGCGCGTTGTGCGGACTGGGTTCCTCGGGAATCCCGCAATAGTTTAGAACTGCATCAAGGTCAAGCGCAGACCGGCGGTGCTTCACAGGCGGTTGAATCCCCCGCTCTATCATATGCATATAGCAGAGCGTGTGCGTATCTATAGTGCGATATGCAAATTGCCAATCTGTGTGTCCCGCACGCTCCGCGGCCGCCTTCAGAAAATCGCGGTCAAACGAAACATTCTGCCCCGCCAATGTCCTCTCCTCCACGCTCTCGCTCCAGTGTAAAAAAGCGTGTATCAAATCGCCTTCGCTTTGTTTCTTTGCGTCGGTGATCTGACTTTTGGTAAATCCGTTCACCTCAAGAGCTTCGTCCATAATATGTGCGCCGTCCCACACGCGACATTCTTCGTAGAACCGGTTTGTTGGATTCGAAAAATCAAGCGCGCCCACCGATACGATAGAGTGCTTTTTCGCCTCGGTTCCTGATGCTTCTACGTCAACGACAATCATGTTAGAGATTCTTAGTGAGCGGTAGCGAGCTTAGAAGCTCTTACATCCCTCCCCAATTTAGTATCCGTTCTCATGTGTTAATTTTGCGATTTCGCTGAGACCGTCTCAACAGTATATCAAATTTGAGAGGCGATTGTGTGATACCAAATTGGGGAGGGATTAGAAAAATATAGTCGCTTCGCTTCTTATTTTCCTAATCCTTTGCAATTTTTGGCGGGAGAATATCCTGCAGAACGAGCATTCGCCTCGCTCGTAAACCACACCTGATTTTGCGGAGCGATTTTAGCGGCTGAAGCGCACCATGGGAAATAGTATGCACTACCCGTTCGGGATGCCACTATGAGGCCTCCTATACTCATTCCCCGCGGTTCTGCGACGGTAGGCGCATTTGTGATTGATACAGTGGCACGAACACTCTCCAATACAGACAAACGCCCTAGTCCGAACGAGCCCAAAGCGACCAATAGCACAATAAGAAGCAGTCCCCACTCTCCTATCGCAACATCCGCCCAATTCTTGATTTTATTAGTAAAATCACGAAGCATAGCGTAGTAGATTTTACTATACCCTGTTAAATCCCGTTCTGCATCCTGCAGACGGGACAACTTGAATTATATCGGCGCATAATGTATATTACTGGGAACTTGAGTAGGGATGCTGATACGGCTATCACATTTCATAGCATTTCAAGTTGTATTTAACAGGGTGTAAGTTGTTTCTAAACTCGCTTACGCTCATTAAGAAAAACTAACATGGCCCATACAAAAGCAGGAGGAACAGCGCATAACCTGAATGACTCAAATCCTAAGTATTTAGGGGTTAAGCGCGCGGATGGCCAGAAGGTTGGAGTGGGCGAAATTATTGTCCGCCAGAGAGGGACAAAAATCCTGCCCGGCAAGAACATCGGCGTAGGCACAGACCACACCCTTTTTGCGATGTCTGCAGGCGTTGTTCACTTCCGCTCAAAAAGAAAGATGGATTTTGACGGACGTTCTAACGTGCGTAGAGTTGTTGACGTTGTCTAAACCACAACTACCTTGACAGTTACAATAGCTCGGTATTTCCCGAGTTTTATTTCTACACTCCTCTCCCCTGCTTGTTTGATTGGCTCATCCAAAATCACGGAGCTGTCACTAATTTCTTGTTTATATTTCCTAGTAATCTCACTCGCTATTTTTTTTGCGGAAATACTTTCATATAAATGCCCTGTTTTGTTTGCCTTAACGCGAAGAATGATTTTGTCCGCAGAAAGGTTGCGGGCTAATTCTTGAAACTGTGCGTCCTGTTCCTGTGCAATTGTTTCAGAGACCTTTTGCCGTTTATCGTGCTCGGCAATATTTTTAACCGACGCCTCTTGCGCTAGTCCGCGCGCGATAAGAAAATTTAGGGCGTAGCCGTCTGCGACTTCTTTCATCTGATCCTTCTTCCCTACCCCTCCCACATCTTTGAGTAAAATTACCTTCATATGGGCAATCCTACTTGAATTCCCCGTTTCCAGCAAAAGACGCCGTGTTAGAGAATGTGTTAGAGAATTTTGTGCAGAAATTTGTCTACACCTTCGCGAGTATGGAAATAATACTCTGCGGCACTTGAGGCGGATTTACCAACACGGGGCGAGAGCGCCCCAGAGGCCTGCCGCATCTTTGAGCTCCGCGAGACGAAGTTCAGGAAGCTTCGGATAAGGCGAGGAAAAGCGCTTGAGCGCCGACGCGACATCGGCAAGCCGGTAGCCGTTGTCTTCGTTCATCATTCCGCCTCCGAGCACGAAGATTTCAGGCGACCAATGCAGTATCATATTGTAAATTCCCGCCGCGAGGACGGGCGTCATTTCCGCGTAGCCTTCGCGCGGCGCCTTGCTTGGGTGAACTCCGTAGCGCTTCTCAAAAGCTCGTCCGGAAACAAGTTCTTCCAATTCCCTGCCCTCTTTCGCATCCACGATTTGGTGTCCCGCTTCAAAGTCGTAGACGCCGCCGTCTATGCGCCCATCAACGACGCGGCCGCATCCGATGCCGGTGCCGACGCCGGCATACGCAACGATGCGCGCGCCGCGGCCTGCGCCATACGCCGCCTCTCCGAGAGCCGCGAAATCTCCGTCGTTCAGCACTTCCGCAGGCGCCCCAAGCGCGTGCGTAAGCTCCTCGGTGAGCGCGACGCCCTTCCATTCCGGAAGGTTCGGCGCGTACTGTATAACGCCCTTGCCCATTACGCCCGGAAAACCGCCCGCCGCGGCCTCTATTCCTTCTGCGCCCGCGCACTCGCGCGCGAGATTTGCGAGCGCTTTAACTCCCTCTTTCGGATTTTTAGGAGTCGGTATCTTGCGCACTTCGCCCAATCCATCCTCTAATGCGCGCGCCGCGCGCATTGAGGTACCGCCTATGTCAAATACGATTTTCATCCCGTTAAAGCCAATTTTTGCCATAGTATCTGTTATATATCGCAACATTTCTAACGGGACTCATTCTTCCATCATATCAAGAACGAGAGCGCCCCATGTGAAGTTGTGCGCCCCAATCCCCGTTCCTGTTTCCGGATTGAAGCACTCGCGGAAGCCGGAGCGTTCAAGAAGCGCGATGCTTTTCTTGCGGATATCCTCGGCCTCTGCGGTAAAACCGTATCGCATGAGCCCATGGTAGATGAACCAGTGCGATCCTATCCACACCGGTCCCCGCCACGAAAAATCTTCCGCTTCCGGCCGGTACGACATTTCCCGAATGGATGTCGTGCGGATGCCGAACGGCGCCGCGAACGTGTCGGGGTTTTTGAGATGTTTTGAAACGACCTCCTCGGCTTCCTCCTTTGTATAAAGACCGGCGAAGAGCGGGATGAAGTGCGCCCATGTCGCGACTTTAAGCTTCGTGAAATCGGCGCCCATGGCGGACCAGTAGACGCCGTCTTCAAACATCCGCTCGCGCATCGCGCCAGCGACCGCATCGGCTTCGCGCTTGAGCGAACTCTCGTACTCATCGCGTTTGAGGTATGCGGCGATTTTTGCGAGCACGCGCAGATTCTCCGCCAAAACCGCGTTAAAGAGCACGTCTTTTACCCAAAAGAAATTGCGCATGCATCGCCCCGCGTCAAAATCGCATTCTCTGTTTTTGTCCACAAGCTCCGTGCGCTTCGCGAGATGGTCCTTGAGCGAGACGGCGGACGGCACCCCGAGAGGAATATCAAAGCGCGGCGAGTTGTCCTCACCCGACTCATCCGGACTGATGATGCTCGCAAGATGATGCCCGTACGGGTCGCGCTCGGAAAGAAGATAATTGTAGTACGCGACGAGTGCGGGAAAAATAGAGGCGAGGAACGATGTGTCCGGCTCGCGGCGGTGTATCTCCCACGCGGCGTACGCGAGCATCGGCGGCTGCGTGAGAGAGCTCGTGCCATCCGTGCCCCAGTGAAAGAGGTGAAGGATTCCAGGCGTCCAATAAATTATGTGTGGCACAAGGCCGTTTGAGAATTGTTTTGAAAGAAGCGACTGTATCTCGGCCTTCGCGGATTCCACATCGTACCGCGCGAGGACGATGGCGTGGAAGCACGAATCCCAAAGCCACTGATACGGATAGTGGTCGCCGGAGGGGACGGTGTATTGGTGGCCGTCCGTTGTGCGGCGATTTTCTTCAAGGAGTTTGCGCGACTCGCGATAGACATCCATAATTTCAGTATATCAGAGGGCGCGTGAACGGAACGCGGCAAGCCCCGTTAGAGACCGCGAGGGCTCGCAGCGCATATTCGTCTCTAACGGGGCAAGCCACAGGAGAAATTTCCGCACGCTTTCCGTATTATTGAGCGTATAGCTGGCCGCCGTCTCGGCGTTTTTTCCGTTCTTCACGCGAATTGTGATGCCGCGCCGGAGAGCCCGAAACGCACCCTCGTCTGTCTCATCATTGCCGATAAAGATAGGGACGGCGTTCTTTGAGCTCTTAATGCAGGAGGCCATCATTGCCGCCGCTCTTCCTTTGTCCCATCCGGCTTTCGGAAGAATGTTGAGAACAAGGATGCCGCCAATGATGTGGAGGCGCGAGGCACCAAAGCGGCGCGCGATGCGCCGCACTTCGCGCTCTACCGCCCTAGGGTGCACGCGGGCGCGCCTGAAGTGGACGCTTATGGAAAGCTTTTTATCCTCCACATAGACGCCCTTGTAGCGCTTCTCCAGAGCTGTGAGCCCCTTTCGTGCCGCGCGAAGCGCGCGCATCATCGCGGGAGATACGGCAATCCGCTTTTGCTTTCCCGCGACGAACCATTCAAGCCCGTGATTGCCGGCGATTGATACATTGCCGAGGCGGATGCGCTTTTTTACATCCGCGAGCGCGCGGCCCGTAACGATTGCAAGAGGCATGCGCCGCGCGCATAGAGAGAGCGCGCGGCGCATGCCCGCGCTCATCCTTGCTTTGTCGGGCTTACTGACGATTGGAGCGAGCGTGCCGTCAAAATCAAGCATCACGACCGCGCCTCCCGCGCGCTCTATGCGCCGTGCGATTCTGGAGCGATTGGCGAGCGCGTCCCGCATACGCTAGCCGATGAGCGCGAGCGCCTTTATCAATTCCGCCGACCAGCGGTATATGTTGTAATCGCGCACGGAAGCGCGCATTGTCTTCATGCGGCGATGTTGTTCCGCCTTCGGCATGATAAGCGCGGCATGGAGCGCGGAAGAAGTTTCCTCGGCGCTGTACGGATTGATAAGAATCGCGCCTTTGAGGTCGCGCGACGCTCCGGCAAACTGGCTCAAAACGAGTACGCCCGATTCGTCGCTGCGCGCGGCCGCGAACTCCTTCGCGACCAAGTTCATGCCGTCGTGCAAAGATGTGACGAGGCAAACGTCCGCAAGCTGGTAAAGGTTTATGAGTTCGTCGTGTGAGTGATTCCGCTTTTCCAGCATAATCGGCTTCCAATCCTTCGCGCCGAATTTCTTATTGATGCGCTCCGCTTCCCCGGTCACTTGAGCGGCATACTCGCGGTATTTCTCCACGGACTCGCGGGTCGGCGCCGCGATTTGCAGCATCGTAAGATTGCCCCTGTATTCGGGATGCGCGTCCAGTAAGAATTCTATCCCCTTGAATCTCTCCAGTATCCCCTTCGTGTAATCAAGCCGGTCCACGCCGAGCACCAAATGCCTGCTTGTGATGCCAAGGTCTTCCAGAACTTTCCTACTCGGTTCTTTATGCGCTTCGGCGCTCCCCGGAAACGCGATTGAGATGGGAAACGGCCGTATCAGCGTGCGGTACTCGTTTCTGTATATTGAATACTGCTCGTAATCTATGCGCGATTCAATTTCCTTTCCGACCGTGTCAATAAAATTGTTGCAGTACTGTTGCGTGTGGAATCCGATGAGGTCGGCCCCGAGCATGCCCTGCAGAATCTCTTTTCGCCACGGGCAAATGCTGAATTGCTCCGCGCTCGGCCACGGAATGTGCCAAAAAAGCGACACTTGGGCATCGGGGCGGCTTTTCTTAATGAGCGCCGGCAAAAGCGCTAGGTGATAGTCCTGAACCAGAATAATCGGCCGTTCAACATTGCGTATTTCATCAAGAACGGTTTTTGCGAACAGTCCGTTTACCTTGCGGTACTCCCGCCAATCTTCGGCGCGGAAAAGTGGGCGCACGTGCGCCATGTGGCACAGCGGCCAAAGCGCCTCGCTTGAGAGACCGCTGTAATATCCCCTCACCTCTTTCGGGGTAAGCCAAACGCGCTTCAGAGTGTACTTCGGCTCCTCCGGCGGGACCGCTATTTTGTCGTCGGCGTCCACGACCGACTTGTCGGCGTCTCCGCTCCCGTGCGCTATCCACGTCCCTCCGCACGCCTCCATCACGGATTCAAGCGCCGTCACGGCGCCTCCCGCGGGCACGGACCATTTTGTGCCATTTTTAGTTTTCGTGTGCACGTACGGCTCGCGGTTTGAAACGACAAAGATGGGCCGGTCTTTCAGATACATACGAATAAATTCTTTCAGGCGTTCCGCTGTCCACGGCGAATCAATTTTCTCAAGGCGCATGCGGGCCTCCTCGCTCGCCGCATGGCGCGCCTGATGCAGGCTTCTCGCCACTTTTGATATTTCTCCCGCGAGTGGCTCAAAGAAGCTTGAGCTAGGTTCCGCGTCAATGCCGAAATTTCCCCTGCGCGCCGCCTGCAGAGACGCGACCATCCTCGTGATGGCCCGGTAAAAAACCAATCGTACAAGAATGAAAATCGCGATGGCGAATATTAAAATCTGGGAAAATCCCCGAAGCAGGTTGTTGCGCCAGATATCCGATATGCTCTCGTCTATATACGTGGCGTCTTGAGCGACAGCAAGCGCGCCGATGACGCGCCCGTCTTCGTGAAGCGGCGTCACGTGCACGTAGTATGTGCCGTCACTGCGGCGCACAAAGCTTCCGCCTGATTCATCACTGTCCATCACCGTCGTTACGAGTTCGCCGCCGTCTTTAGAAATCGGCACGTTTGCCGACCCGGCGACCATGGCACCCGAGCTGTCAAAAACGCTTAAACCGGCGAGCCGCTCACTGCTGACAAATCTGTCTATAATTCTCTGCACGGTGCTCGTCGCGCGCGTGTTGTACGCCGGTTCTATGCTTTCCGCGAGGCTGTCGGCCAATACTTGGCTGCGGGATTGCAGGCGCGATGTAAGTTCAATCTGTTCTTGGCTCGCCTGATTCAAAGAAAAAAGCCCGACAATAAGGCCTACAACGAGAACGACGCCGCCTGTAATGAGGATGACCTGCCGCATCCGGATAATGATACCCTTGCCGCCCCTTTAATTCAACTGGCAAAAAACAATGCAATATCGGCTCTGTCGCGTACCGCGCCCCCGATGAATCGTCGGCGACGATTTGGTCTGGAATTATTCCCATCGCAAACATTCCAACATTCTTGAGAATGTTGGAATGTTGCTATCAGACCAGCGACTGCGCGTCAAACCCGCTCCTCATGCTATGGCCATGGTCTTCCTTCTATTGAAGAATTTGCGTATTTCCTCAACCAGCACGACAGATGCTGCGACTGGCACGATGATCAGCCACTCGGAGAGCTCAAGAGACGTTGTCTTGAGAAGTCCCTGCATCGTGGGATTATAGACGACGAGAAACTGCAAAGAGATAATAATCGCCGTGGCCGCGAACAAGAATTTGTTGGAGAACGGATTTGTTTGGAATATAGATTTTGATTCGTGCCGGCAGTTCCAGGCGTTGAACCAATGCCCGACCGCGAGGGTCGTCAACGCGACCGTCCACGCTTTCACCATGTCGGTTTCATAATACAAGCTGAATAACGCGAGCGTTCCAATCGCGAGAGGGGCGGCCATAAGCACAATCCTTTTAATCATGGCTTCGTCTATCAAGTATTTTTTCGGCCGCTCAAAATCGCCCTTTAGCAACCCGTCCTCTTTCGGCTCCATGGCGAGCGATACGTCCAAAAACCCGTCGGTGACAAAATTCAGCCAGATGATTTGAGCCGCAAGCAACGGAAGAGGAAAGCCGAGAAACAGAGCCCCCGATATGGTTAAGACCTGGCTCAAACTACCCGCAAAGAGATACATGAGTACTTTCTTGATGGTTTTGTATATGCTCCTGCCCTCTTCCACGGCCGACACGATGCTCCCGAAATTATCGTCCAGTAGAATAATGTCCGCGGCCTCCTTTGCCACCTCGGAGCCGATTTTTCCCATGGCCACTCCGAGGTCGGCGGCGACGAGGGACGGGGCGTCGTTTACTCCGTCTCCGGTCATGGCCACGATTTCCCCCCGCGCCTTGTATGCTTTTATAATTCTCAATTTATGTTCGGGCGTCACTCGCGCAAACACCGAGGTTTTGGATAATTTTGCGGAAAGCTCGGCATCAGAAAAAGCGTCAATATCAAGTCCCTCCAGAATGGTGTCTCCTTCTTGATAAATGCCGGCCTCTTTCGCTACCGCTTGAGCCGTGGCTCTGTGGTCTCCCGTAATCATCACTACCCTGATGCCGGCGGAGGCGGCTTTTTGCATGGCCTCCGCCACTTCCGGACGAAGCCCGTCTTTCATGCCGAAAAATCCGACAAAGGTAAGGGACCCAACGTTTTCGGGTTTGATTATCTCGGGCACCTCGCCGGTTTCAGAGAAAGCGATAACCCGCAACCCTTCCCGCGACAGGGAGAGAAAGACGGCTTCCAATTCTTGCTTTTCTTCTTTTGACAAAAAGTAGCTTTTTCCGCCGCGCCACACTTTGTGAGAAAGGCGCAAAACCTCTTCCGGCGCGCCAACGACGGTCAGCATTTTCTGGCCGTCAGTTTTATGAACCATCGCGTGATACTTCAGTTTGTAATCAAAGGGAATCTCGCCGACAGGCGGCGATTCGCGCTCCAAATCGCCCTTGTTGAATCCAAGTTTCTCGGCGAGCACAAGCATCGCCGCTTCGGTCGGGTCGCCGGCAACGCGCCACGCCTTTTCTTCTTCCGAAAACATCACGCGGGCGCTGGCGCAAAAAGCCGCGATTTTCCCCGCGAAAAGCAGTTCCTGGTGATTGGCCGGGTCAATCACGCTGTTATGCAGTTGAATCTCTCCTTTCGGCTCATAACCGACGCCGCCGACCTCAAAAAATTTCCCGTCTATATATACCCTTTGAATCACCATCTCATTTTTTGTAATGGTGCCTGTCTTGTCCACGGCAATTACCCGCGCTTGTCCCAGTGCTTCCACGGCCTGGAGCTTTTTTACCAATGCATTGCGTTTTGACATTCTCCACACGCCGGTTGCCAAAACAAGAGTCATCACAATCGGGAGTCCTTCAGGAATTATTGACACGGAAAGCGAGACCACGGTAGTGAACATTTCTTTTATTGATTTCCCGTACAAGATGCCGATGAGAAACAGCGTGGTGCTTATGCCCGCGGTAGCGATGACGATAAGCCGTGAAAGATCCCGCACATTGGTTTTTAGGGGGATTTCGGTATCAATCGCCCCGATTTCTTTGGAAATTTTGCCGATGACCGTATCAAGGCCGATTTCCGTCACAATCGCCCTCCCGTTTCCGGCAAGAACGTGCGTCCCTTTAAATACCATGTTTTTTTGCTCTGCGGTTGCGCGGCCGGCCGTCTCAAGGGCATCGGGAATTTTGCGCACCGGTTCTGATTCTCCGGTAAGAGCCGCCTCGTCAACTTTGAGATTCGTAGCCGCAATAACTCGCGCGTCCGCCGGGACTTTCTCGCCCTCCTGAAGAATTATGATGTCTCCGGGCACCGTTTCGCTATCGGCAACGATGAGCTCGTTTCCCCCGCGCAGAACTGTCGCTTTTGTTTCAACAAACTTCTTGAGCGCGAGAAGCGTGTTTTGCGCTTTGCCCTCCTGAATTGTCCCGACAGCGGCATTGAAAAGAAGCACGGCAAAAATAATAAGACCGTCCACAGTTTCCCCAATGGCAAATATGACCGCCGCGGCGGCAAGGAGAATGTAAATCAGGGGACTCTGGAATTGACGGAGGAAAATAACGGGCACACTGTCCGCCGTGCCTTCCGGCAGCTTGTTTGGGCCGTATTCCCTTAGACGGCGCTCCGCTTCTTCTTTCGTTAAACCGCGTTCGTGCGAGCGCAGCGCCGCAAGAACTTCGGCGGTTGTTTGGGTATACAATGGAATTTGTCGTGTCATGGGTTATTTAATCAAATCGTCGGTTCTCCAAGAATCAGATTCCGCCGGACAATCAATTTCCCCGCGGCAAGACGCGGGGAAATGCCTGCGGCGGGCCACGGGAGAATACCTGCGGCTATTATATATTATCCGCGCGTTGCACTCGGCCCGGAGTTTTTTACGAGGCAAGGAATGAGCGCATAGGAATATTTTAAGATCTTAGAAAATGCCGTGTCCCGCCCGCCACGTCATAGTGTTTTGGCGATTGACCCTATCAATAAAATGCCGATGCAGTTGAATGTAAAGGAGAGAGGAATAAACCAGGACATTTTCATTTTTGAGAAGCCCAAAAGGCTGATTCCCAACTCGTCGGGAAGTGGAGAGGCGATAATTAAACCGCCGACAACGAATGTAAACCATCTGAAGAACCGTAGGTGGAGGAGTGTGCTTACTCTTCTCCCCGCTCTCCGGTGCCCGACGAGCTCCATCAGGTGCTCTGAAAACCTGTCCCGGATAAACCGGAAAATTATCAAGTCTCCGAGTACAGCCCCCATTGCTCCGAAAATGGCCGTCAGAAACACCGAGTTGGCCTGGGCAATCTCGCCTAGAGCGACTATTGCCGGAGCAGTTGTAAAAACTGAAGTGAAAAACATCCCTGCGATAAAGCTTCCCAGTAACTCCCGTTCATGGGTAGCGGTTAGTATATTTACTAAGACTTCTGTTTTTACCAAAATTACAGCGATAAGAACGCTGAATGCGATGATAGATATATCCCGTAGAAAGAAATTGTTCTTGCGTTTCCTTGTTTTCATTTGAGTACAATGACCCGAGTACATGTATTTTGTATCTCGTATTTTGTATTTAGTATGAATACAAGATACCAAATACCATATACTACATACTTTTTATTATTTCTACTGCTTTATCCATCTGTGGGTCATTCTTCGCTTTTACATCTTCCTCCGTCATCTTGACCTCCACATCGGGCACAATGCCGGTATTCGGGATTTGCTTTCCATCGGGTCCGAGCCATCGTGCAATCGTCAGTTTCAACGCCGTATCAGATGTTATGTCCACAAGTTCTTGCACGGAGCCCTTGCCGAATGTCGTTTCTCCAACAAGTTTTGCTTTTCCATAATACCGCAGCGCGTCGGCAAGAATCTCGGAAGCTGAAGCCGAGCCGTGGTCAACAAGAATAACCATTTTTAGATTCTGGTTGAAAATGTCATACCCACGGGAACGATGCACGATATTTTGCGCATGGCCAGCATAATCTTCCGTGACTACCACCTTCCCCGCAGGCAAAAACCAACTTGCCATATCCACCGCGGCGTCTAAATATCCGCCTGGGTTTCCGCGCAAATCAAGAATAAGTTTAGTATCCCCCGATTTGATTAAATCGCGCAGGCCATTTCTGAAAAGGTCGGACGAATTTGCCGTAAAACTCATCAGCGAGATGACAAAGACTCCGCCTGGAAGCTCTTTTGTCGTAATGGTCGGAACATCGATGACACCACGCGTCACTTTTATATCTCTTGGCGTAGTCCAACCGTCGCGAAGGATTGTCAGAGCAACACTGCTCCCGCCAGGTCCGCGGATCTTCTTCACCGCGGTTGTGATATCCATGCCGTGCGTATCAGTACCGTTTATTTTCAAAACCTTATCTCCGCTTTTAATCCCGGCTCTTTCGGCCGGAGACCCTTTTAGAGGCGAGACAACAGTAAGCACTTGGTCGCGCACGGCGATTTCCATTCCGACACCTTCAAAACTGCCGCTCATGTCGTCAGAAAAGAGCTTGTTATCGCTCGGTGGAAGGAAATATGTATACGGATCATTAAGAGATCCTGCAAGGCCCGTTATCATCCCCCATACGCGTTCCTGATTTAATTCCGATGTGCTTGTTGCCATCGGCGTGCTTGTAGATACCGCCGCCGGAACAAATTTCTCATTGATGATGTTCCATGCCTTCCAAACGGGTGAAAAATCCACATCGGCAGGCTGTGTTCCGGAGGCGGTCAGTTGAGAGGCGATTGACGCGGGAATGTAAGCGGAAAGCATCCCGCGTATACCGATGGCGTACCCTAAGAGCGCGCACACCACTCCAAGCGCCAGAGCGCCAATGACGGCATTCCGCATGCTTGGAGATTTACTGTGCTCTTCCCACATTGGGAGGATTATCGCACATTACGATTCAACCCCAAAGTTGCATTGGTATACACCTACCCTGCGCGGATACGTTATAATACGGCGATGCGCACGAACTATGAGCATAATGGGGTACTCTGGATAGACCTTGAATCTCCGACACAAGACGAAATAAAAGCAATCGTAGACCAGTTCGGAATCACGACGATAGTCGCGGAGGAATTGCTGCTACCCTCAACAAAACCACGCGCGGAACTCTATCCGACATTCGCATACATAGTTCTTCACTTCCCGTCTCTGCGCCGCGCACATAAATCAGTGGAGCAGGAAGTTGATTTCGTGGTCGGCCGCAACTTTATAATCACCGCCCACTACGACATCATTGACCCCCTTCATAAATTCTCAAAAATCTTTGAGGTCAACTCTATATTGGACAAAAGCAATATGGGAAACCATGCGGGGTTCTTCTTCTTTTACATGCTCAAAAAGCTATATAAAGGAGTTGAGTACGAGGTGGAGCGCGTCCGGCATCATTTGAGCACGATAGAAGGCGATATTTTTTCCGGCCACGAGGTGGGTATGGTTGAGGCCATATCCAATACCTCGCGCGACCTCCTGAATCTCCGGCAAACGATAGAACCACACCGGGAGATTCTGCACACCATTGAATCGGAGGGTGCAAAATTGTTCGGCGATGATTTCGCGCCGTATTTGCGAGCGCTGTCCAATGAATACTACCGGGTTCACAACCACATCATGCGCAACACGGAATCGCTCCACGAACTGCGGGAAACCAATAATTCGCTCCTCTCAACCAAGGAAAATGAGACGATGCGGGTTCTTACCATCATGGCGCTCCTTACCTTCCCTCTTGCGTTAGTAGTGGCGATTCTGGGGCTTGACAGCCCCTACAATCCCATACACGGACAACCCTATGATTTTTGGATAATCGTCGGCATCGTCGTTGTACTCGGTACATGCATGGTCACTTACTTCAAGCACAAAAACTGGTTTTAGTGTAATAGGTATGCGTATCCCCTTCTGGCACACACTGCGGTACAGTTTTGGGCGCAAGACGCCGGTATTTCTGTACAACACATTGGGGGCGGAGAAACAGGAGTTTACGCTTCCAGCATCGGCAAAAACCGTCCGGATGTACAACTGCGGGCCGACCGTGTACGACACCCAGCATATCGGGAACCTGTCAATGTTCGTGTTTACCGACACTATTCGGAAAGTTCTT
The DNA here is from genome assembly GCA_030648265.1 of bacterium. Lineage (GTDB taxonomy): Bacteria > Patescibacteriota > Minisyncoccia > Phycocordibacterales > UBA2100 > UBA10103. The sequence goes on from JAUSHX010000010.1 coordinate 63,193, forward strand.
GAGTATAATAATTTCAAGGTAAAACAGGTCATCAACATAACCGACGTCGGACACCTCACATCAGACAGCGACGAAGGTGAAGACAAAATGACGAAGGGGCTTGAGCGCGAAGGACGCGAACTGACGCTTCAAAACATGTTGGAGCTCGGCGAGCGGTATACGAACACCTTTTTGGGAAATCTGCGGGAACTGAATATCAATACTGAACACATTATTTTTCCAAGAGCGAGCGGATATGTTCCCGCCCAAATCGCTATGGTTGCAACGCTCGTAGAGAAAGGATTCGCATATAAAGCCCCAGACGGAATATATTTCGACACAGCCCGATATCCCGCATACGGGGCTCTCGGCGGAATACAAGAGAATGCCCACAGTGAGGGCGCGCGGGTTGCCGCAAACAAGCACAAGCACAGCCAGGCAGATTTTGCCTTGTGGAAATTCTCCGCCTCCTCCAAGGGAGGATCGTCCTCCGGAGGAAAAGGCGGACCCGCCTCGGGCGGAAATATACTCGGCTGGGACAGTCCGTGGGGAAAGGGTTTCCCCGGGTGGCACATTGAATGTTCGGCTATGGCCCGTGCGGTTCTCGGAGAACAGATTGATATTCATACCGGCGGAATTGAGCACATACCGATACACCACAACAACGAGATAGCACAGTCGGAGTGTGCGACGGGGCGGAAACCTTTTTCCCGTTTTTGGATCCATCGCGCCCATATACAGATAGAAAGCAAAAAGATAGCCAAGTCTGTTGGAAACGTCATATATCTTTCCGACATAATCGCACGCGGGTTCCACCCCATCTCCTTCCGCTACCTTCTTTTGGGGGCACATTACAGGACACCGCTTAATTTCAGCTGGGAAGCGCTTAGTGCGGCGGAAAAGGCATATTTGCGTTTGCGCTTAATGACCGACAATTATCCCGCCGGTGGCGAAATACATCTGCAATACCAAAAACGTATGCGGAAACGATTTAACGATGATTTGGACACTGCCGGTGCTCTCGGCGTTTTGTGGGAAATGGTCAGAGACAATACTCTTTCTCATGCGCAGATACGCGCCGGCATTATGGATGCCGATAAAGTGCTTGGACTGAACCTTGGGAGTATTGATGAGAAAGCTACGGCGGCTTGCATAAAACAATTCGGAAAGAAAGTGGAACTCGCTCACTTGCCTGATAACGTGCAAGCTATGATAGATGAGAGAAATATCGCACGAGCGGAAAAGAGCTGGGAACAAGCTGACCTTTTGCGCAAGAATCTTGAAGGAATGGGGTATATTCTGGAAGATTCCGCTAAAGAAACTACTATTTTTAGGAAGTGATGCTTAATTAAACCTTTTCGGATACGACAAAATTGACGAGCCGGCCGGGAACGACAATCGTGCGTGAGATTTTCTGGCCCACGAGGCGCGCGTCCACGGTCGCGCGCGCGGCTTTCTCCACGGCGCTCTTGTCTGAATCGGAAGGCACTTGAACTTCCCCGCGCGTTTTGCCGTTTATCTGAATTACGATGGTAACGTTTTCGTCTTTCAGAAGCGCCGGGTCAAACTCCGGCCACTCTTCCAAGTGTATTGACGTGCTGTTGCCGGCCTCACGCCACAATTCTTCCGCTATGTGCGGGGCAAACGGCGATAACAGCTTCAAAAATATGCTCCACTGTTTTACGGTTATGCCACCGCTCTTTTCAATGGCATTCAACAATACCATGAGAGCGCTAATGGCCGTATTAAATTTTAAAGCGGAGATATCTTCCCCCACTTTCTTAATAGTCCTGTGCAACAACGGCTCAATGTTCGCATTTTCTGTTGACTGTAGACTCCCTGCTGTAAACTGACCCACTTTCCAGACCCGCTCAAGAAATCGCCTCACGCCGACAACGCCATTCGGATTCCACGGATAGCTTGAGACTTCGCTGTATGGCCCGATAAAGGCGAGATACATGCGCACCGTGTCCGCGCCGAGGCGCGCCACCACTTCGTCCGGGTCAACGACATTACCGCGGGACTTGCTCATCTTCTGGCCGTCGGGGCCCAAAATCAGACTGCGATTCATGCGCCGTGTGTACGGCTCTGAATCACTCACGAGCCCCATATCAAAGAGTGCTTTGTGCCAGAAACGCGAGTAGAGAAGGTGCATAGTGGTGTGTTCCGCGCCGCCCGAGTACAAGTCTACCGGCATCCAGTTCTTTTGTTTATCTTTTGATGCGAATTCTTTTTTGTTCTTCGGGTCTGTGTAGCGCAGGAAATACCAGGATGAATCAACAAATGTATCCAGCGTATCGGTCTCGCGCTCCGCCGCGCCTTTGCATTTCGGACATTTCACAGTAACCCATTTTTTAGCTTTCGCGAGCGGAGATTTACCGCTTCCCTCGGGCAGATAATCTTTGATGTCCGGCAACTTCACTGGCAAATCTTTGTCGGGCACCGCGACATCTCCGCACTTTTCACAATGGATTATCGGTATCGGTACGCCCCAGTATCTTTGTCGCGAGACTATCCAATCGCGGAGTTTGTATGTTGTTTTCTTGCTGCCGAGTTTTTCAGTGACCGCTTCCTTTCCCTCTGCAACAGTCTTGCCGTTGAATGCGCCGGAATTCATCATGACACCATCGCCGGTGTATGCACCCTCCAACTCCCCGACGAATTTTCCCGCGGGCGTAATTACCTGTCTGATCGGCAAATCATATTTCTTTGCAAACGCAAAGTCGCGTTCATCATGTGCTGGCACTGCCATGATTGCCCCTGTGCCGTAGTGCCCCAGCACATAATCGGCGATATAAACAGGAATCTTTTCTCCCGTCGCCGGATTAATTGCTTCAACACCCTCTAACCTCACACCCGTTTTTTCTTTATTCGTCTGCCGGTCCATATCAGTTTTCTTTGCGGATAGTGCGATATATCGCACTACTTCCTCCCTATTGTCCAACAAATCTACCCAAGCCTGCCCTCCGAAGCCTTGGCGAAGGAGGGGATGTTCCGGTGCGAGCACAAGGTATGTGGCGCCGAAGAGCGTGTCGGGGCGGGTGGTGAAGACAGTAATATGCGGTGTAAGCTGTGCAAACACTAGCGGTTCTTCTGTGCCGTTGAAATGCTCTTTTTTGGCCTGCCCTTCAATGAATTGGGCGTCAAGTTTCTCGCTTAGTTGCTTTAAGTATGCTCCTCGATGCGCTTTTTCCAATGTATCGGAAAGAACCACGCGAAAACTGCACAGCTTCTTAAGATTTTCATAATCAATATCCCAAGAGAAATCCTTCCAAAACGGCCGCTTTTCTGCGCCCGGAAACGCAGAGTCAATCGCCGGAGCGACCAAGACCAATCCCGCTATGGGACGGTTTATTTTCTGAAGAATTTTCATCGCTACGGTTCCACCAAGACTGTGGCCGACTATGATGGTGCTTTCATCTATCTGACAATTATCGATTATGTATTGCACTTGCTCGGATTCTTTTGGCTCGGCCGAATTTGGCATATCGGGCAACTGAACGTTGTAACCCATTTTCTCTAATTCTTCCTTAAGCCATGGCTTGAATGAGCCCTTCGCACTGCCTTTGTATCCGTGCAGAAGCAAGAAATTTGGCTTGGGGATATCTTTTTTCGCAAATTCCAAAGGGAAATTAATTTCTGCGCCTTCGCTCCTGCCTATCCAATTTCTTTGTGATTCTTTTATCTGCTCCGGCCAATTTAACGGCGCTAGGTCATCTATCAACCTGTCGGCGTAATCCGTAATCTTGATATTCCACTGAAGCATTTCTTTCTGCACCACTTCAGAATCACAGCGCTCGCACCTTCCATCCACTACTTGCTCGTTGGCAAGCACCGTTTTGTCTTTTGGACACCAATTAACCGGAGTGTTTTTCTGGTATGCAAGCCCCCTCTTAAAAAGCTGGAGAAAGAGCCACTGCGTCCACTTATAGTAATCCGGATTACAAGTGATAACCTCGCGCGACCAGTCAAACGAAGTACCCATTGAGGATATTTGTTTCTTCATGTAGGCAATATTTTCTTCCGTCCATGTACGCGGATTGAGTTTGTTTTTTATCGCCGCATTCTCGGCGGGCAAACCGAATGCATCAAATCCTATGGGGTATAAAACGTTCTTGCCCCGCATCCGCTCGGCTCGCGCCAAAATATCGGGCAGAGCAAACGCATACCAATGCCCCACGTGGAGGTTGCCCGACGGATACGGGAATTCTACGAGCAGGTGAAAATTCTCCTTGCCCTTAATAGAATCAGGCGTTTTATATAGTCCGGCCTTAGACCACTCCTTCTGCCACTTACGTTCAATAGCCAGATGGTCGTATTTCTTCATATGTTCCATGGTCGCCTGCCCCGTAGCCAATGCGTAGCATTGTGGTACCGGGGTAAGCTTTCATATAATTACCATATCATACCGCAAATATGCAGAAAACCCCGCATATTGGGCGGGGTTTTCTGCGATTACGTTACTGAACTCTCATTTTTGTGAACGGTGGATATAATTCCGGATCAATGGTCCTATCAAAGCAAACATTTCCTACGCTATGCTTCCATGTAGATTGTTCTAATCCAAGTCCTCCCCCTTTCCCACCCATGGGCGCAGCAGGGACAGCCCTTGTCATTTCCCGCGAATTTGAATCTGCTTGGGTTTCTGCGTTGAAGGTCGCACAGAGCTTGAAGGAGAGTGTCCCCGTTGTCTCGTAGACGTACGGCATCTTTGACTGCACGTCCACTGGTGCAATGTAACCACTGATAGAATCGTTCAAGTCTGTAAGCGTTGTTGGGAGCTTTTCTTTCTGCTGATAATAATTCACGATTTGCCATTGGATGCTCGTAAGATCGTTGATTTTCTGATCATCGTAGCGATACGTACGCAGAGCATTGGGAGAACCCATTATGAAGAACCCGGACACTATCGCAACGAGAACCACAACGGCGACAGCATATCCGAGCATATTCGCACGCTTCGGGAATTCAACCCAGTATCCGCGTACATCTGCGATGAAGTGCAGGAATGCTCCGCCTGCGACGAGAAGTACCACAAGCACCTTGAGAATAAACGGGGTCGTAAGATCACCTCCGAGAAAGTAATTTATGAGAGTAATTAGGTCAATAATGACTGTCGCACCTGCTACGAACACCGTAACAAACAAAGCCCAGCGACGCACCCACAAATCGCGCTTTTCCGGAATTTGTGCGATGTCTCCTCGGATAAAACGCATAATAACGAGAAAGACCGGGAACAAAACGAGAAGCGATGCAATGGCGAAACGAATAGACCCAGAGTATGGGTCAACGTAGTTGTAGTTCAGGACATCCGGATAGGCACGGTTTATGTATTCAAATAATAGAGTGATGAACGAGTAAATGCTGACATAAAACGCCACCATCGCACCTACCCACAGGAAGAAATCCTTCGGAGTTACTTTAGGTTTGTCCATATTTTTATTGTACAGCTTCACGCTTTTCAATTCTAGCAATCCGCTTTTCGAAGTCGAGAACCGCTAGGGAATCTTTGTCAACGGCACGACCAAGCGCTCGAACCTCAAGTCGTACTTCATTTATTCTTTCTTCAATTTTATTTCTCATATAATCCAGATTGTCTTTCGTAGCCATATCTGACAGCCGCTCCTCGATATTTGTAATGCGAGCGTCTATCGATACCAGCATCTTGAATATGCGATCGTTACTGGCTCCCTTTTTATCCTCATTACTTTTACCCATGCTCCCAATAATACCACACTTTTTCGGGGGTCAAAAAGCGGGCTAGCTGTGTTTAAACTCCACAACGTCCCCGTCTTGAACTACATACTCCCTGCCCTCGGAGCGCAGGAGCCCCAGTTCGCGGGCTTTGGCGAACGAGCCGACCTCAAGCAATTTATCGGCCTGGATTACATCAGCGCGTATGAATTTGTCGCGAAAATCCGTGTGAATCGCGGCGCCTGCCTCGGGCGCGGTTGCGCCACGGGTTATGGTCCATGCGCGCGTTTCATCTTCTCCTGTCGTGAAGAAAGAAATCAGATTTAGCATTCTGTAACCCGCTTTGATGAGCCCGTTTAATCCGTCATCCGGCACCCCGAGTTCGCGGCGGAAATTGTCGCGCTCGTCGTCGTGCACGTCTCGCAGTTCTCCTTCCACTCCCGCATCAACAAATACCCACTCCGCTTTTGAATCTTCCAGAAATCTCTGAAGCGCCTTCCACGTATCCCCTCCTTCCGCATCCACATTCACCGCCCCGCTCTTGCGATTGAGGACATATAACACCGGCTTCAACGTCAAAAGATGCAAAGATTGCGCGGCTTTCTTTTCTTCATTGGAAAGTTCAACCATTCTCGCTGGCTTGCCCTGCTTCAGAACTGGCACGATTTTCCGCAACACATCCCTCTCGGCAATTACTTCTTTATCCCCTCCTTTTGCATCGCGCTCCGTGCGTTCAAGACTCTTCTCGGCGGTCTGCATATCGGCAAGCACCAATTCAAGATTAATTACTTCAATATCGCTCACGGGGTCAATTTCTCCCGACACATGGAGTACGTCATCGTCATGAAATATCCGAACCACTTCTGCAATTGCATCAACTTCGCGAATGTGCGACAAAAATTGATTGCCCAAACCCTCGCCCTCCGAGGCGCCCTTAACAAGCCCCGCAATATCCACAAATTGGACGGCGGCCGGAATTGTTTTGGCCGAATGCGCCATTTCGGTCAATCTTTTGAGCCGCACATCAGGCACTTCAACAACCCCCACCGATGGGTCAATTGTGCAGAACGGATAATTTTCCGCCGGCACGCCCTTAAGGGTGAGCGCATTAAACAGCGTTGATTTCCCCACGTTAGGGAGTCCAACTATTCCGATTGAAAGCGACATGGTGCGAAAAGCGAGTATATCAGACCAAGGCGCTATAATGCGAGCGATTAAAACTAATCTCCCGCTTTCTCATTGAATGTCGGCTTGTGCGGCGGAGGATCGTCATCATCGCCAATAATAGCCCCCTCTAAGACGCGCTTTATTTGCGATGCCGTGTCATCTACAAAATCCATCGGGTGTTCGGAAGAAGCTCCTGAAAACTCCTCTGGTGACGCTCTTTTCCCTATCTGATGCAAGAGCATTGCCCGAACAGTTTTCACGCTGAAGTAAAAAGCGAACATGAAGATTATGGAAACGGCCTCGCGAAAAACGAAAGCGGTGTAACTGGCGATACCATATCCGTTGAGCGCCCATGCCTGATAGACGACCATGCCGACACCGGCGACAATGGCGTCCGCAGTAAGAATCGATTTCTTCCATGGATTAGTGAGCGCGGCCAAACACACAACAATAAGAGCGCCGGCAACCTCAAATGGAAACTCTGCACGAACTTCATCGCCATAAAATGGAGCGGCAAACAGCATAACCGCCGCAGCGCCGAGGAAGAATTCCCTCACGAGGTCGCCGTAGTAATGGGAAACGGTCTCACCGGCACCGTTATACCCGTATCTATCGCCGTAAGGCACGTGTCCTCCGTGCTGTCCCCTTCCCACATTGCCAATTGCCATCCGTCAATGATGGCACGAGCATCAAATTCGCGCAATCTTCCACACACAGCTAGCCCGTCGCACAGACTGACGGTATATCTGTGGGACGAGACTGGATTTGAGTCGTGCCTCACGACGCATGTTTTGCAATGCCTTCCGCGGCATCCCTCGCTATAGCAAGGATGGCCTCAATGCTGTCATATTTCCCGAAAATATTTCTTGCCTCCGCCCCACATCGTACACACTCATGGATTATGAAATACTTTGCGACGGTCCCTTCAGTGCGTACCGGCTTCATCATCCCCACGCACGTATTGGCCCGGTCGCCCGGATTGATGTCAACGTGTTTACTCCAGAGGCATTTTGTGCAGTGATTGGTATAGCCGTCGCCTTTTACGGACGTTCCGCAGTGTTCGCATGTGAAGTCTTCAATTCGCCTTTGAAATCTCTTCATAAGTTCCAATCTGCAAATGATGCGAATTCAACGAATGGCTACAAATGCGAGCATCCGTTATTCGTAGTTATTTGTAGATTGGGATGCATTTGTAGATTGGCGCTCTACAAAAGTACGACGGCGCGATTGCCGGAGAATTCCAGAATTCCATTTTCTGTTTTAAACGTTTTCACTTCGTCATCCGGAAGCTTGACGGTGATTGAGCCCGTGCGAAGCGCTGTCACAAACGGCTCGTGATTGGCTAATACCGTGAGCTCGCCATCAGAACCGGGAAGAGTTGCGGAAACCGCCTTGCCGTCAAAATACGTCTCTCCGACGCTTGAAATTACAAGATGAAAAGTTTTTGACATAGGGTTTAGGGTTTAGGGTTTAGGGTTTAGTGAATTCCCTATACCCTAACCACTAGTGGCTAACTACCTCGTCTATTCCTCCTTTCATATAAAATGCTTGCTCGTTCAAGTCGTCATATTTGCCAGCAAGAATCTCGCCGAATCCGCGGACGGTTTCCGCGAGCGTAACGAACTTGCCGGATGTGCCCGTGAACACTTCCGCCACGCGGAAAGGCTGTGAGAGGAATCGCTGGATTTTGCGGGCACGATACACCAACTTTTTGTCCTCATCTGAAAGCTCTTCAATACCTAGAATTGCGATGATGTCCTGCAAATCCTTGTAGCGTTGCAATACGCGGCGCGTTTCGTTTGCCACACGGTAGTGTTCTTCGCCGACGATTTCAGGCGTGAGAGCGGAGGAGCCAGATTCAAGCGGGTCAATTGCTGGATAAATCCCCAGAGATGCGAGCGCGCGCGAAAGCACGATGGTGGAGTCAAGGTGTGAGAATGTGGTCGCCGGCGCCGGGTCGGTTAGGTCGTCAGCGGGAACATAAATCGCCTGCACGGAAGTGATGGAGCCCTCTTTCGTAGAAGTTATGCGCTCTTGTAATAGACCCATCTCCTCTGCAAGCGTCGGTTGGTAGCCGACAGCGGAGGGAACGCGCCCTAAGAGCGACGAGACTTCGGAGCCAGCCTGAACGAAACGGAATACGTTGTCCATGAAAAAGAGCACGTCTTTGCCTGCCCCGTGAGACGGCTTGCCGTCTTTTACGGGGCCGCTTCCGATATTATCGCGGAACGCCTCCGCCATTGTGAGACCGGAAAGCGCCACGCGCGCCCGCGCTCCGGGAACCTCATTCATTTGCCCGAAAACGAGCGCAGTTTTCTCAAGTACTCCCGAGTCTTTCATTTCGTGGTAGAGGTCATTCCCTTCGCGTACACGCTCGCCAACGCCAGCAAACACAGAATATCCGCCGTGCTCGGATGCGACGTTGTGAATAAGCTCTTGAATGAGAACGGTTTTGCCGACTCCGGCTCCGCCAAAGAGACCTGCCTTGCCTCCTTTGATAAAGGGCGTCATGAGGTCAATTGCTTTGATTCCTGTTTCAAAAACCTCTGCCTTCGTGCTTTGCCGCATGAAAGCCGGCGGATCGCGGTGGATTGGTAATCGTGCGGTATCTTTCGGTATTGCTTCCCCTCCGTCTATAGGATCGCCGATGACGTTGAACATTCTACCGAGTGAAGATTCGCCAACAGGTACCGAAATCGGCTCGCCCGTGTCTTCCACCACCGTCTCCCGCGCAAGCCCCGCGGTGTCTCTCATGGAAATGCATCGTGCACGATTAAGTCCCAGGTGCTGTACGACTTCGAGAACGATCGTACGATCGTTCTCGCCCTTCGTAGCTTTAGCGGAGGAGGGCACATTAACCGTGAGCGCATTCTTTATCGCCGGTAACCCTTCCGGAAAGTGAACGTCTACGACCGAGCCGATAATTTGCGTGATTGTTCCATTCATACACTATTGCTTTATTTTCTTATATATAATCCACGCTACCCATAGATATGCGAGGTATGAGCCCACAAGGCCAATATCACCTGCAGGTCCTGAAAAATCCGCTATTTCTGGAAAAAGATAAATCTGTATAACCGAGCCCAGACTGAGTACGGCCACCACATAAATTCCAAGGAATAGGGTGACAGGGGTTTGTCCGATTTCCGGTATCACATTAGGAGTTACCTTATGAGTGCGCCGGGAGAAAATAAAGAAACCACACACTAAAATTGTAATTACAAAAAGCTTTACGAGCGTTTGCCAGAAATCGCTAAGATTGGGGAATAAATCGGAAATGATAGCATTCCCAAAAAATGAAGCTAATAAAAATACACCAAAAAATATCCATGCCTTGTTGAGGTTGCTCATACGTTGAAAGGATTATACCCGCTATCTACTAAATTTCTAGTGGAGATAAATAATGGTTGCGGAAGCGAATCCCATCTTGACCATCTCCATTCTTCACATTTATCCGGCTCCAACACCTGCGGCTCGCCGGCTTTCCAATCTGCTTCATAAAACAGTGTCAGGTAATGCATTCCCGAGTCTTTGGCAATGTCATTTGTAAAAGTTATAAAGCGCACGTTTTTGATCTCTATACCTGTTTCTTCCAGAATTTCGCGAATAGCGCATACCTCCAGCTCTTCATACATATCCAATTTACCGCCAGGAATAGCCCATGTCCCGGACATAAGACCACCTCTACGCTTTCCCATCAATACTTTCCCGTCTTTGCGAACGCAAACTCCTATCCCAACTCCCGGTCGTGCTTGTTCCATGTTTCTAGTCGCTATACCCTATTCGCTAATCGCTACCCCCTACTTCATCGCCTCCATGCCGCTCGTAATTTCTGAAACTTCGCGCGTAATCGCCGCATGTGGATAGTTCATTGACTTCTTATTGTACATTGATATCATGTGCTTACAAACGCCCTCGGGCCTCCCCGCTTCGGCGGGGTTTAAATTTCCTGATTCTGTCTGTCCCGTCAATAAGGCCTTTTATCTTCTCTTTCAGTTTTTGAAAATCTTTCTCCGGGCAAACTCCGATTTTGTATTTCATACGCTTAGCGTCAAAAAGCCGTATCTGTGAGAGTATCGCTATATTGCGTCTGCTATTGATGTCAGGAAGTTGGTGATAATAGGGGCCTTTCTTTTCCGATCCCGTCATCGGTACTCCCCAAAACACTCGTGTATTGAATTTCTTAAATACGATTATCGGCCTCAAGAATTCGGTTCCTTTCCCGTCCTGTTCAAAGCCGACGTTTTTGCCCATTTTCAGGAACCATAATTCACGCTCTTTGAACCCGGGTATTTCTTCATTCGTATCTGCTTTCTTTTTCTGCTTATTCCAATCATCAAAAACATTCATACTCACTTCATCGCCTCCATGCCGCTCGTGATTTCGGAAACCTCGCGCGTGATGGCCGCCTGTCGCACCTTGTTGAACGTGCGCGTGTAGGTGCTTGCCATTTCGTTCGCCTTATCAGTCGCGCTTTTCATCGCAACCATGCGCGCGGAATGTTCAGAGGCCTTTGACTCAATGTGCGCGTGAAAAACGGCAATGTTGAGCAACTTCGGCAATAGAACCCGCAAAACGTTGTCTGCATCCGGCTCTATCGTGTACACGCTCGGAACAGCCACCTTCTCATCAACAGGTATGGGTGAATACTTGCCCTTTGCGGGCCTGATGCGCGCGACCATAAGCGCGAACATTTCAGGATTAATCGGAACTATCGGGCGGACAACCGGCTCCTGTTCAAAGGTAGATATAAAATTTGTGTATACGACAATACAGGACGAAACTTCTCCATCCTCATGCCACTCCAGAACCTTGTCGGTAACCATCCGCATTTCTTCTTCGGAAACGCCATCGGCTACGTTCTCAAACTTCAATTTCACCTCATAACCGCGTGAGGCGAAATATTCCCCTCCGCGACGCCCTGCAGCGATAACCACTACATCTCCTTTATTGAGGTTTAACCTCAATATTTCGGCTTCAGCCTTGCGTATTACGGCGCTGTTCAAAGAGCCCGCAAGTCCTTTGTCGCTGGTGATTATGACAAAACATGTTTTGCCGGGTTTCGTCTGTAATAGCGCGTGGCGCTTTACATCCGAGGTGCCCGATAAACGCTGCAAAATTGAAAGCGAGGTGGCCGCGTAAGCGCGACCGGACAGTGCACGTTCCTGTGCTTTGCGCATCTTCACGGCGGAAACCGCCTGCATCGCCTTAGTTACCGTGCCAGTTTTCTTGTACGAGTGGATTTTAACCTTGAGACTCTTTAGAGAGGCCATAAAAATAGCTAGTGGCTTGTAGCTTGCAGCTTGTAGCCACTCAAAAACAATTCTCTTTTAACAACGATGTGCGTGGTATTTCGCATGGCTACAGGCTACTTGCTACTGGCTACGGGCTGGGAGCCAAATAGCTCCCCGTGTGCCAGCCGGAACTCCTCAAGCGCGCGGTCCAGTTTCTTTTTCAGAGCTTCGGACATGACGCCAGACTTCCTTATTTCAGCAAGCTCTTTTGCATATTGACCATCTACGAATTCAAGCAAAAGCGCCTCAACTTCGCTGACGCGCGTAATCGCGACGTCCGCAAAAAATTTCTTATCAGCAGCGTATAAAACGGCAACCTGCTTTTCAACAGAAATCGGCGAGCCGTTTCTCTGCTTCAGAATTTCAACCATTCTTCTGCCCGATTCAATTCTATCGGCAGTCATCTTGTCCAAGTCCTGCGCGAATTGCATAAATGCTTCTAATTCTCGGAATTGCGCGAGAACCAGGCGCAAAGTGCCAGCCACTGACTTCATCGCTTTGGTCTGCGCGGCTGAACCCACGCGGGAAACGGAAATACCGACATCAATCGCAGGACGTACTCCTTTGTTGAACAGAGATGAGTCTAAGAATATCTGGCCGTCCGTAATTGAAATAACGTTAGTCGGAATGTATGTAGCAACATCGCCATCCTGTGTTTCAATAATAGGCAATGCGGTAAGGGAACCGCCGCCTTTTTCTTCGCTTAAACAAGCCGAGCGTTCAAGCAAGCGGGAGTGTAAATAGAAAATGTCGCCTGGATACGCCTCGCGTCCCGGCGGACGGCGCAAGAGCAAGGAAAGTTGGCGATACGCTGTCGCCTGTTTGGAAAGGTCGTCGTAAATCACGAGTACGTCTTGCCCGCGGTCCATGAAATATTCGCCCATGGCCACTCCCGCATACGGCGCCAAGAATTGCAGAGCCGCCGGCGTAGATGCCGGAGCGTCAACGATTATCGTATACGGCATCGCCCCCGCTTCCGTGAGCTGTTGAGCGATGCGCGCAGTTTTTGATTCCTTCTGACCGATAGCAACATAAATACAAATCGGCCGTTTCTCTGCCGGCTCGTTCTTCTGGTTGATTATCGTATCAATCGCAATCGTCGTCTTTCCCGTGGAGCGGTCGCCGATGATGAGCTCGCGCTGTCCGCGCCCGATCGGAATCATGGAATCAATCGCTTTGATACCGGTCTGGAGCGGGACGGACACTGATTTTCTGTCTATGACTCCGTATGATTCCCGTTCAACGGGCATCATGGTCGCTTTTGTGAAAGGCCCTTTGCCGTCCAGCGGCTCGCCCAAGGCACTCACAACCCTGCCCAAAAGTTCGTCGCCGGAGGGAACTGAAAGAATCCTGCCGGTTGATTTGACTGTCATTCCTTCGTTCACTCGCGCGGAGTCGCCCAAAATCGTCGCCCGCACGCCATCCTCCTCCAAGTTGAGAACGAGACCGTGGAGAGCGCCGGCCGCTTCCATTCCCTTGGAAAGCGGCCTCCCCGCGGTTTCTTCAAACTGGATGATTTCACCCATGACCGCGCGGGAAAGTCCGTCAATCGCAACAACACCGTCGCCGACAGACGTCACGCGCCCGACATGCTCCACACCCGCTTTCGGCGTATAGTGTTCAATTTCGTTTATTATCTTTTGTACGATTGATTGGTCCATATTAGATTTTGTTACGAGCGAAACGAGTTAGAAAATCTTATACCCAGCACCTTTTAATTTTAAAACGGCGTGTGGTGACTGAGTATACAGCATAAGTTAATTTTGATGAAAAAGATGGAGTTTACAGTGAAAGGTGCTGGGTCAAGAAAAACATAGTCACGGTGTTCCTTATTTTTCTAAGACTCTTTCATATATATCCAGCAATTGTCTCTTGTAGCTCGCATCATGGAGAAGTTCACGGCCTTCCAGCCGCCAGCCGCCTATCAGATTCTCATCAATGTTTATTTTCACATCGTCCGTTTTGATTGTGGAATCCTTTAGCAGTTCTCTTGCCTCTTTGAGCGCGCGCTTTCCGTCGGCATAGCGCGCGACTTTCAGCACCACGACATTCTTTGCTTCCGCGCGAGCGGCAAGAAGCGAAAACGCCCGCGCAATTTTAGGCAGAAGACCGAGACGCCCGCGCGCGCCCAGCGCCTGACACAGCGTCTTCACTGCACCCCTGGGATTTGCCCCGTCTTCAATAATTCTCCACAGTGCTTGTGCATAGGCCTTGTCCATAATAATAGGTGGTAGGTTTTAGGGTATAGGGTTTAGTGAATTCTTAAAGGCATTTCTTTGCTAGTGGCTATACCCTAGTGGCTAGTTCCTTTCAATATTTTCTCCGCCGCAAGCATTGCAGCTCTCGTAATCTCTTTCTCGCTTTGCTTTATTGCCAGCCGTTTCGCTTCCTCCGCGCGCGCTGCCGCATCAGCGAGAACCCCCTGCGCCTGCGATTCCGCGGATTTTACGATTTCAGCGCCTTTCTCTTCGGCACGAGCTCGCGCAGTCTTTACAAGCGCCTCCGCCTCCCGCGAGGCGTCTCCCATAATTCCGTCTCCCTTCTTTTGCGCTTCCGCAAGACTGCGCGCCGCCCTCTCCGCCGTCTTCACGCCTTCCGCGATTTTCTCCCGCCGTTCGTCTATCATTTTCAGAACCGGCTTGTATAGGAAGTAGCTCAATATCGCCAAAAGGAGCGCAAAGTTAATCCCCTGCGCAAGCAGAAGCTTCCAATTGACGCCGAAGACTGAAAGAAGGGGTTCCATCTTAGAATTTCTTATTGAGTGCGCGAGTTTAGAAATTCTTAGACCTAGCACCTTTGTTTCATAAAGAAACGAAGGTGCTGGGTTAAGTACAACTAATTCGCTACGCTCATAAGTCCTACTAAACGAACTTAACGATAAAGCCGATAACGAGGGCAAAAATGGCAAGTGCTTCCGTGAATGCGATACCGACGAACATCATCGGGGTAATCTTCCCTGCCGCTTCCGGATTGCGTCCGATTGCCTCAAGCGCCTTGGAGACGATGAGACCGATGCCGATACCTGGCCCGAGTACGCCGATACCCACCGCTAGCGCCATTCCGAGTGTCTTTGCTGATTCTATATCCATAAAAATTCGTGTGATTATTAATTGATAATAATTCGCTCCATAGTACACAAAAAAACCTCCATGTTCAAGACCGACTCAATCCTTCGGTCTTAGCTTATTATCCCAAACCTTCGCTTCAAGACGAAGGAAAACGTCTCCTATTTCCTTGAATTCTGGTACGGAGTCTGGGTCTTGATGCAATCGTTTCCAACGCATAATCTCCTGACCAAGAATTTCCTTTGCTTTCTTTATTACATCTCCAAGCGGCATGTTTGGTTTGCTGTTCACGAATTCAATCATCCGTTTTGTTCTTTCTGACAGCATGCCTTTATGTATTTTCATCACTGATTCCACTGCCATATGATCTCGCCATGCCTTCTCTGGATTGTCTTCCAGGTCAATGCCGACATTCGGATGTTCTCTCTTCCATTGAGCAAAAGAGGTGCCACGAAAAGTATCTGAAACCGGTTTTATTTTATCCTGCTTCCCTGGCATACATGAATAGTATTACGGCGTGCCAAGAAGTACAGTTTGGCTAATGTGCCTCGGTGATAGCAATCTTTATAAAGAAGAGGGTCAAAAGCGCGAAAATCGCCGCTTGTATGAAGCCGACAAATACCTCAAACATCATAAGGGGCACCGGCAGGATATACGGCACAAAATGGCTAACTACGAGAATCAGGACTTCCCCCGCGAAAATGTTGCCGAAAAGACGGAATGAGAAGGAAATCAATCGCGCGATTTCAGAGAACAGCTCAATGATGCCTACGGCAAACCCCATTACCGATTTGAATGAGATGAATTTTTGCGAGTATTTAAATATGCCGATAGTTACAATACCGGTTATTTCAATTACCAAGAATGAAATGATTGCGAGCGCCAATGTCGCGTTCAGGTCTGTGTTTGCACTTCGGAAAAGCGGTGAAAATTCTCCGCCTCCGGCGGAAAAGAACCCGACGCTTCCGATTCCTGGCGTGAACTCCAGCATGTTTGCTGTAAATACGAAAAGGAAGATGGTGAGGAGCAGGGGGAAGAATTTCCGCGCCATATCCCTGCTCTCAAGGATTTCAGCGATGTAGTCGTAGACGAAGCTGAAGAGCTCTTCCAGAAGCGTTTGGAAACGGCTCGGTATGAGTTTCACGTTTTTGCCGACAAAATATGCGAGCGTGCCAAGCACGATGATGACCGCCCAGCTCATGAGGAGCGTGTTGGTTATGGGAAGCCCCCACAGGTTGCCGATGACTTCCGGCGCCAGCGCAACTTTTATACCCTCTTCCATTGCGCGACAGTTTAACACAGGTTATGCATCAAATTCCAGACGTCTCATTATGTTTGCTTTTCTGTTCTGAAGCCGTACAGTGGGCAGAGTTGTGGGAGCTGTTCCCACGTCACCAATTGAGGTGTAGCATGCCAGGCATCAAAAGGTTTAAACTGACGAACTTTCCGCTCACGCCAGCACAGAGTGAAGAATTTCACAGTAGCTTTGCGATCAAGATTCAACTGCTCAAGGGACATGAATATCTCGATATTAAAAAGGATAACGTGTACAGAGCGCACATCAACGGGAGCGACAGGCCGCCGATAACTGTAAAGATTAAAAAGGTGTCCAAAGATGGCACCGTGGTGACCCTGGAGCGGAAGCGTCGTGGGTGAACGAATCCGCATTGCCGCCGGAGGCCGTCGTGCTCCCGGCGGTCTCTCATTTTCAGGTATGTCTAATTCTCAACAATCCACTTTTTTATTGCCGACGCGACTTGAATCTCCTTCCCCCGAAAACTATGCGTGGCGCTCGGCACTATAAGTGTTTCCAGATTTGCGCCGGTATTCCTTTCAAACCACTCGGTGATTTTCCTCGCGGGCCTGTCCGCATATTCATCTTTCTCTGCCCACACGACGAACATGGGCAACATTACAGACTGCAATGTCCTCGGATTCTTTTTCGGTTGTTCGTAGGAAAAGATGGTTTCCGGACTGTCTGGCGTGTACAAACTTAGAAAACGCTGAGCGTCATTTATAAACGGCGTCTTATCAAGAGTCTTCGGCATTAGCTCATGCTTCTTGCCCGCCTTGATCATTGTCCTTGCAAACTTTACAGCTTTTGCCAATTGTCCGTTCTTATCATCTTTTTTTGCAGCGGCATAATCGCTGACCGGAGCGAGAAGAATTAGTCCGACAACGAGCGGCCGTTTCCGCAACTTCGACGCGTAATAAACAGATTTCTGACAACCTGTTGAATGACCGACAAGATAAATATTCTTTGCGCCCGTCCTTCGCGCAAAATTCACCGCTCCGCGGATATCGTCAACACAATCGGTGAATACTTCGTGGGCGCCGCCGGCCACGATTGCTCGCTTGTTTCTGCGCGCTTTGCTCACGATATCGTGTCCTCTGTTATTGAACGAGAGTACGGCAGTGTCCCGATTTATTATGAATGCTGGCAACTCCAGCGGCACGCGGCTGAAAATACTGCTTGCAAGACCGTGCACGATAATGAAAACGTTCCGAGCTTTCTTCGGCCCGAACCACAGACCGTTTAAAAGCACCCTCTTTGGTGTAACAATTTCTATGGTTTCGCAGGAGGCCATGCGAATCAATATACCAGATATCAGGAATTAATTTCTGACCGAGAGTGGCGTCGCAAACCCGACAGCTCGCATAAGTTCAATCTGGCTTTTCGGCATTTTCTTCACATCTACACGGCCTACGACGCGGATGCTCACGTTGCTGCACTTCCCTAGCGTTATGGCGGGGTTCATTGCTTTGCCTCCCACGCGCGCGGATACATCCGAATCAAAAAGAATGTCTATCTGGTTTCGTTTGCGCGAATGCATAGAGTCTGCAATGACGCGATAGCCGATAAACGGTTCCACATTGGAAATTCCGCAATTGTCGGATGATGTCGCCGAAAACGGCACAACCTCTATGACCGTCCCGAACGGAAGCTCATCCGCAAGGTCAGCCGAGCGGGCGGCGACAATATCGGGATTAGAAAATGCACCGCTTGCCGTTGTGCTCGGTTCGCCATCGGTCTGTTCAGGGACGGCGTTATAGCCGGTCATGGCAACAGAATACGTTTTGGGAGTTTCCACCTCCATGTCCGGTAAATTGACGGGGGTGTTGGTTAATGCGGAGCCGGACAAAAGAAATAGGCCCAAGGCCGTAGTAATTATTGAGTACATATGTGATGCAGGGGAACTTCCTCTACGCTTTCCATACTAGCATACCTGACCCGATTTGTCAATGGGCTTATGTGGCCCAACAGAGCCGTATAATATGCGTGACGTACCCAAGGTCTCACCTTAAATACCGAATCCCAAAGGTGAGACCTTGAGGATTTTCCCTCTACACCCTATTCGCTAGTCGCTAAACGCTGTCTTTATGTTCCCTCCTCCCAACTCGCCAGATAGTTCTTCTGCTCCGGAGTAAGAACGTCAATCGCCATACCCATTGATGCAAGTTTCGTTTTTGCTATAAGCTCTTCTGTCTCTGTTGGCACCTCGTAGACACCAGGGGCAAGCTTTCCTCCGGAGGAGGATCCGCCTCCGGCGGACAACATCCATTCGCACGCGAGTGCCTGCGTCGCAAAGCTCATGTCCATCACGCTCGCCGGATGTCCTTCCGCTGCGGCGAGATTCACCAACCGGCCTTCGGCAAGTAAGTAAATTCTTTTGCCATTGACCATGTACTCCTGCACAAATTCCCGCACCGTTCGCGGCTCTCCCTTCGCCACTGATTTCAAATCATTGATATTTATTTCCACGTCAAAGTGGCCCGAGTTGCAGACGATGGCGCCGTCTTTCATAACGAGAAAGTGCTCTTTGCGAAGCACGTTTATATCTCCCGTTACGGTGCAGAACAAATCTCCTTCGGAAGCTGCCTGCGCCATCGGCATGATGCGGAAACCTTCCATTCCCGCCTCCAGCGCTTTTATCGGGTCCACTTCGGTAACGATGACGCTCGCTCCCATTCCGCGCGCGCGGGTCGCCAAGCCCTTCCCGCACCAGCCGTAGCCGGCGACAACGACAGTTTTCCCCGCGATGAGCATGTCTGTCGCGCGGATTATTCCATCCAATGTGGACTGGCCTGTGCCGTAGCGGTTATCAAAAAGATTTTTCGTCCGCGCGTCATTGACGGCAACTATCGGCATCTTGAGCGCTCCTGCCTTCGCCATAGAGCGCAGGCGGATGACTCCCGTCGTCGTTTCCTCCGTCCCGCCGACAATTTGTGAAAGAAGGTCAATGTGGCTCTTGTGAATCGTGGAAACCAAATCCGCGCCGTCGTCCATCGTTATCTGCGGTTTCTGCGCAAGCACTGCTTCAATGTGTTTGAAAAAAGTGTCGCGGTCTTCTCCTTTAATTGCAAAAATAGGAATCTTGAAATCAGCAACAAGACTCGCCGCCACATCATCCTGCGTTGAGAGCGGATTGGAAGCGCACAAAATCACATTCGCTCCGCCTGCCTGCAGTGTGCGCATTAAATTCGCCGTCTCGGCTGTCACATGCAAACACGCCGCAAGGGTCTTCCCCGCAAACGGTTTCTCTTTTTCAAAACGGGCGCGGACTTTGCGTAGTACAGGCATGTCGCGCTCGGCCCATTCAATCCGCCGTTTACCCTCTCCCGCGAGTTTTATGTCTTTGATGTCGTATTCCATTGTTGGACAGTATAACCGCAAAATTACATTTTGGCTTGCTTATAAATCACTCGTATATGATAAGAGTCTCAGTGCCGCGCCACCGAGACTCTTTTCATCCTTTCCGGTTGGACAATAGTTTCTCGAAAGACTACCTCTTCGGTAGCCTCCATGCCCGCATTTTGCGCGCCTGAGATTGACCTTCTATCTCCTGAACGATGACATCGGCTCCAAGCGGCCGATCAAGCATTCGGAACTCCTCGGATGACACGGGGGTGAGGCCCTCGTATATCTTCAATGCAGGGTTTCTGTGCATAAACTTTACTTTTTTCGTTGCCTGGTTCAGGGCGTGTCGCAACTTCATATACGCTGGGCAGTCCATACTGTATGCCCTTCCCGCGCCAAGAGGAACAACCAAAAGAGTTTTCATGATGCCGTTCGTGCCGTTCATGATGATGCCTCCATTTGCCGTTGGAAAAAGATAACTGAAGCATGCAAAGTCCGATTAAAGGCCTCAAATCAGGCTCTCTATGCTTCAGCAATCTCCGTTTGTATGACAAGGAACAACAAACTCAATACTTAAAGACCACGGGGCAAACATACTGCATTTTTGATTTTTTGCCAATACGGGGGTTAATTCTAGTAGAATATCCGCTTGTTTATAAAAAAGCTACCGGCCACGCGAGGGGCGGCCGGTAGCGATTGCGAGTGATGCTCGCTCACCCGGATGTTTTCTTTGCGTTCCGGATAAAGCGACCCGAAAATCCGGGGCATTCCGCCAAAGCGTCCAGAACCGTTTTCGGTGGAGGCGTCACCCAAATTGCGGGTGGCGAGCGATCCTCGGATGCCCCGCGGAAAGGTAACATGCTGAACTCCTGCGATTGTTGAACCAGGGCACGCTCGCGCCCCTCCCTCTCCGGCGTTGTAGCCGATGTCAACTTTGCCATTTGCGCTCTCCTTTAATTACGTTTATCGGTCGTACCCGACCTCAACGATGTTCTGTAAAGGTCAGGCAGACCGTAACGTATCACAACGGCTCGTTTTGTAAATCCTTTTCGTGGGGATTATTCCTTTGGAGAAAATACTCAAGGCCTCACCTCAAATACAGAATCCCCGAGGAGAGGCCTTAGAATGCGTGACACCTCGCACATGCTGAGGAGTCACCTCGGGAATTCCTCTAAACGCTAAACGCTATTCGCTATATCTCTAGTTTCTCCCCGTATGATTTTTTGTACCTCTCCGCGACTTCCTGAATCGTGAAACGGTGCGTTTGCGTGCCGTAGGTTTCCACCGCATACGCGGCCACGACACTGCCGAGCTTCGCGCACGATTCCAGCGGCAGCGCGAGCATCATTCCTTTGATGAACCCGGCGCGGTATGCGTCGCCCGCGCCCGTCGGGTCTTCCTCATTCTTTACAGGGGTCGCTTCTATTTTCCACTCGCCATCCTTTGTTAAGACTCTGGAGCCCTTCGCGCCGTATGTGATGACCAGATTTGTGACGCGCTCAAGTATCGGACCGTCCGCCCATCCTGTTTTCTGCGCGATGAGGCCAAGTTCGTAGTCGCTGGCAAATAGTGTATGCGCGCCGGTAATTCCGTCCATAAGTTGGCCGGCGGTCAAGGCGGAAATCTGCTGTCCGGGGTCATAGCAATAACGCATTCCCTTCCTCCTGAAATACGACGGCAGAGTCGTCATATCTTTTGTATTTCCGGGTGAAATAATCGCAAGCGCGCGCCCATCCGTCTCCACTGGCGTATCATACGGAAACTTCCCCGCGCCAGGATGAAACGCGCTGATTTGGTTATCGCCTTTATCCGTGAATACAACAGCCGACGCCGTAAGTTCGCCTTCCACGACTTTGATTGACGTCGGATCAACGCCGGAAAGCAAAAGGTGCGAGCGGTACGGGCCGAAATCGGTGCCTGCTGTCGCGATTATTTCGGGCGATTCGCGGAGAAGCGCCAGATTGTAGGCGATATTGCCAGCCGTACCGCCGAATTCTACGGAGAGTTTGTCCACAAGAAAACTCAAATTGATGCTGTGTATCTTGTCCGGCACAATGTGCTCGGCGAACAAGCCGCCATAATCCATAATGCGATCAAACGCAACTGAACCGGATACGATTATCTTTCTCTTGATATTTTCTTCTGCCATATACGTTATGCCGCTGGGTACAGTTCCTTAATTTCTTTTGCGAGATAGGGATTCCACATGGCGCCTGTGGCCGTCATAACGACATCCGCTCCCACTTCACGATACTCTTTGAAATCCGCGGGCACCGTGACGCCGCCACAGCCGATAATTCCATAGTGCAGATTCAGTTCTTCGCGTAGCGCTTTTAGCCGGCGCGTCATGTCAAGCCCCGCCCACTTTACCGCGTGCCCGCAAATCCCGCTTTTGACGCGATGCGCACCCGGAAGCGCCTGCGTGCCGTCGGGATTTACCACGGGCGCGGGAATCGTATTAATCGCCGAGTAGCCATCTACAATGTTTCCCGTTTCTTTTACGAGCTCGCGCAGTTCCTTTTCGCCGAAATATGCGATTTTAATAACGAGGGGCGTGTCGCCGATTTTGTTTTTTATCGCGCTGGCTACGAGCTTCACTTTCGGAACATCAAAACACAGCAATTGTGCCGCACCCTCGTTGGGACAACTGAAATTCGTCTCAACAACTTTAACGCCCGTGCTTTTTATCATCTCCGCGCCGCGCACCCAATCATTGATGTAGTCCTCCGCGGAAAATCCATCCCACTTCGTGCCTTCAAAACTGCACATCACGAGCTGGCCCTGTTTTGCGTACGCTACCGATTCGCGCAAATCTTTCATCCACACATCGGATTCATATGAGGGGTTGCCGAACGAATTTGTGATGGAGAGCGGTTCTTTATATTCGTTGCGGACGATTATCGGCTTTTGTGCCATCTCAAGCGTGAGGTCATCTTTGATATCGGCACCCAATACATTCGGCCACTCGTTGCACGCGCGGACACGGCTTCGGACTGTCTTGTGAACCGGCACGTCAAAACCTTTGTCCAATGCCGCTTTCACGAATTTCCCGTTAAGAAGAGGCCCCGCCGGAATTCCGAGCGGATAGGAAAGCTTCTGTCCGAGAAAATCAAACTGCGGTTTTCCCGCGGGCAATACTACGCCATCGGCAAAACCGTTAAACGGACCTTGTTCCCAATTTTCTTCATACGTTTTATTCGGGTCAAAAAAAGGCTCCTGTAACATGCGCGTCACTATACCACCCTAAGTTAAACTTATCCCCAGCTCCTTCAAATCAGCCTTCAGTTGCTCGTTACTCTTAAACAGAACCGGGATGTATCCGATTTCATCGGCTTTTTCCAGACTCCTCGGCGTGTCATCTATAAAGACTACTTCCTCGGGTTTGAGTCCCAGTTTCTCAAACAATACTTGAAACGCCTCTTTGTGAGGCTTCTGGTGTCCTATCTCGCCGGAAATAACGAGGACATCGGCCAGCTCCAACAAGCCCAGTTCTTTCAACCGTTCTCTCAACAAAGAATTTGAGTTGCTGAAAATCCCGGTCTTCAATCCCGACTTCTTTAATTGAGGAAAGTATGAGAGCAATTCAGTGTTGATAGTTCTCTGTAAGGCCTTATCGCGTATTATCTTCCTGACCTCATGCTCTTTCGCTTTGTCTGTATTGAAAACAGAAATAACCCTGAGGAGCATGTCTTCCCATGTGATATTTTTAACATTGGCCAGATGATTATGCTGAAAGTAGGTAGCTCTGAAGTCGCCGATCGGGATACCAAGGTGCGTGGCAATAGCCGGCAAAAGACCTCCTCCCTCGTACAACTCAATAACCCCGCCGAAATCAAACGCAACGGCCTTGATTCTGTTTTTGTCCGGCGGCATGACGTTACATTTCCGGACTGAATAATTTTCGTAGTTCCTCTTTCTTTCCGGCATTGAATTTTGCTTCGCGTAACGCAGGAATAATCTCGTTTTCTCTAAATCTGTCATTTGTGCCCATCTCCAGAAATTCATCAAACGTCATGGGCTTAAGAGTGATTTTCTCCCCCGCATCAAGGTGAATGTCTGCAACTTTCTTTAGCCCTTTTGCAATAAATGTGTAAATAGCCCAGTCAATTTTACCGATTGGCTGTTGTGAATCCCACAATATAAATTTCTCCGCCTCGTATCCGCTTTCCTCTAGAAGTTCTCTTTTTGCCGCTTCAAGAATTCCCTCTCCCTCGTCCACTCGTCCGCCCGTGGCACCAATGAAAGGCTCTTTTCCCGGCTGTTCCTGCTCTGTCAAAATAATTCTGCCATCGGGGAGCACGGGGTATACGACAACGGTGTCCGGCCGTTTTAATTTCTCAAAAATCTCGGTCGTGCCGTCAAACATTTCTTGCTCCCACTGGTACACGTCAAAAATCTGCCCCCTGAATACCCGCTTTGCGTGAGGGGGAATCGGTTGCGTTGATTTTGGCCGTTCTATGTCCACGCGCCAAGTATATCAGTTTGAATGTCCAACTCCTGTTGAGCAGGGGTCCTATTGGATTTTCTACTTCCACATTCCCAAAATCAGACCGAAGATAGCAAACATCACCAACTGATATCCGGATTGTATCAGAAATCGCGCCCACGATACCTTGGCCGAATCATTGTTCCACATCGCTCCGCCTGCGATTATCGGCACCACAAACGCCGCCCATATCCACAGTGAGTTTTCAAGTCCGGACGCATCCTTCCACCCCTGTATATAGTATGCAAGCACCCACACCTGAAAGAGTGTGAGCAAAAACTGTACCGCGTAGAGCGGCATCGCCCTCTTCTGCATTTGATTTTGCGAAATCATGTCGCCCCCACGTCCTTTGAGGGGCGACCGCGCCTCCAAGTCTGTAGCATCCGCGCCCATTATCTCCGCCCATTTCTTTCCGAACAAAGGCCCGTACCAAACATATCCGACAATCATGGAAAGCACCGCGCACACAAGCACCGCCCAATAATTTATTTCCATACTATGTACATTAATGGTTATTAAAGACCCTGATTATTATAATTCCGCTTCATGCGGACAGAAAGAACCAAAGTCTGATATCGCCTTGGCATTCCGTTATTTGTTACTCTTTCCCGTGTTCCTTATTACCCACGACCGTTATGAATAAGGAACACGGGAAAGCAAGAAAAATCATGGGGGTTACGCGCTCCTGCCTCAAAAGCGAACCGCCGAATGCTTAGCCTCCCATATCGGGAGTTACGAACTCCCGATATGGGGAAATGTCCGGTTTCAACCGCCCCGTGATATCGTTTAAGGGATGACTGGCTTTGACGATTCAAACGAGCCTTTAAGCAGCGCAACTCATTTTGTTGCCACGCTTCTTTCTGTTGCGGGGCTTTCTCTATTGGTTACTCTGGCCGCTTTGCGCGGCACGGCAACGCATGTCGTCAGTTTTTCAATCTTCGGCGCATCGCTTGTTCTTCTTTACCTCTTCAGCACTCTCTATCATTTTCTTTCAAAAAATCATCCCGCAAAAGATTTGTTCCAAATTCTTGACCACGCAGCTATCTATATTCTCATTGCCGGTACATACACGCCTCTTGTTCTCATTGTCCTTCCAACCGCATGGGGGTGGAGTATGTTTGGCGTCATTTGGGGTCTTGCCCTATCCGGTGTTTTAATAAAAGTATTGCGGCCTGTTCAACGGTGGGTTTCCGGCGGCTTATATCTCCTGATGGGCTGGCTTATCGTAATCGCTTTCGTTCCCCTGAAAGACGCACTGCCGCTTGAGGGAATACTATGGCTTCTTGCGGGAGGGATCTTTTATACGGTAGGAACAATATTTTGCGCACTGGATGATGTAAAAAAACTGAACGCGTGGTATTCGTTCCACGATATATTCCACATCTTCGTGATGCTCGGCAGCTTCTGCCACTTCTGGTTCATGTATAAATTCGTTCTTCCGGCATAAAATGAGCCGTTATGGATAGTTTCTTCCGTCTCCGGTGATGGGGATTTTCTCTCCTAAATATTTCGGCTTTCTCTGGAACATGAGGTCAAGAATTGCTTTCTCATTGGCTAGCGCTTCACGGATATAGTTGCGGGAAAAGATGCGGCCGACATCGGCGTTCATACCGGAGGCATTCATCCCAAGCTGGCGGGCGATAAAAACGGCGCGGGGCAGATGGAATGATTGGGTAGTAATAAGAACTGAAGAAACTCCGAAAATATCACGGGCGCGGTACATGGTGCTGTAGGTATCAAAGCCCGCGTGGTCTAGGAAGATATCCTCGTCCGGAATTCCTTTCGCAAGAAGATAATTGCGGACAGGATTTACTTCATTATGGCTAAGAGTGCTGTTGTCACCGGAGACGATAATCTTTGAAACTTTCTTCGCTTCATACAATTTGATGGTCATATCCACCCTATCAACAAAAATAGGCGAGAGTCCACCGTTTAAGAGAATCGCCGCCCCCGGGATTAAAGCCACTTCAGCGTTCGGCACGCTCGCAATATTATTGTATATATATGGTTTCGTCTCTTGATGAATCGTTACGTTCACGGCAACAACAAAAACAATCAGACATCCCAAACTCCATCCGAGAAAACGGTACAGACGAATCCGAAACACGAGCTGTTTAACCTTCTTCAATATCATATCCCGAGCTCCGGCAGTGGTGATTTGTCCGTAGCCGGGGTCGGGTATATGCCATATTTGGAGTTTTTTTGAATTCTTCAGATATTCGGGTATTGGCCCGCCCATTATCGGTTCCATGAGGATTATTCTGTCGGCATCTTCTACCATAGCGTGGGTCAGCCGTGTTACCCTGTTTAAGCTCATATCAAAACCACGTTCTCTCATGGCAGTAATTCCTTCTTCTATCACCTCAGAAACAAGCTTCCCCGCATTGTCGGCAATCGTGCCTGCCGTCTGAATATTCGCGCGTGGGAGAAAATGTTTGAACATAGTGCCAGCCATTTGGCTCCGGTTCACATTCCCCTCGCACACAAAAAGAATTTTCATCATGGGATGTTTTTGGGCACCGTCATTTTGAAAGCACGCCCGTCCACTCTACAACTAAAAGAGACTCCGGAGAAACTTTACATGCGATAGCTCCTTCTATAAACCGCACTTGAGCATCAGTGAATCTGTCTTTGCCCGTACGTTTTGCTTCGCAAAATAGTATCTGGCCGTTATGCCACGCGAGAACATCAAAGCACGCGGTGGTTTGTGCCGTTTTCCAGATGTTCTGCAATAACTTTTCTTTATCTTCCGGAATTGGTACGTGTTCTGAACTCAATTTCCATTCGTTAGGCATGGTGCGCAGATAGTGCGTGCCCCCGTATGTCTCCACCCAGATACCGTCCCACCCCTGTTCACACAAAAGACGTAAAATAACGAGCTCGGCAAAACATGCCTCGCCTTTGTAGTTCAGTACAGGTTTTTTCCCATAATCAAAAACTGCGGGATTTCCCTCCCAAAGCGAAAAGGTTGGATGACACACGGATAGCGAAACCGTTGCGCCCTTTGGTAGTGTGACGTCCATCGTCCCAGTCGGTTGTAGTTCTTTGGGAATGTTCATAGCTTGATTGTATCTTAGCTTATCCCCGTATCTCTCAATCAATGCTAGTCTTTTGCAAAACACTAGCATAGAACAAGTAATATTCTCATATTCTTAAGAATACGAGAATATTTAAAGCTTAAAAGGCCACTCACGGATTGATGACATTCACCGGCTTACCCGATTGAAATGCGCGGATGTTTTCCGCCGTTGATTGCATCAATCTTTGCCTCGCCGCAAGACTCGCCCACGCGATGTGGGGCGTGATGATGCAGTTCTTGGCTTTGAGAAGCGGGTTGTCGGCCTTGATCGGCTCCACGGAAACAACATCCACCGCCGCGCCCGCAATCGTGCCGGCATTGAGCGCATCGGCCAAATCCTGCTCCACGACGAGGCCGCCGCGCGCGGCGTTGATGAGGAACGCAGTCGGCTTCATAAGCGAGAGAAGCTCGCGGTTGACGATTCCCTTATTGGCGTCCGTCAGCGGACAATGAAATGTAACGACATCGGCTTGCGCCACCACCTCGCGCACTTTTGTTAAGTCGCGTCCCGCCGTGAAGATTTTCATGCCAAGCGCTTCCGCGATTTCCCCCACGCGTTTGCCAATCTTTCCGTAGCCGATGATTGCGAGCGTCTTCCCCCTTAGTTCCACCTGCGGGGTGTCCCAAAAACTGAAATCCAGGTTTTTGCTCCATGTACCCGCGTGAACTGCATCGCTGTGATGGCCGATGCGGTGCGCCAACTCCAGGATAAGCGCGGTGGTAAATTGCGCGACAGAATCTGTGCTGTACTCCGGCACGTTGGACACGGGAATCCCGCGCGCGCGGGCCGCGGCAATGTCCACGATGTTGTAGCCCGTTGCGGTAACGGCGATAAATCTCAGTTTGGGCAATTTGCCGATGACCTCGCCAGAAAACACGGCCTTGTTGGTAACGACAATATCGGCATCTAGTGACCGCTCCACAACCTGTTCAGCAGGCGTGTAATCGTGAATCGCCAACTCCCCAAGCGCCGCAACCGCATCCCAAGGATTGTCGCTCGGGTTCAATGTGTGGCCGTCAAGAACAACAATTTTCATTGAATCTATTGTAGCAAACTCACGAGCTGGGACGATGCTGATTAGCTATCGTTGCTTATGCGCCTATCCCTCCCCTTTTTCATACTATTTACCCGTCATTCAATGAGCTTAGACCATGCCAATATGCCGATAGCTTCGCGGACCGCTTCCTTCTCTTCGTTGGTCAGAGGATACGCATCCAGCAGACGTTTGAGGATTCCTATTGCCGCCTTGTCGTCCATAGGTCGATTATAACTTAAATGGTACCTGACACCATTTCCTCCATCTGTGTGGGGTAGCAATAGCTGAGAAACACCTTCAGGTACGTATTTTCAATACCTGACTTCTTCGGCCTCGAGCCAGATGCGATGCAAGTCTTCCGAAACCCCTAGACGCATCAACTCTTGTCTTAAACTGTCTTTACGACACAATAATACATGCGGTAGTGCCGAATCTGATTTCTTGAGGAACTGTTGCCAGGTCGGATCTGCTATCCAATCTTCACCGCGGTTATCAAAGAAAACAAAATCATGCGTGTCTGCGTCCCGACGGTGGTAGCTAGCAAGATGGGCACTGATCCCGTTCGCACGCAATGCACCCAGTAAGGAGTCGCTCATATTCCCGCATTGTCTCGATGAAAATAACGTAGACGACAAATGGGGTCAGATACGGTTTCCAGAGATTGAAAAACATCAGGGTGTTATTGGGTGCGTCGAAATCTGCTAATTTCGACGTGATTTTTACGCTTAAAAATCACCTACGGTGTCTTTCCAATCCACGCAAACATATCAATGCGATTCCCATTGGGGTCTTTAATCGTGGCATAGCGCTGCGGAGATAAGATTTTGGAACAAGTACTGACTACCAGGTGGAAAAAGCTATGACCACAATGATTGCGGTGATGCCTGCGAATGCCACGAGTGTCTTCGTGAAAAGCTCTAGCGCCTCGCGCTTTTGTCCTTCCATATATACGAGAATTGGCTGGTAGAAAAAAGTGTAGCCCATGAATGCGACCGAAAGAACTAGCAAGGAGAGCATGGATATCGGCGCGAGGATTGTGTCGGGCTTATCTTTGACGAACGTGGGACCGTAGAAAATGAGAAGAGCAACGAAGACGATATAAAGTCCTGCAACAAGCGCATTGAGATACGGGTTCCGAGTCATGCCTTTACTATACCAAACTCAACTGACTACACTATACGACCTCCCTCCCAACTCTATTTCTCTTTTTCTTATTCCAGTGTGGCGTCTACCCGCCTCTGGCGGGCAAAACACTGGAATAGGACAAACTGCGGATAGCATTATAGATAAAGTGTAGAGATTGGGTTAAAGTGTACGTGCATTGGGGGGTCGTCTAACGGTAGGCTCCCTGTTTGTCCAAGAGCGAAGCGATTGGCCACAAACAGCAGGTCTATCGTTGATGATAGACACCTGTAGACGGTGCCGATTCGTGAGACGAATCGGCAGTCCGTAACAATGGGTAGTATTGTAGATAGGGTCGAGAGATTGGGTTAAAGTGTACGTGCATTGGGGGGTCGTCTAACGGTAGGACACGAGACTTTGAATCTCGGTATGAAGGTCCGACTCCTTCCCCCCCAGCCAAGGGTATCTACAAATACAAATTCTTCCCTTGCTCCGTGGGAATAAATGTCGCTTCAAACGCCCAGCGTATCGTCTGATCAATCTCCTCTTCGGAAAGTATTTCGTATTTGCGCATGAGCTCAATCTCTTTGCTCAAATTGGTTTTGAGCATTGATGGGTTGTCGGTATTGAGGCAAAACTTCACGCCGGAATCATACAGCGTCCGGACAACTTCTTTGAGATGTGCGCCGTCCTTTATGAATCCGACGCGCATGTTGGATGTGGGACAAAGGCAAAGCGTGAGATTCTTCTCGCGAATCGTTTCCAGAAGCTTCGGCGACGTGTACGCGCGAAAGCCGTGATTAACCCTATCCAACGGCAGGATTTTAAGTACGTGCTCCATTTCTTCCGCGGTTCCATCTTCGCCCGTGTGCACCGTTGTCTTCAGTCCGGCGCTTCGCGCTCTATTATACAAATCGGCATAATCTTCGTATCGGAACTCCGGCGCGACGGGTCCTGCAATATCAATACCTACGACACCTCGGCTTTTATATTTGATCGCCTTGTCAACAATAATCTCATTCGTGGCAATGGGAAGCCGACGGTCCAGGAGAAATATAATGCCCGCCCGCACATTCGGAAATTCCACTAACCCCCTTTCCATGCCGTGCAAAGCGCCAAGAATTATCTGGTCTAAATCCCGCTCCCCGCCTCTGTTGCGGAACATCGGGTTGAACGACGGTTCAAGAAGTGTTATGTTGTTCGCGCGATATGCTCCGCTTAAAACTTCGTAGACGGCGCGCTCCATCGCCACCGGAGAGGATTGGATTAACTCCGTCCATTTGAAGAGTTCGTGATAATCCTCCCAAGAAATTTCCGTCTTCCTGCCGAGAGTAATGAGCTCGTAAAATTCCCAATAATCTTTTGATGGGAGACGAATCCCCTGCTCATGGGCAATGCTCCAGAGGATGTGAGGCTCCACGGACTGGCCCAGATGAAAATGGAGTTCGGCTAGCTCTTTTGCGACGACTTTAGATGTTTCCATATAGGTATTTTACTACACTATTGAGGGCTATTGTTTGCGCGCGCGCAACATCAGAAACAATGGGAATTCTTTTCTCGCCCTGTCTTCGGCTTCCGCTTTTGGGCCTTTTTCACTCACGCGGTTGGAAATCCATTCTTCAAGGCCTGCGAGGACGAAGCCATGCTTTGCGAATTCTTTCATGTAGAGCTGAAGCGGGCGGTGGTACGACATCGTCGTGATGCCCGGCGCGGAGCCCGGATGCATTTGTATTTCATGCGAACTTTCAGAAAGGTACTTATCCAACCGGCGGAACTGGATATTGGTGTCATTATCAAATCCCCACGTTGAATCGCGCAAAATGCGGAAACATGGGTGATTGAGAACGGCGACAAACGTTCCTTCTTTTTTCAAGAGGTGCGCAACCTGCGCCAATGCGCCGGAAAGATTCTGTATATTCTGAAGTGCGAGCACGCACACGGCCGCGTCAAACGATTCGTCGGGCAGGGGCATTCGTTCCGCAGGCGCGGCGAGATACGTGATATCAGGAGGCCCCGCCTTTTTGGCGATGCTGATGAGCTCCGGCGCGATGTCGGCACCCGTTACCGTCGCGCCCGCTTCGTGGAGCGCGCGCGAGAAAAATCCCTCCCCGCAGGCGACATCTAGCACGCGCTTTCCGCGTATAGGCCCGAGCACCCGCAAGAGATTGGGCTTGATGACTTTCTCATGATACGTATCTGGCGATTCAGAGACGTGCTGATGATACCAATCCGCCACATGTCCCCACGAGGTTTCAGGATTCTTGTTCCCGGTTCGCACAAGCGGAAATTTACGACCAGAAATTCGGCCCCGTTTCAGTTTCCTCTTCCCCATCTACCCATGGTAGCAAATCCAAACGACGAATGCGCGAGCATATACCATAGTTGTACATATGTGGGTAGAGTAACAAAATTTGGTTGGCGGCTATTCTGAAACACGCCCATTTCTCTGGCTTAACTGCTAAATCAGGTGAAAACTCGCGTGTATGTACAAAATACACGCGAAATCGCCGTG
>JAUSHX010000012.1 GCA_030648265.1 bacterium
AGTGGGGTAACGAACGCAACCCTCGTTGCCTGTTATAAGTATCAGGCGAGACTGCCCCCTCACGGGGGAGGAAGGTGAGGATGACGCCAAGTCAGCATGTCCCTCTGATGCCCTGGGCTGCACACGCGCTACAATCGCCACTACAACGAGGCGCGACGGGGTAACCCTGAGCAAATCTTTCAAAAGTGGCGCCAGTTCGGATTGAGGTCTGCAACCCGACCTCATGAAGCCGGAATCGCTAGTAATCGCGGATCAGCCATGCCGCGGTGAATACGTTCTCAAGCCTTGTACTCGGGTCGTCATGCGATCGAGTATGCTAGTTGGTGTAAGTCCAACCGCGACAGTTCATAGTGTCGCGAAGCGAAATGCCAGTCAGAAGACGCGAGTTTTCTGGTGAAGGGGCAAAGTAGCGATATCTAGTTTGAATGTCAGTTTGTGGCGTTGGATAGAGGTGACTCTGCGAGTACAGGAGGAAACTTCTATGAAAAAACTATCCAACGTGTAGTGGCATCGAAATAGATATACACAGTGTAATCGGTTACCGTGAGAGATCTTGCGCAGTCCTCGAGGTATACTTGCCTTGAGGTATGAGCAATTGCTCAAAAGCTATGCAAGAAGTCAGCAGAGTTCATAGTACCAGACGGTATAGTTGGTCTGAAAAGGACCGACGCCGCAACCCAAAGTTGCAGGTTCCGTATGGGAAGGAACAAATTCTAAAGGAAAAATTAAATCCGCACTATGTTGCTGGATTTATTGATGGCGAAGGATGTTTCTCGATTAGTATCGGGAAACATAAAACGCTCAAACGAGGTTTTGAAGTCAGGCCGGAGTTTGAAATAGAGCTTCGGAAAGATGATCAAGATATCCTTGAGCGCATCCTCATCACGATTGGAACGGGAAAGATATACGATCTGTCGTACGAGAGGTACGGCTGGTATCCCCATGCGAAGTATAAAATTACAAGCATCTGGGATATGAAAGAATATTTATTTCCGTTTCTTGATCGGAATCCCTTGCAAGCGAAGAAAGCGAAATCGTATCAATTTTTCAAAACAATCGTCTTAATGGTGTGCGATAAGCAACACTTGAGTGACGAAGGTTTCCAGAAAATTGTTGCATTACGAGATCAACTTCGTGCGTTGGGGAAGAAAGCGAAAACTTTCAACCTTTAGGAAACCGCGAGGGTGCGGGAAAACCGCTTGCCCCGTGGTGTTCGAAATTTTGGCAGTAATGCCAAGAAATGAGAGATACCGCCCGTCAACTCAGGGAAGTTGGGAGTGCCCGAAGTCCATCCTCGCGATGGCCCAAGGTAAACTCAATGACAAAGAGTAAGTCGTCGAATGAAAATTGTTGCGACTGCGAGGAGCAATCCTCGATAAAAAAATTGGCTATATGCTGGAATATCCGAGTATCTGACACTACTCCATGAGGAGTGACAATGTGATCAGTGCGGGCAATCAGCAGGGAAGATCCCGAGAAAAATCGAAGGAAACCCCCAGAGACTACACGCCAATCTCCGCCGAAAGGCGGATGAAGATATAGTCCGACCTCTATAGCGATATAGAGAGATAGATAGAAATATTCTGTCCACGAAACAATCGCAAACAGATATCTGCGTTAATCCGCATGAGTTCTGCGTAAATCTGCGGTTGTTGCGGAGCAACAACAAGAACAAGGCACGGGTAGCGGAAGCTGCTCGTGGATTCATTCCAAAATTGGACGCGGAACCCAGCACCACTTTTCGTAGAAAAGTGGTGCTGGGGGAAGCTGATAGTCGATTCATGTGTCTCAGCTGAGCACATGACAGGAAATGGCATTCATCCTCAAATGATGCCTGACAGGCCGCAAAGACGGCAGTTTGGACGAAACAAAAGAGTGGATAAAAAGACAGTGGACAGTAAACAGTTTACAGTTGACAGTGAAATGCGTACAAAAACAAAAACGCCCCGAGCAAAGTCGACGGGCGCTTTTTGTGGTACCCTTGTGAATTATGGGTATGGAAGAACAAAAAAGAGAGTTTGTTGGTGGCATTGACAAAGTCACTCCAGAAAATATTTATAAGCGCGAGCAGGCGAACTCCCCAAGCTATCAAAGTCATGATATTTTCGGGCTCAATGGTGATTATATAAATCAACTTTCTGGACCTTATGGCTTCATTGAACTCTACAAGAGTGTGCCACGGGAGAAAAAAGAAAAGTTCCTAAACATGGCACTTGACTCGGTTTCAAAAATGAAGACCTACGATAAGCATTATAAGAAAGATAAGACTTTATGGAATGAAAATAGCCCAGCAGTCTTTGCTGAAGATGTTTTGCCGTATATTCAAGCAATTGACGAAATGGTGCTTGATATGAAGGCAACCGCACTAGAGATTAAGAATATTCCTCATCAAGACGGTATCACCAGGGAAACCAATCGCCTGGTTGATATCCTTTTTGAACGGGCCGAAATGATAATCGAGATAATCCGCTCGGAAACTGATAAGTATGTCAGGAAATATTCATCCGATAATGATTTACAAACTGATATATTCACATTAAGTCAGGTTGAAAAAAAATATTCCAAACCGGAAGCGCTAGAACTTATCCAGAAGAGGATAGAGTATGCAAAAAAACTCTTGAAAACTGGTCCTTTGCCAGGAAGCTTTTCTTATCTGCGCAAAGATGGAAACGTTACTCCGGTAGATTGGGAGCCGACAGATGAGAAGCGCAAGAAGTTAGCAGAGCAACCAAAGAAAATCCGTTAACGGTGTCGGGCACCGTTTAATCACTCAAACAAATCTGCGTGCGTGATTGAGTACAATCACCTACTGGGTGCCGGTGCCTGCCTGTGCGTGTTCGCACGCAGACAGGCGGACGAGCGACTTCTTCACGTGCCGTAGAGATTGGGGTGCGTATCAATATCAATAAGACGCACGGTATTCGCGTCGTATTGCTCGAAGATTAGACGCCAGTCGCCGGTGATGTTAATGCTACGCTGATGTCGGCGCTCGCCGTGGAGTTTATGATTGTTGAGAATAGGATCATGCGGATTTTGCGTAAACAAACGTAATCGCTCCGCTAAGGCCAAACGAATCTTTTTCGGCAATTTATCCGTTTTTTTGTTGAAGCCGCGACTGAAGAGCTGTTTCATATACACCGCGGCTACTTCTCGAGCTTCAGTGCGGTGATTAGTTCTTCTACATTATTGTAGACCTTGTATTTCTCTGGATGCGCGTCCATATCGTCGCCTATTTTGTTCCACTCGGCGATTTTTTCAGGGCGGGGGATTGGATAGGTGGATAGCACGAGAGACTGCTCGCGCACTAATTGCATCAACATAGAATTGAGGTAGGTAGAAAGCGGAATTCCAAGAGCCTTTACTGTTCTCTTGGCGTCGTCGCGCAACTTCTTCGGTGTTTTAAAGGTGACCGTTGTATTCATACCGCCATACTACTTCTGGTACGATTTCTTGTCAAGCAAAAACCGCCGCGTCTGACGCGGCGGTTTTTCTGTTCAACATGCGATAGGAGGTACAATCCATCAACAGGTGTCGATGGATTGTACCTCTGTCCTTTCTATAACCTAGCACCTATAACCTATTTCCGCAGATTGTAGCCCCGACGTAAAGTCGGGGAGCCGACCGGAGCGTCGGCTTGCAAGTCACTTACGCAGATTATAGTGTAACGTATAATCTGATGCTCCGAAGAATTCTTTGGCGAAATCCGCTGCTACGTATGGGTTGTAGTATTTGCACGAGAAGATGTCCAGATAGGTCGTGTTCGTCTGATTCGCGAAATGAGCTGAAATCATGGAGGTTTCTATGAACTGACTCATAGAGAATCCCGCCACGCGCTCATCCTCGCCGAAATTGACGACGGTGCATTCACCGAATCGCTTCATATCAATCCTCTCGCACAGTTCAACGACGAACTGCTCGATCCTCTCCGCATCGCGGATAATCTTCCCATCGCATCCGTGCAAATCAATTCCCGAATGCAGACCCCAGGCGTCGACGAGCTTGTACTCCTCACGCACCCGCAAATCCTTCTGTATTGTTTCCATCTTTGATGTACATAATTAATTAGCTGACAATGACCGCAAGAAAGTTTTCTAATCTTTTTTACGGCGTTGCCACTATAATACACACTCAGTTTCAAATGTATATAGTTTTTCGGCAATGTGTGCATAACTCTAACGCACGCCGGTCGGAGTCCGACCGACCTGCCCGCCGAAGCCTAGGCGCAGGCGGGAGCGTCGGACTTTTTACGTGAGATTGAGGTGGTTGGAGGGAGGAGAATTTTTTGATACTATCGCCAATACGCGCGTATAGCTCCGGCGGATGATACAGTTTACTGGCGTTGCGTGGCGTGTAAAAAGACCCGTAAAAGGTTAGCGCGAGCGTAGTTCAGTGGTAGAACGCTGTCCTGATAAGACAGAGGCCGAAGGTCCGATTCCTTCCGCTCGCACCACTTCGCTCTCCAGAAAGGAGAGCTTCTAAGTGCACGGCACTAGTCGAAAAATCATTATTACCCGAGCTCGTTAAGCGAAGTAGCCCTTCGTAGCCCACTTGAGCGAAGTAGGGCATAATATCCGAGTGAATTACAAGGTAACAGGCGGGAAAAAGCTATCCGGTTCGGTCACGACGAACATTTCAAAGAATGCAACGGTGGCACTCTTAGCCGCATCGCTCTTGAATCGCGGGACGACGACCATAAAGCGAGTACCAAAGATTGAAGAGGCGCATCGCATTATTGAGGTTCTGAAAAGTATCGGCGCGGAAGTGGAATGGACGAATGGCGATGTGGTAGTACGCCCGCCGAAAAAACTCGCGCCGGAAAAGATGGATAGAGAGGCCGCGGGGAAAACCAGAAGCACCGTACTTTTCACAGCGCCTCTTGCGCATCTGTTTGAAGAGTTTGAGTTGCCGCTTCCCGGCGGATGCAATTTGGGCGGCAGGACGATGATGCCCCACATACAAGCGCTTGGTGCTTTGGGAATTCAGATATTGAAAGGATCGGAAGGTATGTACAAGGTTTCCTCAAAAGAGAAGACTTTCGGCGAAGTGGCGATGTACGAATCAAGCGACACGGGGACGGAGAGTGTCCTCATGGCGGCCGCAAAAATCCCGGGGAAAACTATAATTAAATACGCGAGCGCCAATTACATGGTGCAAGACCTCTGCACATTCTTGGAAGTGTGCGGTGTGAAAGTTGAGGGGATAGGAACTTCCACACTCACCGTGCATGGAGTGGACGAAATAAACAGGGACGTGGTCATCTATCCGAGCGAAGACCCGATTGAATCCATGTTCTTTATCTCTCTCGCCGCCACTACCGGCTCGGAGCTCACAATCAAGCGTTGCCCGATGGATTTTCTTGAATTGGAACTGGTGACGCTGGGGCAAATGAGCCAGAAATATGAATACGGAGCCAAGTATTTGGCGGACAATGGCCGGACTATTTTGGCCGATGTGACAATGTTTCCTTCTAAGCTCACGGCACCGCCAGAAAAAATCGCCCCGCGCCCGTACCCCGGAATCAACATAGACAACCTTCCGTTCTTTGTGCCGGTCGCGACACAGGCGGAAGGGCGCACTCTAATTCACGATTGGGTCTACGAGAACCGCGCGATTTACTACATGGAAATGAAAAAGCTCGGTGCCAACATGCTTCTGGCCGATCCGCACCGTGTCTTCATTGATGGCCCGACGCCCTTGCACGCGGCCGACATTGAGGCCCCACCCGCGCTCCGCCCCGCGACCATTATCTTGATAGGCATGCTTGCGGCGGAAGGGGAATCAATACTGCGCAACGTATACCCGATAAACCGCGGGTACGAGAGACTCCACGAGCGCCTGCAAGAACTCGGCGCCTCCGTAGAGGCGGTGGAGTAGCGCTGGCCAAACAACTGCGTTTGCGTACAATGTGAATTGTAGCCATTTTGTGGGCTTCACATGTAGGACATGATAATTACTCGCGGCAAGGTTCTTCAGTACGGAGGTATTGCTATACTGATAATCCCGGCCATAGTCGGCCTTTTTACAATTCGAGACTATATTTTCCCGAGCGGTCCAAAAATTGAAGCCGTTGGTCAATATGATGAATGTACTATTCCTTCCGATCCATCGTCTCTGTCCCTGGATTTTGCGACTGGTATTTGGCAACAAGACATTTCAATTACCAATCAGGGGAATGAAACTGCAAAAGATATCAAATTACACACTCCAATTTCTGGTGCCTACGTTTTAAATAATGACGACCCAAAACCATTTGATAAACAGATAATCCTACCTAATTTACAACCGACAGACACAATAAGCTTGCGTTTATGGTCAAACAACTCGCGTTATTCATATTTACAGCAAGCAACAAAAATCACTTACGAAAATGGCGCGACCCGGATTTCATATAAGGATAGGGTAAGCAGTTTTTGGGTGCGGCTAATAGGGTGGGTAAATATTCTCTGGTTTTCGATACTGTTTATTCTTATTTGGATACCGGTAGTGCTTTATATTGATAACAAGAACAAGAAACAAGCAAATCCTAATCCCGAATTGAAGTGAATCCTTATCCCTCAACAATGCGGATTTTCTTTGCAACCGTCATCGCTTTCTTACGGGCTTCGGTGACAGTTTTTCCTCAGGTGAGCGCCTGCAAGAACTCGGAGCCTCCGTCGAGGCGGTGGAATAACTAATTTTGCCCACTGTATTCTTGGACGAGTAGTTTTACTTCTTCCCCAACATTTTTTGCTTTCATATCCTTTAGATCTTCAGAAAAGATTTCTTGTTTTGATAGCGCATCACGAACTACAATTTTGTCATCCCAATCTAGACCAGCGTACAGACAAGAGTTCAGCGTTTGACTATAAAAAACTCCAGAAACCACTTTCATTCCGAGAAAACCTTCAGTTTCAGATTTGACTTGCGATGTATATTTCTGGCAATCAATGTTTTTTGCGAACACCTTATCTTTTACAGCAGTATCAAATTGCTGTCGCTTTTGATTCGGGAGAGATACAAGAAAATAATAGGTAACAGCAAGCGATATAAGAAAGATGCCAAGTATAGCAGCCGTTCCTACAAAATGTGTCTTAATCCAGTTGAGGAAATTCATGTCGTCATTTTACTCCAATAACTCGAACTGTCTTTATCGCTGCCATCGCTTTCTTGCGAGCCTCCGTCACGGTCTTGCCGATTGCGAGTGCAACACTCATGCAGCGGTAGCCAGGAGACATCAGCATTATTATACATGCGCTTAAATGCCAGCCAAACTATATGCTTATCGCGTCTTCACTCGGACGAAATGCCAGCAAGCTGTCGTTTCGAATCCTCTTTAGCCGCGATAAGCATATATGGAGCAGTGGCAATGCGTTCCTGTTGCGGCGAAACAAAAAGGATGCCAAAGTTGCTCAATGGACAGACCGAAGATAATTGTTTTTGCATCCGGCACTAAAGATGCCGGAGGTTCCGGATTTGAGAATCTTGTTGCGGCATCAAAATCTGGGGTTCTAGACGCGGAAGTTGTCGCCGTCGTTTCCAACCAAGAACACGGTGGAGTGCGCGAGCGTGCAGACCGGCTCGGAGTTCCATTTATTTACTTCAATTCCGTACAACATACCAACATACTTGAGAATGTTGGTATGTTGTACCAAGAGGTCGTTCGCAAAAGTGGCGCCGAGTGGGCCGCGCTTTCTGGATGGTTGAAGATGACGAAGGGTCTTAATCCGCAAAAGACTTTTAACATACATCCAGCACTTCTTTCTCAACTTGGCGGCCGATTCGGCGGCTCTGGCATGTACGGGCATCATGTTCACGAAGCGGTAAAGAAAGCGTTAGACGCGGGTGAAATAACCGAATCAGGATTTACGATGCATTTTGTTACTGACGAATTTGACCGCGGCCCCGCGTTCTTTGAATTCCGCGTTCCACTGCAGAAGGGAATGAGTGCTGATGAAATTGCAAAAGCAGTGAATGAGGTCGAACACGAATGGCAGCCGAGAATCACCAATATGGTCGTGCATGAGGAAATTAGTTGGGACGGTAAAAATCCAGAATCTCTCGTTGTGCCGGAGGGATACCAATATCTACCGCACCGATAGTCGGCAGCGGCAGGGGTTAAACCATGAGGAAAAATCCAACAAGGCCCACTCCGGCGAGAACCGTAGCAACGCAAAGATATACCGCAAGCGTTCCTCCGTTCATTCTGCGTGCAAAGGATTGTTTGGAGAGAATGTGACCCAGTATAAGAAACACCAGCGCGATAATCACGCCATGCACTACCCAGTGGTGTGCGAGCGATTTCATCGTGGCTAGGAGCGGGGGATATGATTCTTTTGCCCACGTAAGCAGGGTGTTGAGGATAATGGCAATTACTCCGGCAACGCTGTACCCGGCGGCGTACTGGTTTACTTGTGCGTTCGGATTCATACGGGTTTCAGTTCATAATTCCAATGCGAACGGCCATAGAGATAATCGCACCGGCGCCTTCAAACGCGAGAGAGGAAAGGATGATGAGGGATGTGATTGCAAGCACGAGAACACGCGCTCCGCGATTGAGGGCGAGGTCGTTGCCGCGGACGACAATAGGCAAGAGGACAGAAAGAATCAATGTCGCAAAAAAGAGATGTTCCTTTATTTCCATGAGGACACTGTGCGCGAACGGCCACGCGCTGTTGAGAATAATTGCCTTGTCCGCCGCGTAGTACACGACGTACCAATATCCACCCGAAATCAAGGTAGCTATCATAAGCACGGCGGTTAGCATGCTTCCACACCAGAGTCGCACGCGATTTTGTGCACTTGCCCCGTTAGAAACATTGCTTCTAACGGGGCTTGCATTCAGCGTCTCAACGAAGACCCAAACCGCGGCGAGAATCGCGAGCACGCCAGTCGTCGGATGAATCATGAGAAGGAG
The DNA here is from genome assembly GCA_030648265.1 of bacterium. Taxonomy (GTDB): domain Bacteria; phylum Patescibacteriota; class Minisyncoccia; order Phycocordibacterales; family UBA2100; genus UBA10103. The sequence goes on from JAUSHX010000012.1 coordinate 8,894, forward strand.
TTCGCGCATACGGTAATTGTACGCCTTCGTACCGCATACAACTGTTACCGTGTGGACATCTAATTCGACTGATACCAATTCTTAACCAAGGACGGTCCTTGGTGCTTCCACCAATCCCGATACTTAGGTCCTGGGCTAAGTATCGGGATTATGAAATGCACTTGAAAATTCAACGATTCATGCGCATAATCGAGTCTCGCCGCGGTGGTGAAACTGGTAGACACGCTAGCTTCAGGAGCTAGTTCTCGCAAGGGATTGGGAGTTCGAGTCTCCCCCGCGGCACCAAAATGGAACTTAGCGGTTGAGAACCAACCAAGGAGTGGGCGTGCCGTAGGCACGCCCACGCTGTTTCGCCCGTTTTCGCCAATGAATTCGCCAATGAATTCGGATTCCCGCCTTCGGCGGGACGGATTGTTTT
>JAUSHX010000019.1 GCA_030648265.1 bacterium
TTTCGCCGCAACACGGCGATTTCGCGTGTATTTTGTACATACACGCGAGTTTTCACCTGATTTAGCAGTTAAGCCAGAGAAATGGGCGTGTTTCAGAATAGCCGCCAACCAAATTTTGTTACTCTACCCACATATGTACAACTATCGTATGGAGTTCTTGCAATTGACTCTCTCTCTCTCTGATTTGCGATAGTGCAACGTACATGCATTTTGGCATGGAAAATCTTGGAGGTGTTCTTTGGACATTTTGGACGTACGGACAACATTCCCACCTGCCCCGATCGGTTACCTGATACTGATGTCGGGACGTGAATCTCAGGCGGTAGCGGCTTGCAGGCAGGCATTTCAAAGTCTCGGCAAGCGCAACCAGAGGAAGGTTACTTATTGCGATTTATCATTCGCCATGATTGGCGAAGACAAGTACATCGCGATGGTTCGTGTACACTGCGTGCACAACGGCAAGGAATCGTCTTTTGTTTCCGGCGGAGCCAAACCATTCAAGCTTGGCTCGAGCGACCCGGAGACTTGCTTATCCGAAGAAGAAGTGTTGGCCAGTTTGCACTACTTCTTTGGCAAAGACGCGTGGTGGGAGATCTTCCCGCGCTGGCTCAGTTATTTGAAATGAGCCTGCAGAAAAGTTCCGGTGCGGGTTCATCCCTCACCGGAACTCACACTATATAACCTCAAAACTCAAACGAGAGGATGTTGTTTTGTTTATCCATTGCAGTGAGGCGACGCCTCACTGCAATTTCCAACAACAACCCCAAGCGAAACTAGCCGAGGCGCAGGTGTTGCGGGGTGTCTCGCAGCGCGTCGTCTGCCGACCCCGGACGGCGAGAGTCAGCGCGCGGACCGCAGGCACGAGAGTGCCGGAGGTGCCGACGGCAACAACCGACGGCCAGCGACCCCGCAAGGCGTGCGCATCGGAAGTTTCGCCGCGCCGCAGAGTACTGCGGCATGATGAGAAATATAGTCGCTTCGCTTCTTATTTCTCTATCACCTACAACCTATATCCCGCCTCGCCGTGTACCGCCAAATCCAAACCTTCCGCCTCGTCAGACTCGCTGACGCGTAGTGGCATCTTAAACAACGTTAGGACTTTTAGAATCAGCCACGTTGCGACAAAGGAATAGAGCGCGACCGCGAGAACGGCGTAAACCTGTACAAGAAGCTTTTACCAATCTGCCGTTGCGCGCCTGCGCTAAAAGTTGTTCCATAAAAGTTGGTTGGTTATTTCATGATGATAAATGACATCCGACCCTTTGACTCTCCCGCCCAATGCTTTTGGCGATCTGTCTGCCGCCGCCTGTTTGAACGCGGCGAATTTCTCCTTGCTGTCCTCGCCCAATATCTGGGTTATGAATTTGCTGGACTTGAAATCAGCGATAGCATCGTTGATATTGTCCGGCAATACGCGGACTCTGTCTCTTTTGTTCTTGTCTTTTTCCAATCGTTTTCCTTCCATGCCGGTCTTTAGCATCGTAAACAAGACGAGATACGGATTCGCATCAGGAGCCACCGACCGGAGCTCAATGCGGGCAGTTCTCTCATTTCCTATCGGAATTCGTATCATGGAACCCCTGTCTATTGCGGAAACCTTAATTTGATTCGGAGCCTCAAAATGGGGGTCCAATCGGCGGTAACTATTGACAGAAGAATTTAATACAAGACATATCTCCGGCGCGTGGTTAAGGAGCTTGGAAATGAATTCCCAAGCAATTTTGGACAGTCCGTCATCCCCCTTCGGGTCGTAAAATATGTTCTTGCCGTTTTTCGCAACCGAGAAATTTGTGTGCATGCCGGAGCCGTTGATGCCTGTTATCGGCTTCGGCAAGAATGTCGCGGTCATGCCGAATTTGCGGGCCACCTGCCGGCACACGAGCTTATAGAGCTGGACGTTGTCGGCCGCGCGCACAACTTCCGAATACGAGAAGTTCATTTCAAACTGCGAAGGTGCCACTTCAGGATGGTCTTTCTCATTCTTGAATCCCATCGCCCTTTGTGCTTCTGCTGCGTTGTCTATAAATACGCGCAGTTTGTCCATAGGAAGCGAGTGATAATATCCGCCCGATGAAATAAGTTTAAATTCGTGATTAGTTTGATATTCTTGTTCGCTGTTTATGCCGTCCACAATAAATCCCTCTATTTCAAAAGACGCAAACGCTGTCAGAGCCTCCTTCTTTTTTAATTGACTCGTGTACAGTTTGAGCTGGCTTCTGAAATCGGAGTGATATGCCGTTCTGTCGCGATTAAGTACGGAAGCGAAGAAGATGATTTTGCCGGGGCCAAAAATATCCGATGGGAGATGGCGAACGCTTGCCCAGTCAATTTCCAGACGCAGGTCGGATTCATGTTGAGGAGTGAATCCGCGAATTGAAGAACCGTCAAAAGTAAGGTTGGATAGAGAGTTCAAAAGATATTCCTTGTCGTAGTCCAACATGTGGAGCCGTCCTTCAATATCTGAAAAGCACAACGTTACGGCTTTTATTTTTTTCTCTTTTCGCAAGTACGCGGTGTACTCCTTTTCCAACATCGCGGGCGTAGCAGATTCTGCTCTCGCTTTTGCCTTGAGATTCATTTCCTCAAGCTTAGAATATGGGATCTCCAAGAAATTCTTCAGTCTGTTTGTTTTAATATTATCTGACTCCATATTATATTAATTTAGCTGATAATTAATATAATTGAAGCATGAATAATTATAAATATAAGGAACACCTGTGGATAACCTGAAAATACCCAAGGTGAAACCAGGACAAGGTGTTTCCTCATGCTATGCCGGAGGTGACTCCTTGTCCGTCATTCCAGGTCACACCTTGGGTATTTTCAGAATTTGCAAGCTCCAAAAATCAATTTGCAAAGAAATCAAAAACTACAAAAATCAAACTGCATGTCCGCTTTGAAAATTGAGAATTGGAATTTTGTTTGCAAATTGCAAATTAGGAATTGCAAATTCTCCCAAACCAACACCCCCTATGGCACATTTCTCAAGCTAGGTATACACTGTGGCTAGTTAGATTAATAACAATAATTAACAACCATATGGCAGACCAAGGATACTGCGTGAAGTGCAAGGCAAAGAAGGATATAAAGGATGCGGCGGAGGTGGAGATGAAGAACGGCCGCAGGGCGCTCAAAGGTTCGTGCACATCGTGCGGAACCGGAATGTTCAAGATTTTGGGTAACAAGAAATAATTCCTGCATTTGATTATCAAGAGGCGCCCGAAGGGCGCCTCTTGTGTATTCAATCTCTATTTTTAAAGACTTTGACACGCAAGTCATTTCATGCTTCGATGCACGGAGTAGCAAAAGGGACCCGCGCTGTATGCGGGACTTCAAATCCAAGGAGGTTCAACCATGTCAATAAGTATCGGCTCCCACAATGGCCAAAAGATGCTTGTCGTTTTGAACGCAAAAGGGCAAAAGGCTTTCCTGCCGAGCGGATTGTCCGACGCGGAGATTGTGCTTGCCCAGAGTAGCTTCGTCTACTTTAACGGAACTCGCATTCAAACTGATCGACAGGTGCTACATGCAACAATTGCGAAGTACAAAGACGGCATGCTGGAGATGTCGAACGGCCAAGATCGTGGAGTCCGGATTAGGATCTCGGCTCTGAAGATAGGACAGACGGCCACTATCGTCTCACCCGAACAAATCGCGGCCATGGTCCCGGTGCCAGAAGCGGATGCCTGACGGCGCGAAAGTATCAAAGGGGCACTCGCAAGAGTCGCCCCTGCTGTTTACAATAAACATCATATTTACAAAAAGAAAAAGCCGTCCGACGAAAAGAGTTTCGCCGGTTTCGGCTTTTTCTTTCATCGGACAGTTAACGCCCATTGGTGACTGCCTGCGGAAAAGAATGCCGGCGACTCACCCTGCAGAGGTGAAGTCGCCGTTTGAAAGACAAGAAAATAACGCCGAGTAGCTACGATAGCTGTGTTATTGTCCTGCCATAGGTTTCAGTGTCGCCCAGTTGAACCCCGTCAACGGTACTCTGCTTTTCCTTGCAGAGCTCTCCAAGCCACACGGCTGGCGGTGACACATTGTTGCTCCAACTACAAGTAGGCTATGTTTTATCAATGCATACAAGCGCGGAAAGTGCATAACTTTACACGAGACAAACAATCTGTATTTCTCACATTGACAGTTTTCTGCGTATCTGCTAATGTTCGTATATACGAACATTCATGACCGCTAAACAATTGAGCGCGACACGGGAGGACTACCTGCGGGCAATTCACCGAATACAGGAGAAAAATGCCGGTCTGGCCTCCACCACCGAGACGGCGCGGTATCTGCATTTGAGCAAATCCACTGTTTCTGAACGGCTCAAGGACCTTATGCGCGACGGGCTTGTGGTTCCCGACAAGTATTCATCTATCAAGCTCACCGCCCATGGGCGCAAGCTTGCGCAGTCAATCACCTTTAAGCATAGGATTCTGGAGGTATTTCTCCATTCCACTCTCCATATCCCCCGCTCAAAAGTACACACGGAAGCACATCGTCTTGAGCATGGTGTCAGCGACGGAGTCGCAAAGAAACTGCACCGATTTCTGGGAAAACCCAAGAAAGATCCGCATGGAATGCAAATTCCGCGCCTTAATTGATTATGAGCGCAGGCGCATACATAGACGAAGAACAAAAGAGCTTATCGGAAGTGCATAGCTCCATTCCCGTTCCCGCCGGCGCGTCTTTTTTGCGCAAGCTACTCGCGTTCTCCGGCCCGGGGTACTTAGTCGCAGTCGGCTACATGGACCCCGGCAACTGGGCGACAGACCTCGCGGGAGGTGCCAAATTCGGCTATTCCCTGCTTTTTGTAATTCTCTTGTCAAATTTGATGGCAATTCTCCTCCAGCACCTGGCGCTGAAGCTTGGCATCGCGACCGGCAAAGACCTCGCGCAAATGTGCCGCGACAATTACTCAAGGCCCGTCCGCTGGGTGCTTTGGCTCATGGCGGAAATAATGATAATCGCCTGCGACCTCGCGGAAGTCATCGGCTCCGCCATTGCACTTAATCTCCTCTTTAATATCCCGCTTGCATTTGGCGTCATCATCACGGCGGCCGACGTGCTTATTGTCTTGATGCTCCAAAAGAAAGGTTTCCGCTACTTGGAGGCGCTGATTATCACGCTCATAGGAACCATAATCGTCGCATTCGGACTGGAGCTCTTCCTTTCACGTCCGGATATTGCTCCGCTTCTTGCCGGCTTTATTCCGACCGTTGCAATTTTCTCCGACAAGGAAATGCTTTACATCGCGCTCGGAATAATCGGCGCGACAGTGATGCCGCATAATTTGTTCTTGCATTCTTCCGTCGTGCAGACGAGGGCCTACGGACGCGACCTTAGAGGTAAGAAGGAAGCGGTAAAATTTGCGACCATTGACACGGTAATTGCGCTCATGGGAGCGTTTTTTGTGAACTCGGCAATTCTTATTATGTCGGCCTCGGTATTCCATTTCTCCGGATATTCGGATGTCGCAGATATTGATAAGGCGTACGAGCTTCTGACCCCGCTTTTGGGAACCTCTCTTGCAAGCATAGTTTTCGCTCTGGCTCTTCTTGCCTCCGGCCAGAACTCAACACTTACGGGAACTTTGACCGGCCAGATAATCATGGAGGGGTTCCTGAATATACGAATAAAGCCCTGGATGAGCCGGCTGTTTACAAGACTGCTTGCGATTGCGCCGGCTCTTGCCGTCATTATCTATTTCAGCGATTTCGGCGTAGGCAAACTCCTCATTTTGAGTCAGGTCGTTTTAAGTATTCAATTGCCGTTCGCCGTGATTCCGCTCGTCATGTTTACGAGCAACAAGAAGGCAATGGGAGAGTTCACAAACAAGCTGTGGCTCAAAATAACTTCTTATGTGATAGCGATATTTATAGTCGTCCTGAACGCGTGGCTAATCTACAATCTGTTCCTCGGTTAAATTGTCAATTTTGCCTGCATCCAAGCTCCACAAAACGAAAACAGGCCGCCCGATGGGCGGCCTGTTATGTGAACACAAAAACCGTTTGCCTTATGCGGCGGCGCCAGAACCGCAATCCTTGCAATTCTGCTTGTGCGTCACGACTTCGTAGATGGCGGCGACACCTACCAAAATGTAGATTATCTGCTCAACTATCGGCCAGCTTCCGACAATCATGTTAACGACATTGAACCCTATTGCCGTAAGGCCCCAGTTCAACCCACCAACGATGAGAAGGATGAAAGCGACTGTGTGTAATTTCATAGTGTGTAAAATATTATAGTTTGTAAGTCGACCTATTTCGTCCACAAAGTATGAACCAGAACGCAACAGAGCGCCATGAAGTTATCCACTGCCTGTTTTTGGCAGGGAATAAGCCGAAAAGTAACCTCCAACCAAAATCCGCGGAGTTATTTTCCCGGCCCCTGTCTTTTGCGAAGCTCGGCTTCAAAGATTCGTTCCCGAAGAGCAGAGGTGGAAAACGAATGACTGCGTGAATTGAAGTAGGTCTCCATCGGAAGTTCGTGCCCGGTATATTCTTTCCCTTTCCAATCAATACCGATAATGCGGACGTCGGGTTTAAGTTTAAGGAGCAAAGTGTGCAGTTCTTCTTCGGTGTGATAGACCACTATTTCGTCTATGTATCGTATCCCTTCCAGAATCATTTTTCTCTCCTCCAGTGACATTACCGGCTTATTCTTTTTCTTTCCGCGATAACCGGCGGGCGTGTCGGACGGGTCGTCCTGAAGCGCGACAATGAGATAGTCGCACACGGTCTTTGCTTCCTTGAACACAATCATGTGTCCCGCATGACAGAGGTCAAACGCCCCCGCAGTTATTCCTACCTTTTTGCCATTAATCATTAAGGAATAGGATAACATGGCTCTGATTGCCGCGACACCACCAGTGGCATTTCCAGCATCAACCCACGAGGTTTCACCTCGTGGGTTGATGCTGTTTGTTTGTTTGCAGATATGTCGCTTACATGAAATAATGCCGTTATGGATTGGTACATCATAATTCCGATAGCCGTTTACATCTTCATCTGCATCCGCGTTCTTCGGCAGTATGAGCGTGGCGTGGTTTTCCTCCTCGGTAAATTTACAGGCGTGCGCGAACCGGGACTCACCTTTATTTTCGTCCCCTTTCAACAAATGACGCGTGTCTCCCTTCGTACCGTTACCATGCAAATCGCGTCTCAGAAAATAATCACTAGAGATAACGTATCAATAGATATCGCCGCCGTCGCCTACTACCGCGTTACAGACCCGGAGAAAGCCGTCATAGCGATAGAAGATGTGTACAACGCCACAAATCAGATATCTCAAACTACCGTGCGCAATGTCGTCGGCCAGTTCAGTCTTGACGAACTCCTGTCGGAAACGGTGAAAATAAATGAGCAGATAAAGAACGTCATAGACGCGCACACGGAACCGTGGGGCGCTCAAGTCACAGCGGTTGAGATTAAGGACATAGCACTTCCCGACAACATGCAGAGAGCGATGGCGAAAGAAGCGGAGGCGGAAAGAGAGCGCCGGGCGAAAATAGTCGCCGCGAAAGGCGAATTCCAAGCAGCTGTGAAATTGGGCGAAGCCGCGGACATAATCACCAAGCATCCGGTGGCACTCCAATTGCGCACACTCCAGACCATGGCGGAAATCTCGGTAGAAAAGAATTCAACAATCATCTTCCCCGCTCAATTCATGACAACGGTTCAAGAAGCAATTTCACTGCTCAAAAAGGACTCCGCCGCAAAATAGTTTTCAAGGTGACTCCTTCGCACTGGAAGGTGTCTCCTTGAAAACTAGGGCGTGAACGGCATCGTTTTTATGGCCTGTGTTAGAATGCGAGGGTGAAAACGGCATTATTAACTTCATACGAAAAAAACGAGGCGGTTGTGCGTCTGGCAAAAATACTGGTTGAAAACGGCTGGACTCTGCTCGGCTCGGCCGGCACGACAAGCTATCTGAAGGAAAACGGCATCGCGTGCAAGGATGTTGCTGATACAATCGGCCCTCCGATTTTGGGGCATCGCGTCGTGACATTGTCGCGGGAAATTTACGCTGGGCTTCTCGCCTCAACTTCTGAAGATTTCGCCGAGTTGAAGCGCCTGAACATTTCAAATATTGACCTCGTATACGTTAATCTCTACCCGCTGGAAAAAGAAACGCAGAATCCGCAAGCGGCACCGGAAAGCGTTTTAGAAAAAACGGACATCGGCGGGCCGACCCTTCTGCGGGCCGCCGCCAAGGGCCGCCGTCTCGCGCTTTCCGATTCATCACAAATTGAAGAGTTGGAAAAGTGGCTTGCAAACGGCTCCCCCGAATCCGAGTGCAAACAACTGACTCTTAAATTTGCCGCGGAAGCCGAGATGCGAGTCGCAGACTACGTTTCCGCATCCGCACATTATTGGGAAAACAAAGTTGTCTAAGGTATAGTGGCTCCATATGCAGGAAGTTAATCTATACACCATCACCATATCGCCAATGATGAAAGCGCTTGATGCGCTTTCCAAAATAATGGACAAGGCATCGGCGCATGCCGAATCCAAAGGAACGGAGCGCCACCCCGGCTCAAAACACCTTGAATCTCTCATTAACGACCGACTTATCTTTGACCAGTTTTCCTTCACTCGCCAGGTGCAGGTTGCGTGCGACAACGCCAAGGGCGGCGCCGCGCGTCTCGCGGAGATAGAAGCGCCAAAATACGAGGACAATGAGAAAACTGTTCCGGAGCTCAAAGCGCGCATTGAGAAAACTATTACGTTTTTAAAGACAATAGAGCCGAAGAAAATAATAGGCAAAGAGGGAATTAAGATTTCACTTCCCTATTTCCCGACAAAATTCATCACTGGCTTTGAGTACGCGACAGAATACCTGCTCCCAAATTTCTACTTCCATATTGTCACCGCATATTCCATTCTGCGAAAAAATGGCGTGGATATAGGCAAGAAGGATTATATTAACGGCCTCCCGCTCAAAGACTTGTGACCTCATCACACATCTTTTTTGATTTAGACAACACACTGACCCCGAGCAAGTCGCTGATTCTGCCCGAGCATGTGCCTATACTCAAGAAATTGTGCGAGATAGCCGACGTCATCGTCGTCTCCGGACATGGGGCGCAAGATATTAAAAAGCACCTGAGGCCGGAACTTCAAGGGCTCTATCACATCCTAGGACAAAACGGCAACCGGGCTGAGATGCGCAACGGCACGGTCTTGTGGAATCATTCTCTTTCGCAGGAACAGAAAGATGCGATTCTGGCGTTCATTGTTAAAGCACGCAAGCTACTGAATTTAGAGGTGCAGGACGAGAAAGACATCGTGGAAGACAGGGATTCACAGATGGCATTTTCGCTAATCGGCCATCACGAGGACCACGATAAAAAGGAGGCTTTTGACCCAGGCGGGAAAAAGAGGGCTCAACTGTTAAAAGATATGGCGCTTGATGTTACGGCGCTTGAGAAGGCACATGTAGAAGTCCGTATCGGAGGAACGACGAACCTTGATTTCTTTGAGTTCGGCAAGAATAAGGGTTACAACGTGCCTGCGTTTATAGAAAAGATGGGCTGGAATAAAGATGAGTGTGTGTACATAGGTGACGCTCTTTTCCCCAGCGGCAATGATGAGACAGTTATAGGTGTCATACCAACAAAAGCGGTAGTTGATTACAGAGAGACCTACCCGTATATTGAGAAATTCTTGATGTCCCCTTGAGGTATGTCTGAATCTGCCCTATCAATAAAAAATCTCAAGAAAACCTACGCAAGCGGCACGGAGGCTCTAAGGGGCGTATCGCTGGAAATCCCCGCCGGGGATTTCTTCGCGCTCCTAGGGCCCAATGGAGCGGGAAAAACGACGATAATCGGCGTGGTAACAGGATTGGTCAATAAGACCGCTGGCTCCGTAGAGGTTTTCGGACACGATATTGAGCGAGAAGCAGAAACAGCGCGCACATACATAGGTGTGGTCCCACAGGAAATCAATTTTAATCCGTTTGAGAAATGCATTGACGTGGTCGTTAATCAAGGCGGTTACTACGGCATTCCCCGCAGTGTCGCCATTCCCTACGCGGAACAGTTATTGAAAGACCTCGGAATTGCCGACAAGAGAAACCAAACAGGATGGTCGCTCTCTGGTGGAATGAAGCGCCGGCTTTTGATTGCCCGCGCCCTTATTCATAAACCGCGATTCTTAATATTGGATGAACCGACCGCAGGCGTGGATGTGGAGCTTCGGCGCGAGATGTGGACCTACCTTAAAACACTGACATCTAAAGGCGTAACCATTCTTCTCACCACTCACTATTTGGAAGAGGCGGAACAGCTGTGCAAACACGTCGCTATCATCCACAAGGGCGCAATCGTTGCCTCGGGCACGATGCAAGATATTCTCGCCCTTCACGATGAAGATACAGCGCAGAAGCGCGGCTATCGCGGGGGAAAACTTGAAGAGGTCTTTCTCCAATTAACCAGCGAAAAGTAGTATGAGTCCGCAACAAAAACTAACATCGTTTTACACCATCGTACGCAAAGATGTCGTGCGCATTTTCCGCATCTGGCCTCAAACGTTCCTGCCATCAATTATCACGTCGGTTCTCTACTTCCTCGTCTTTGGGAAAGTACTCGGCGGGCGCATCGGGGAAATCGGTGGGCATCCCTATATCACGTTCGTAGTTCCGGGGCTCGTCATGCTCGCGGTTGTTACAAATTCTTTTTCAAACGTGGCAACTACATTCTTTCAGGCAAAATTCTTTGCGCGTAACATTGATGAGATTCTCGTCTCGCCGACACCTCCATGGGTAATTATTTCCGGTTACGTCGCGGGCGGAATGGTGCGCGGCATCACCATAGGATTGCTCGTAATAATTGTGGCCGCTTTTTTCTCTCCTCTTCCCCTAACGCACCCGTTCATCGTTCTTCTGTTTCTCATTCTCTCCTCGCTGATTTTCTCTCTTGCCGGACTTGTGAACGGCATATACGCCAAAAGCTTTGACGGCATCACGATAGTCCCGACGTTCGTTCTAACGCCATTGGTCTACCTCGGCGGAGTCTTCTACTCGGCGCAAGCACTTCCGCCTCTATGGCAAAAATTCACTTTTGCAGACCCGATTTTCTATCTGGTAGACGGTTTCCGCGCCGGATTCATGGGCTTTTCCGACATTTCTCTCGGCGTTAGCCTTAGTGTCCTCGGCCTCCTTACCGCAATTCTCATAGCGCTAAATTGGTACCTAATCCGCACAGGCCTCGGCCTCCGGCAGTAACTACGTAATCTTTGTAATCTTTCTATTTCACAATTCCCCTACTTGCTTATTCGCGCGAATAAGCAAGTAGGGGAATACGATTTTAACCGTCAATATCTCGCTAAAGCAGGTTTAGAGCATTGCGCAAAGAAGCTGGCGGGTTTGAGGAGATTCTATAATACACGTTGAGACTTTTCTGCTCCTTTTCTACAAATCCCATACGCTCAAGCATAATCAAATGTCTTGATGTAGATGTAAGTGACAATTTAATCGCCTCGGCCACGTCGCTCACGTTCACATCCTTGCGTTTTCGTAAAAGATTGAGAATGGCAAGCCGCCGCCGGTTCGCAAGTACCTTGAGTTGTCGCTCCAATTCCACTTCGCGCATATGTAACTTATTTTACCACATCTATATGCTTATTCGCGCGAATAAGCATATAGATACATTTTTATCAGACAAACATCGTTTGTATATCTTCTTCTCATTCGCCAAAAACATGCTTTCTTAAACGAAATCACTCACAGTTATTTTCGTAAAGTTGTTTTTCCCTTTCCATTAATAGTTCTTCCTTTGTCATGTTGGGATTTCTCTTTAATTCCATGTTCATCCATTTCACAACACCATTAGCATATTCTTCCACCGTTTGATACTCACTAAGACAATGAAAATCATTGGAGGTTTGACCTTTCCATGAAACGAAAAGGGTGAGGGCAAGAAACGCTATGATGCCTGTTAACAGTGTCTCGTTAATCTTGAATCTCGTTTTCATATAACCAATCTTCTTCCAGTTCCGTTCCCGGCTCTCGCAAGTGCTGCTCCTGTAATGCAATTTAAAATCATTCTGTGTAAGACACCCCCGTATCTCAATATACCATTACCTATCTTAAGAATTGTCTATAGGTCTTTTCCTCAACTGTTTTGTTTGAGTTTACCAAAAAAATCCTCAATTTTAAGAAGTCCCATCCGTATTTCATTTTCCTGGCTTTCCTCTGAAATATACCCTCCCATGTTTTTGGTATTCCAATAGCATAGATTCTGCCCTTATTTGGATTATTCCCTTGTATATCCATTCTAGCCATAACTTGCCCGATAGATGTCCAAAAAGCCCCGAAAATCTTTTGGGTATTGTACTTTGAATTACTATCCCCCTTACACTCTATTAAAAGAGTTTTTCTCCGTTTAGAATGGAAAGCCTTGATGTCCCAATCATGTTGCCCGACTTTTCTTGGGTCATTAGTTTCCGTCCAACCTTTCATTTTTAAATGATTTCTCAATATTTTTCCAACTTGATCTTCCTTTAACATATCTTTAACCAATTGTGTAGAGCCTTTCATATGATTGATTTCGCTATATGCTTATTCGCGCGAATAAGCATATAGATTCAGAATGAATCTTGACGTGCATATTACCTCTTCCCTTTTGCAATCTTTTCGGCGAGGCCGATGTAATTCTCCGGTCGGATAGATTTAAGATGCTTCTTAACTTTCTCATCCACCGACAGTCCATCAATAAATCCCGCAAAGTCTTCAATGGTTACCTGCCGCCCGCGTGTTAAATCTTTCAATTTCTCATAGGGCACATCCACGCCTTCTTTGCGAAGGACAGTCTGTATCGCTTCCGCAATGACTTCCGGGTGCCCTTGCAAATCTTCTAGCATTGCCTTCTCGTTCACACTAACTTTTCCAAGCCCCTTCAGAAGCGATTTGTAACCGATGAGCGAGTGGGCAAAGGCCGTTCCAAATGTGCGCTCTACCGTTGAATCGGAAAGGTCGCGCTGGAGGCGCGAGATAGGAAGCTTGCGCGAAAAGTGTTCAAAGAGGGAATTCGCGACTCCGAAGTTCCCTTCCGCATTCTCAAAGTCAATCGGGTTCACTTTATGCGGCATTGCGGAGGAACCGATTTCGCCCGCTTTGGGCTTTTGCGTAATCCAGCCGTCGCTGATGTATCGCCACATGTCCTGCGAGAATCCGATGAGAATCGTATTTACACGCCTTAGATTATCAAAGAGTTCCGCGTATGTGTCGTGCGGTTCTATCTGCGTAGTCGCCTCATTTAACTCTAACCGAATCCCATCGTAGGCCTTTAAGGTGCGACCTTTAGAATTCCCCAAGGTCGCACCTTGGGGGCCAGACTCGTTGAATCTCTCAACAAATTTCTTGGCAAATTCCTGCCAATCCACATCCGGCACTGCGACAACGTGAGCGTTGTAATTTCCCGTTGCTCCGGCAAATTTCACGAGAATGTTTCTTGCTCTCAATTGTTCAACTTGGCGGGCAATGCGCGATTCAAACACCCGCATTTCCTTGCCGAACGTCGTGGGCGACGCAGGTTGGCCGTGGGTTCTCGCAAGCATAGGGGTTTTCGCGTGCACACTCGCGAGTTTTCCGAGATGCCCATCTATATCGCTCAAAGCAGGCCCAATCACTTCTTCCAACGCCCCGCGGAGCATCAATCCGAGAGACACGCTGTTGATATCTTCGGAAGTAAGACCGAAATGCAGCCACTCGCTGACGTCGGCTAGTGATGTTTTTGCCAATCTTGATTTCAGGAAATACTCAACCGCCTTCACGTCGTGATTCGTGGCAGGAATCCCCTCGTGTCCTTCTTTTTCTATTTGCTTAATAACTCCCGCATCCTCAACAGAAATCTCAGAAAGTCCCGCGAGCGACTTCTTTTCTTCAGCCGTGAGCGCACGTAAACCCACGCCTTTAGTTTCCGAAAGCGCGATTAGGTATTCGCACTCAACACGCGCGCGCGAGCGGATAAGCGCGTATTCGCTCATATGCTCGGCAAGCGCCGAAGAAACCTCGCAGTAGCGTCCGTCTATGGAACTAACCGCTGTAAGAGGTTCAGATTGCATATGATTTCAAGTTTTTCTCCATACGCGGAATTATCGGTTCATCACCGGGGATGAATTTCTTTCCCGTAATCTGCCCGTACATTTGAATGTAACGCCGCGACATCTCTTCTACAAGTTCCTCGGGTGCGTCCGGCAGTGTCGCGTCTTTGTACGGGTTGCAATTATCCCGAAACCACAAGCGCAGGAACTCTTTATCAAAATATTTCGGCTCTTCGCCCTTTGATATTCGTTCCTCGTAAGAATCCAACTGCCAGAATCGCGAGGAATCGGGTGTATGAATTTCATCAATCAAAATCAGCTTTCCTTCGCCAGCTGGCGAATTGTCCACGCCAAATTCATATTTCGTATCCACCAGAATAAGTCCGCGCGATTTTGCTATCTCTTCTCCACGGGCAAAAAGTGCGAGCGCTGTTTTCTCTATTTGCTCTACGAGTTCTGCCGTCACCAATCCTTCTGCGACCATTTCCTGTACGGAAATGGTCCTGTCATGCGCATCTTCTTTTGTCGTCGGGTCAAAGAGCGGATGCGGCAATTTCTGGTTCTTCTTCATTCCGTCCGGCAATACGATATTTCCGAAATCGCGTTTGCCTTTTCCGTAGCGGGTCCAGATTGCTGTACCGGTAACACCGGTCAAATATCCGCGCACAACTGCTTCCACGGGAACCAGCGTGCATTTCTTGCCGACGGTAACGTTCGGGTCCGGAATCGCGAGCACATGATTGGCGATGATGTCTTTGGTCTGCTCAAACCAAAAAGCGCTGATTTGATTCAGCACTTGGCCCTTATGCGGGATGTGAGCGATTATGCGGTCAAATGAAGAGTGGCGATCTGTAGTAACAAGAATCAGCCGTTCAGGCTGAATGTATATGTCGCGAACTTTTCCTGTTTTCTTCTCGCCGAGAGATGAGAAGTTAGTTTCCTTGAGAACTTCAGTCATATGCCATTATACATCAAATACCATTTTTTGTCCAGTGGTCTCCGTTCCCCTGCTCGTAATGGTTATATTCGGCTCTCCCGTTATTTCCCCTGCGATTTGCGCCTCCATTCCGTACGCCTTTGCCTCTGCGAGAACCTTGTCCGGCTCCGGAGTGATGAGCATCATTCCCTGCCCCATGTTCCACGCGCGATACGCATCTCTGTCCGCGATTCCCCCCAGTTTCTGGCAATGAGAAATTATTTCTGCCGGTCCGAATAAGTCCTGAAGATTTGCGCCGAGCTTGCTTCTGCGCAACACGCGTCCCAATTTCTCCGGAATACCGCCTCCCGTTATGTGCGCCACGCCGTGAATTTCGCACGAGCCCTCTGTCTCAAATCCGCCGTGCAGACCGACCACAAACTTGGAATAAATCTTCGCTGGCGTAAGCGCGAGGAGCCCTAAGGTTGAAGCGCCGTGCTTGAAATTGTGCCACTCCGCGCCGTGCACTTTTTCAAATACACTGCGCACCAAAGAAAATCCGTTTGTTCTAAATCCGTCTTCGCGCAAAATGACAACTGCATCTCCCTTCTTAATTTCTTCCCCTGTGAATAATTTCTCCTTCCGTGCGACCCACACACAAGCCGCGCCCCAGTGATACGGAAACTCCCCCCACCCGCAGACGAGCGAACCCATCTGCGCAATCTCGCCATTGATGATAGCGACATTCGCCTCGCGAGCCGCGTCAACGTAGCCAACGGCAAGCTCGCGGATTATCGGCAGGTACTTCTCATCGGAACCGAGACTTCTGATATCCAAATTCGTACCGACCAAAATCGGTTCGCCCCCGCGGAGTACTGCATCGTCGCAGACCATTGCAAACAGGTCAAAGGCGATGGTGTCGTGTTTCCCCACCCTCTGTGCAATTTCAACTTTTGTTCCGCATGTATCAAACCCAACGGACATGAAACTGCCCCGCGGCAGACTTTCAACCGAAATCATTTTCAGTCCGGCAAAATCATCAAACGGTGTAACGACCGCCCCGATGCGCCCGTCGCGATTAGCGAACGTCTGCTTGGACGCCTCATACATTATGCGCGAGGCCTGCGCTTCAATGTCTACATCAACGCCGGCTTTTGCATATGCATTTGGTTCCATGATTATTGTTTGAGATATTCTTCGTAACCGATCTCTCCCAATTTCTCTGTCTTTGCAAGTACATCCATTTCCATTTTCTTTTTGTAGGCGCGCAGTTTCTCCCGCACCTCGGCGTTCCCTTCAGCGATAATTTGTACGGCGAGAATGCCGGCATTCTTTGCCCCGTTGATTGCAACGGTTGCCACGGGGATTCCCGGCGGCATCTGCGCGGTGGATAGTAATGAATCAATTCCTCTCAGCGCCTTGGTGGAAATCGGGACACCGATAACGGGAAGTACTGTGTTCCCCGCCGTTACGCCGGCCAAGTGCGCGGCGCCTCCGGCTCCGGCGATAATCACCTTCAGCCCGTTAGCTTCTGCATTCTTTGCATATTCAATCGCCTGGTCGGGTGTGCGGTGCGCTGAAAGCACTTTGACCTCGCTTTCAATTCCAAATTCTCTCAAGATTTCCGCCGCGTCTTTCATGACCGATAAGTCTGAATCCGAGCCCATAATGATTCCGACGAGTGATGTCATGCGTGCATTTTAGCATTAATTTGAAGAAATTCTCAATGTCGCTTAAATCATTAAATCCAGGAAAGATGGAGCCGCTCGTGATGCGATGAGCGGCTTCATCGTCCTACGAGCGGCTAAGTGCTCCTACGCTGATATTCGGCGGTCAGCATGCGTGTAGTAATGACCCTTATTTGGGTCAGAAAGACCAAAAATATCCGCAATTCCGAATGACCGGTCGAACTGATTCTGGAAAAGTTTGACCGATTCGGCCGCCACAGCCATTTCGTCAACGGTCCCACCCTTCTTCAAAAGTCTCTTGTGGTTATCCTCCGCGTTCAGCACCAATATTGCATTGGCCACTAAACGAACATGGACATACGCAACGACTTCATCTCGACCATCGTGCCTGAGCCCGCCTGGTGGGACAAGACCGCATTCCTTCAGGCAAGTTACCGAACTGCGTAAACGTTCGATACGATACTCGGGTCCTATCAATCTGAAATCTGCGATGATCATGAGGGCGTAAAAAATGCCCACACCTATCAACGTTGACCACATTTCAGATTTAGGGCTTCCCGTGACGGCCACTATTACAGCCAGACAAAGAGAGACGCAGGTACATCCCATGGCATAGTTCTCAATCTTTTGCCATCGTTTAATGATGTTCCATGTCGCGAAGATTCTTGCGCTCGGGTTGCTCTCTTCCCATGCCGCGAGTATTTGCTCGGGCAAATCCTGTAGCAACTTCTCGGTCTCTTCCAACCACGTTCTGTTCTTCATTTCCGCTTCCTTCCTTTATCAAGGACCATAAGGATCATGGGGCTTCCGGCCCATTCCGTTAGACTTGCGGCCTAGGGAATACTTCATGTAATCCTATAATCCTCTTGAACGATACCACGATTAACTAAAATACTTAACCGCATTTTTGAAGATTTGCAGACCCGGACCCTCTGTTGAC
The DNA here is from genome assembly GCA_030648265.1 of bacterium. Taxonomy (GTDB): domain Bacteria; phylum Patescibacteriota; class Minisyncoccia; order Phycocordibacterales; family UBA2100; genus UBA10103. The sequence continues at coordinate 17,593 of JAUSHX010000019.1, forward strand.
AAGGTGTCACCTTGACGTAAGTATGATTCGCGAAGATTCGTCCAATGCGGAAGTTGGGTAAATCGCACTGCGCGCTCGGGGTGCGGCATGAGTCCCAAGACTCGGCCGTTGTAACCGGTAATGCCCGCGATATTCTCCAGCGAGCCGTTCGGATTTGCGGGCAGGGCGAAATGCTTTGATGTCTCCCCTTCCACATACCGGAGCGCAATCGCATTCTCGCTCTTAAGCTTCGCCAGTGTTTCCGCAGGTGCGTAATATTTTCCCTCCCCGTGTGCAATCGGGATTGATATCGTTTTTATGCCGGAAAGCCAGGGACTGTTACCGCTGACATCAACGTCAACCCAACGACAGATGTATCTTGCCGAATCGTTTGAAATTAATGCACCGGGCAATATTCCCGCGCTCGTAATTATCTGAAATCCGTTGCAAATTCCGATTGCAAGAGTATCCCGCGCAAGAAATTTCTGAAGCGCATCGCCCAAATGCTGTTTTATCCTGTTTGCATACGCTTTGCCGGAACCCGTATCATCGCCGTAAGAAAACCCGCCGGGAAATACAACGATTTGCGCCTTTGCTAGAATTGCAGGCCGAGCAATGATGTCGTTGATGTGCACGATATCGGCCGTTGCACCAGCTATTTCAAAAGCCGATTTTGTTTCATCCTCGGTGTTAAGGCCGTAGCCGGAGAAAATTATGATGTGTGGTTTTTTCATATATTTATGAATTTTTTCCGCCTGAGGCGGATCCTCCCCAGGAGGAAAAGAACGAGTGGTAAGCGCTCGTGAGTTCAGAAACAGTGGCTTCTATGCGCGACATTGGAAGCTCAATTGAGACCCTGTTTCCCGCAACTGTGCCAATTTCCATCAAGGTGAGACCTTGATATGTTTTCTCAAAGGCAGACTTAGATTCTGGGCGGACTGAAACGAGCATCCGGCCTTGGCTTTCAGAGAAAAGAATAGCGTCGGCTGATTTCGCGTTTCCCTGGAGATTCTTTAAACTTACGCTCGCACCGAGCTGTCCCGCAATCGCGCTTTTCGCAAGTGCGACCACTAGCCCGCCACGGCCTACACTTATTGCCGATACCACACAACCAGACATCCTTACATTCTCAAGTTTGTAAGGATGTCCCTTTCCGCCGATCGCTCGAGAAAGCGCGTCGTATACTTTTGCGTTTTTCTTAGCATCAACTGTTGGGACAATGTTCCCTGTTTTGTCGCCCAACATCGCAAAGTATTCCGATGCCCCGAGTTCATCATTGGTTTCTCCGACCAGATATATAGAATCTCCCGCATTCTTGAAATCAATCGTCATCGCTTTGGTAACATCAGGAATAACGCCGATTGCAGAAATGAGGAGTGTCGGCATCGCAGAAATCTTAATCAGATTCCCCGCTTCCGTGTATCCGCTGAAGTCATTAAACATGGAATCTTTACCGGAAATAAAGGGTGTTCCGTAGGCCACCGCGACATCAAAGCAGGCACGGGCCGCTTCTTTCAGTTCGTACAGCCGCTCCGGAGTATTTGAGCTGGACCAGCAGAAGTTGTCCAAAATCGCCAGATAATCGCGCGAGGCGCCCGCGCAGATGGCATTCCTGATTGCAGTATCAATAGAGGCGGCCGCCATTTTGTATGTATCAACTTCTGAATACCACGGCGCGTATCCGTGCGCGAGAACTATTCCGCGAGGAGAATTTGGCACCGGTTGCAATACGGCGGAATCAGAATTCACGCGCCCCTTGCCTTGAAGCGGTTTGGTAACTGAATTACCCTGCACCTCGTAGTCGTACTGCTGTGAAATAAAAGATGTGGACCCGATGTTCGGCCGTGCAAGAATTTTGAGTATCATGTCGCGGAGTTCCGAATCCCCCAAGGTCCGACCTTTAGAAATCCCCAAGGTCCGACCTTTGGGTTTCTTGCTTTTCTGAATTTCAACCGGCCTGCCATCATGTAAAAACGCCAGCTCTATGTCCATCACTTTCTTCTTGCCGGATTTGACGATGCACTTTCCGGAATTGGTGAATGTGCCAATGCGTGTCGCTTCCACATCGTGCCTATCAAAAATTTTCTTTAACACCGGCCACTTCTTTTTCGGCACCGCGAGTGTCATACGCTCTTGCGATTCCGAGAGCCAAATCTGCCACGGTGCGAGCCCCGGATACTTTAGGGGAACTTTCGCCAAATCAACTTCGCATCCCCCGCTTTCTTTCGCCATTTCGCCTACGGCACCTGACAGCCCGCCGGCGCCGTTGTCGGTAATGCTTGAGTACAATCCTAATCCCCTTGCCTCGCGTATAATCGCATCTGAAAGTTTCTTTTGCGTAATCGGGTCGCCGATTTGCACGGCAGTCGCAGGCGAGCCGCCTGATAGAGATTCCGATGAGAACGTCGCGCCGTGTATGCCGTCGGCACCCACGCGCCCGCCAACCATCACTATGTAATCGCCAATTTTGGCGCATTTCTCATACATCTTTTTACCGAGGACGGTCCTCGGTAAAAGTCCTATCGTTCCTCCGTAAATCAAAGGCTTCCCACGATAGCTCGGATCTACCGCCACAAACCCCAAAGGTGTCGGAATTCCGCTTTGATTTCCGCCTGCGTTAATTCCGTTGACCACTCCTTCTAAAATCCGGCGTGCCGGCAGAAGTTCCTGTGTTTTTGCCTTGTCGCGATAAAGCGTGATCGCATCGTTCGGGTCCGCAACGCAAAAACCGTACACATTCGCTATTGGTTTCGCACCAAGTCCGAAACCAAGCGTATCGCGATTCACGCCCACAATTGCCGTGACAGAGCCACCGAAGGGATCAAGCGCCGATGGCGAATTATGCGTCTCCACTTTGTGCGTCACCAAGTACTCGTCGTCAAAAGCAATTGCGCCGGAATTATCCGTAAATACTGAAACGCAAAAGTCTTTCTTTCCCTTTTGTTTGCGGATTTTTTGCGTGGCGCCCTTTATGTACCGGCGGTAAATTCCTTCTTGTACTTCGTCCAACGGGTCCGCAAAAATCGTGTGTTTGCAATGTTCCGACCACGCCTGCGCAAGAGCCTCCAATTCTATATCCGTCGGTTTCCTTTTTTGTTTACGGAAATAGTCGCGTATAACGTTCAACTGCTTCAACGAAAGCGAGAGTGGCCCGCGCCTAGTACCATCCGCATTCGCTATTCCCTCCTTGCCGATGCGAGACAATTCCGCGTCATCAGTATCAAGGTTCACTTCGTCAACTGCCGTGTGCTCGTGCAAAAGAACACGCGCAACGACCATCTTAAAATCCGAGCCCGCGGCGTAGATGCTTGCCCGTTCAATAAGCGGGTTATGCAGTTCGCGCGCCATCGCTTCCGCATCGTTCTTAGAAATGTTCCCGCTCAAAAATAAAAACAGCGAGGAATATACGCTCTCGCCTTTCGCAAATCTCCGGCCGAGACAATCTTCTATGGTTTCCCGCGCGGTCTTTCCTACATTGTCTGTTACACCAGGCAGATACCCGATATCAATTGCGTATGCAAAATTCTCCGGCGCCGGAATATCCCCGATTGAATATTGTTCTGTGAGTGGATTCGCGAGCCTCTGTGCCAAGCGCTCCAGCTCTTTTGGCGAAAGTTTCGCTTCAATGGTGTAGACGGACGAAGTAGCGACGGAGCTAAGCGCGACCGCAGGAAAGACGGTTTTGAGGCGGTGGAGGTAACTTCGGGCACGTGAATCCTCTCTTTTTGAGGAAACCGCTATCCGATGTGTCATATCGCATTATGCTACCACAGGGACGGGAAATCAAGCATTAAAAATGTTGCTTTTTAGCGTTCCAGATCAACCCACTTATATTTTAAGCCGTTCCATTCGTGCGATTCCTCAAAGACTTTCTTCGTGAACATGTGTTCGTATGGGGGGAAAAATGTGTCTGCCGGCTTTTCGTCGTCAATAAGTGTGAGATACAGCTTGTCTATATATGGAAGCGCCTGTTCGTATATTGAAGATCCCCCGCCGATTCCTATCTCTTCCGCATCAAGTCCTTTGGCTATCTCAATCGCGGATTCCAATGTATCGGCTTTTGTTACGCCCTCGTATTTCCACGCAGGGTCTTTGGTCACCACGATATTCGTTCTCTCCGGCAACGGCCCGCCGATGTAGCCCACGATGGATTCAAACGTCTTTCTCCCCATGATCATCGGGCGTCCGAGAGTCAGCCGCTTGAAGCGATGCAAATCATCAGGAATATGCCACAGAAGTTTGTCATTCTTTCCAAGCTCGCGGTTTCTCCCGATGGCTACCACGGCAGTGATAAGGGGCTTTTTCATATCTTCACTATAGCGGATATAATACCCCAATGCACTCATATGAAGTAGAGATAAAATCCTTGCTTGGGAGCAAAGAACGCGCAGACCAGGTGCGTGATGCCATGCAAAAAGCGGACGCTACGTGCGCCCTCACCTCAAGAAATAAACAGTTGAATCATTATTTTACGGGGGGAAATTTGGCTAATCTTGTGGAGATAGTCGCCCCGAAATTTCCGGCGGAAATTTCGGGGCGACTTTCCGGCCTCATCGGCCGTGCGAAGGATTTCTCGGTGCGCACGCGCGACAAGGATGGAACCGTACTTCTCGTGGTCAAGGCATCCGTTGGCGATGACACGAGCGAAAACGGAATCGCGCGCATGGAATTTGAGGAGAAGGTCTCTATGACACTCGCCAAGCTGGACGCGCTCGTGCTCTCCGCCGGATTCAAGTATCAGGCGAAGTGGTCGCGCGAGCGCGAGGAGTATTTGTGCCGTGGAGTAAACATCACGCTGGATAAAAACGCGGGCTACGGTTGGCTTGCCGAGTTTGAACGTGTCGTGAACGATAAATCACAGCTTGCCTCTGCCGAGACCCAAGTCCGCGCTCTTATGCAGGAACTAAAGGTGGAGGAATTACCGCAGGATCGACTAGAGCGTATGTTTGCTTTCTATAATACGCACTGGAAAGACTACTACGGCACCGAAAATATCTTTATGGTAGAGTAGCTCTATGTTTCTATCCGACGTGGACATACTAAAATCGATTCGGAGTGGTGATATTATCCTTAAGCCCTTCAGTAAAAAACGCCTTCAGCCGGTTTCCTACGACATCCTGCTCGGAAATAAATTTACCGTAAATGATGAGAGCAACACGCAGTTCGTAGACCCCGTAAAAAAGGTGTACGCAAAAACCCGCGAGATATCCGTGAAAGACGGCAAGGAGTTCGTGCTTCACCCCGGCGTTTCCGTCCTCGGCATTTCCAAAGAATTTTTCGGCTCCGACCACTATTTGATACAAGTGGGCGGCAAGTCGTCCCTCGCCCGCGTCGGACTCATGATTCATAACACCGCCGGCATCATAAATCCCGGGCATTTCCTCAACATAACTTTTGAGATAACGAACCAAAATAATATTCCGATTATCCTGCGGCCCGGCATGGAAATCGCACAAAT
>JAUSHX010000028.1 GCA_030648265.1 bacterium
TAGTGAATCAAAAACAACTTTTAAAAGAGAAATTATCAGCTTTGAGAAAAAATCTCATAATCGGTTCGAACTTACCGAAAATTTTCTAAAAGCTAATATTCATATGGTGGAATTGGCTAGCGAGAAAACAAATGAAGAAAATCTCCATTTGTTTAAAAAAGTCGGTTCGAACTTTAAAATCTCGAATCGAACCGTCTTTTTTGAGCCACGCTCTGCGTGGCGAACCCTTTCAGATTCAGGATTTTTTGGGGGGAATTCAGAACAGACGGCACTTCGTGCCGACCATATTTTTGCTTCCGAACCCGATTTCGTTTTTTGGCGGAGGGGGTGGGATTTGAACCCACGGGGCCTTTTAAAGGGCCCACGGCTTAGCAAGCCGCTCGTTTGAACCGCTCACGCACCCCTCCAACTGGTGCATCGTATCTTATGCTCGGTATCTTTCCAAATGTTTTGATTGCTATGCTCGCGCGAGGGCAAGCGCGGAGACTTCCGCCCCCGCTTTCTGAAGCGGCCTCGCGGCTTCCGCAAGCGTGGCGCCCGTGGTGGTAACGTCGTCTATAAGAAAAACGTGCGTGCCCTGCACCGCCTGAACATCCGGAACGGAAAACGCCCCCTTCACATTTTTCAGCCGTTCGGCGCGCGCGAGCCGCGTTTGTTGTTTTGTTTCGCGCGAACGAATTAGTGCGTGCGGTGCGAATGTTGCAAACGTCCCGTCCAAGAATTCCTCCGGTAATCTTTTGAGCACGATTTCTATCTGATTAAATCCGCGCTCGCGTTCGCGGGTTTTGAAAAGGGGAACGGGCACGAGCAAAACCGGGCGCGGTGAAAAACTTTTGACTTGCGAAATTTCCTCGCGAAGGTAATCCGCGAGTGTCTCGGAAAGCAGTTCCGCCGAACGGGAAGAGCCGTCGTACTTGAGCGCGCGGATGCAATCTTCAACCGCCGCGTTTCTGTAATCCAAAATTGTTGTGAAGCGCATACCGCACGCCTCGTGTGTGTTTGGAGAAACCGCGAGGTCGTCAATCGCCCAATGCTCCGCGCGCATCGTGCGTTCTTTGCGGGGAAGAATGATATCCAACGCAGAAATAAACAGTTCACGAATCTTTACGATGTTCACACGCATACTATAGCGCAAGATGATATAATCCAGGCCATGACCCTTGCCGACAAACACTGCGTTCCCTGCGAAGGAGGCGCGAAGCCGCTGACTGTCCAACAGGCAAAAGAATTATTGCGTCAGGTCGGCGGTTGGGCGCCCGGCGAGGACGGGAAATGGATTGTGAAGCAATTCAAGTTTGGTGATTTCGTAGAGGCAATGAATTTTGCAAACAAAATAACTCCCGTTGCCGAAAGGGAAGGCCATCACCCGGATGTGCATATCTCGTATGGCAAGGTAGTCGTGGAACTTTCCACGCACGCCATCAAAGGGCTTTCAGAAAACGATTTTATTCTCGCATCCAAAATAGACGCATTGAATTAGCGAGGTTTCGAGGTCTATTTTTGGGTTATCCACTTTCACTGGAAGTTCACCGCGCGTTAGTGTATAATTGTGTTTCTAACCCCACTGCCCCTGTAGCAATGCAAGGGCAGTTTTGGTTGTATACTTGTCCGATGGCGGAGAAAGTGACTATCTTTATTGATGGCGGGAATCTATATCGGAGATTAAAGGAGTGCGGGGTCTTTCCCGGAAAGAGGTTTGACTACACGAAACTCATTGACGTTCTGCTTCGCGGCCGTTCCTTGTCGTCAAAGCGATACTACATTGGAACAGTTCGCAATTATGACCAGACCAAAAGGAGTCAAGATATGGTTGAGGCTCAACAGAAATTTCTTAGCACGCTTGAGCTTCAAGGATTTCTTATCGAACGGGGAAGAATTGTATATGACCACAAAATCAGAGAAAAGGGCGTAGACGTTAAAATTGCCATCGACTTGGTTATAGGGGCGGTTGAAAATGAATATGATACAGCTGTAATAGTCAGTTCTGACACAGATTTAATTCCAGCAATAAAATACGTCATAAGCAGGGGAAAGAAAGTTGAGTATGCAGGTTTTGCGGAGCGGCCATCGCTTGGTTTAGCGCGCGAAAGTTCTTTAAGCGTTCTTTTGTTGCCGGATGATATACGCAAGATGGCAAGCTAATCGGTGAAATATCTCGCAATGCGAAAACAAGAATGAAAGCAGTCTGACTGCCTTCATTTCCGGTGTGAGATTGAGGATTGAGTTATCCCACAAGTTGTCTGACAGGAAGAGGAAGGGGGCTATTCTTGGCGCATATTCGTAATCAATTTATCCTGTGGCTGAAGAACTTAAATCGAATCACAAACCAGTGGATGAGGATAAATATCAAGGGTTGAGAAACAGACATCTCTCATCCAAGGCTGAGGATCTTGGGCTAAAAATGTCTGCAGGTGAACTTCAAGAAAGTGCAAATAAGGGAGATAAGAGGATTTTGGAGCCGATGCACGAAGACGCGCTTCTTTATGATGCCCGGAGAAAAGCAATAAAAGGTGCACCTGAACCCATACCCATATCAAATGAAAACTTGCAGAGGATATTGAGCCTGCGACTCGACACAGCAGGAGACCTTGTTCTAGATACAATTGACAGCACGATGACGATAGTGCCGTTGGTACCAATAAGAAAACCGGAAGACGTTTTGAAGGAGGATATTTCTGTGAGAAATGTGATTAAGCTTCGTTCTAAAGTTGATAATGAGCGCCTACGTCTACGTCCAGGCGAGCAAATCGAAATGGACACACCCATGAAGGATGAGTTCCTTAAACAATTTCCCGTGGGCGAGCTGTACAGAGCTTTTCGAGCCGCCGATGAAGAGTTGAAACAGTCCGGAATCAAGAAAATCGTCAGCGAACTTTGATGAGTTAATACTGTCAACATTTTCCCCGCGCCATCGTATGTGGCCATTCTGCGTGTTTTTCCATGCTACAATTTAAGCATGCTGTATTTCTCTACGTTCTACGTTCTACGTTCTACGCACTAGTCCCCTATGTCTTTCTCCCTCGGCGGTATTTCAAAATTCTTCAAGTCCTCATTCGGAGGAAGTTCCGAGGGGAGCATTATCGGCATTGACATCGGTGCGTCGTCCGCGAAAATTGTCCAGTTGCGCGCGTCCCGCGGGACGGCGATTCTTGAAACGTACGGAGAAATCGCTCTCGGGCCCTACGGAGGCCAGGCAATCGGCAAAGCGGTGAAACTGACTCCGGAAAAAATTGCCGAGGCGCTCAGCGATCTCATGCGCGAGGCAAATGTGACCGCCCGTACTGGCGGGCTCTCCATACCCTTTTCTGCGAGTCTCGTGTCGGTGCTTGAAATGCCGAAAGTGGACAAAGATTCTCTAAAGAGAATGGTTCCGATAGAGGCGCGCAAATATATTCCGCTTCCCGTATCGGAAGTCACTCTTGATTGGTTCGTCATACCGCATGAGGAGCAGGGGGAGAGCGCGTTTGACCAGGTGGAGGCGCCCAAACCCGTTCACGCGAGAATGCAGGAAATCCTCCTCGTCGCCATACATAATGAAATCCTCCGGGACTATCAGAAGATATCAGAGGCAACCGGGCTCAACGTGAGTTTCTACGAGATTGAGATTTTCAGCGCGACTCGTTCCTCAATGGGGCATGGCGCGGCGCCTGTCTTGGTTGTTGATTTGGGCGCGGCGACGACGAAGATGTATATTGTGGAGCGCGGGATTGTGCGCCTTACCCACCTGCTCACATCCGGCGGACAAAACATGACGGATACGCTGGCGCGCTCGCTCTCATGGGAATTTGAAAAAGCGGAGCGCGTGAAGAGGGAAATCGGACTTGTCAGTTCAACCGCGTACAGCACGGATGAGAACGACCGGATAAAGACGGCATTGTTATCAACACTCTCCCGTGTGTTTTCTGAGATAGACCGAGTATTATTAAGCTACGGGCAGCGATATAACAAAAACGTGTCGAATGTCCTCTTGACTGGAGGAGGGGCATCGCTACCCGGCCTTGCGGAACATGCCAAGGGGTCGTTGCACGCGGAAGTTCTGATTGCGGATCCTTTTTCGCGCTCGGAGGCGCCCGCATTTCTCCGAGATGTTCTGCGGCAGATTGGTCCGGGGTTTTCCGTTGCGGTGGGTCTTGCGTTGCGGAATTTGAAGCAAGGATAAATATGTTCCAATCTACGAATCATCCGAATACTACAAATATCTACAAATTCAGGCATTTTTTATTCGTAGACATTCGTTGATTGGCATTCATTTGCAGATTGGTACACACATATGGAAACGGGAATACAAAATACTTTTATACCGCACGATGTCTCGCAACCTGCGCAACGAGAGCGCGCGCGGGAGGGCGGTATCATGGATCTCGTGATGCTCGTGTCTATTGTTCTCCTGGTTGCGTCTTTGGCTCTTGCGGCAGGGGTTTTTCTGTACCAGCAATATCTGGATACGAGCAGTAAAAGCAAAATTAATCAACTCAATATTGCCAAGGCGCAGTTTGACCCGGTGCTCATTCAGGAATTTTCACGCTTAGATGACAGGATGCGGGACGCGGATTTGATTTTGGGCAACCACATCGCCCCGTCCGTATTCTTCCATATGCTGGAGGCAAATACCCTGACCACGGTATCATTTCGTTCCCTTGATTTTCAGGCGGGAAGCGATGAGGGTATGTCTATAAAAATGGGAGGAATCGCTAAGAGCGTGAATTCCATAGCGCTGCAGGCCGACTTTTTCAGCAAAGTAGGCATTATAACGAGCCCGATTTTTTCCAACATTGACCGTCAACTGGACGGGGTGCATTTCAGTTTTTCTGCGCTCGTAAATCCATCCGCAATACGCTACGCGCAATTGGCGGCAGCGGGAAATGGAGGAAATGCCGTGCCAACGCTTTCTGTGCCCACAGCGCCTTCGGCGGCCCCAACCCCAACCCCGGCTCCCGAATCAGGATTATTTCCTTCGCAGCCGGCGAACCAGCAACAATAATAAATGAATAGTACAATCCATCCCAGCCCCACTTTTGCAAAACACATTTAGAAAATTATGACAAAATTACGCAAGCAGGCATATATATCGGCAACGCGCTCCGCCCAGCAAGGGGAGTCCTATTCGGACACGCACGTTGCATGTAACGTATCGGCAAAAGTGGAGTGGGACGTAAGAGTTTCTAAGCTCGCTTCGCTCACTAACAAACTCTAACGTATGATTAAAATAATTATTTCCATAGTCAGTCTTGCGATTGCCGGCGGAGTGTTTTTCATATACACAGAATCTGCCTACAGCAACACGCAACTTCTCCAAACGAATATTGACCGGCATAACCAGGCGTTAGATAAGGCGGCGGAACTTAAGAAACTGCAGGAGACATTACTCTCGCGGTTCAATGCTTTCAACAAGGACGAAGTTGATAGGTTGCATAAGCTTCTGCCGGACCACGTGGACAATGTGCGCCTGATACTTGACCTTGACCATCTGGCAAGCACGTTCGGGATGGCGCTTCAGAATGTTGTCATAAGCAGTCCCGCAAGCGAAAGCGCGGGCACGACCGTCATAGGGTCTATTGGGGCAGGAAAGGAGAAGTATGATTCGCTGACGCTGAGATTTTCCACGCACGGCACGTATGCAAACTTTGTCGCATTCATGGAGAGTCTGGAATCAAGCTTGCGCATTGTTGACCTCGTAGCTTTGTCTCTCTCTCCGGAAGCGCCGGGTAGCGCCGCTAAGGGAACGAATACGCCGGCGGCCGCGTCTGAATCGTCCTACAAATATGACATCACGGTCAGGACGTACTGGCTCAGATGATTTGTATAATTGTATGATGGACATCTTCTCAAAAAATAAGCTTGTGGCGGCCGCCGCCGCTCTCATCATTGCCGGCGCTGTATGGTATGGGTTTTCCGGCGGCTCGCCGCCGGCGCTGCTCGGAACCGAAAACGCAAACGGCGTGGTGAATTCTGAAGACCAGGACCTTGTCGCGACGCTTCTCAAACTTCGGTCCGTAACGCTGACGGGGACAATATTTCAATCGCAGGTATTTCTCGGATTAAAAGATTTCAGCACAGAGATTACGCAAGAGCCGGTCGGAAGGGTGGATCCATTTGCTCCGATTCCGGTCGGTGTTTCTCAATCTGCCGCTGTTTCTGGGGCAAATAATACAGGCGGCGCCGGCCTTTTTAACAAGCCGCAACCGTAAATCTTTGCGGTTTTCGTCGTATGCCCAGACACTAAGTTTGTCGTCGCCTTCTTTATGAATCAAATCACTGTGGATAATATTCTAACGACAAGTACAAATCTTGACATGTCTAGAATTGTTTCGGCACGAAATTACGGCAAACTTAGTGTACGGGTATGATAGATGTAACACAAGCGGGTAACGCCCCCCCTCTCGCCCCCATCCAAACGGCCGCGCCGAGTCGCGCGCTCGGAGACAAAAAAGTTGCCTACGATGTTTTGCGGCACATTCCCGAAGAATCGGCCGAACACTACAAGCTTGTGCCTCTCGCGGTGGAGGACGGAGTTTTGGAGGTCGGGATGCTGGACCCCGATAATCTGGATGGAATAGACGCGCTTAACTTCATCGCCCGCAACACGGGTATGCCATTCAAGGTTTTCCAGGTGTCCGAAGAAGATTTCGGACGCGTCATGAAGATGTATCGCGGACTGGGAGGCGAAGTGGACCGGGCAATTTCCGACCTTGAGAGCGAGCAGAGAACGCACACCTCTCAAAATCAGGCAGAGATGTCCAGTTTGGATATTGAGAACCCATCAATACGTGCCGGGGGGAGCAATTTGGAGTCCCTCAACATTCAGGAGGATGCGCCGACAATAAAGATAGTATCCACGATTCTGCGGTACGCGATAGACGGGCATGCGAGCGACGTGCACATAGAACCTTTGCCCGCGGGGGTGCGCGTGCGGTACCGCGTGGATGGCGAACTGCACACGAGCGTAATCTTGCCCGCCGCCGCCCAGCGCGCGCTCGTGGCGCGCGTTAAGGTTCTCGCATCTATCCGTTTGGACGAACAGAGAAAACCCCAAGACGGGCGCTTCTCCGCATCCATTGACGGACGGCAAATCGACTTCCGCGTATCAACTTTTCCCTCGTACTACGGCGAGAAAGTGGTGTTGCGAATCTTAGACCGCGACCAGGGATTTATCGCTCTTGATAAAATCGGGTTCACGCCGCGCAATCTTGAGCTCATCCGTAGGGCGATTAAGAAACCGCACGGGCTCGTGCTAATTTCAGGCCCCACCGGTTCGGGAAAATCAACCACGCTTTATTCCATGCTCGGAGAAATAGACAGAGAGCATAAGAACGTTCTCTCGCTTGAGGATCCGATAGAATATTTCGTTGATGGCGTAACACAGTCACAAGTGCGCCCGGAGATTGGTTACACATTCGCAAACGGCCTGCGCACGACTCTCCGTCAGGACCCAGACGTCATCATGGTAGGCGAGATACGCGATGCCGAAACAGCGAAGCTTGCGTTTCAGGCCGCACTCACCGGCCACCTTGTGCTCTCTACGATACACACGAATGATGCGGTGGGGACAATTCCGCGCCTTATAGACATGGGAGTAGAGCCGTATCTCATTCCGCCGGTTCTCGTTCTCTCAATGGCGCAACGTCTTGTGCGCACGCTCTGTTCGGACGGCGGGAAAGAATCCGAAATTACGGCGAGCGACAGGAAGAACATAGAAACGCAAATTACCACACTGCCGAAACAGTACCGGTTTAAGGTACCGAACATAGTGTATGAAGCGACGCGGACCCCGACGTGCCCTACCGGCATGCGCGGGAGAATGGCGGTGTTTGAGGCCCTGGAAATGTCCAGCGATATAGAACGCATCATTCTGGATAATCCGGTTGAGTCGCGCCTCTGGGCATCGGCGCGCTCGCAGGGAATGCTCACCATGCGCGAGGATGCTATGATGAAGGCGTTCAACAAGCTCATTCCTTTTTCTGAAGTCAACACGCTAAGCTCTCTCTTACTCGCGGGGGATGAAGAAGTGAAACCGGTTCTCCCGAAAGGAGAAACGGAAAAAAGCGCAGTTGCAGAGTAAATATGTCAGATAACAGCGAAAAACTAAGCATTCTACTGGTAGACGATGACAAGTTCCTCGTGGATATGTACAGCATGAAATTCACGGCTAAGGGCTACAATGTGAATGCATGCTTGTCGGCCGCGGATGCGCTTCAAGTGCTTCGCGACGGCTTTCTGCCGCAGGCAATAGTTTTTGATTTGGTTATGCCGGAGCACGACGGATTTTACTTTTTAAAAGCTCTCATTACCGAAAATCTAAAGCGCGGCGCATCGCTCATAGCGTTAACGAACGAGAGCAATGATGATACAAAAGCAAAGATTACCGAACTTGGAGCGGACAGGGTCATTGTCAAGGCGACCATGATTCCGTCGGAAGTTGTGGGCACCGTGGAGGAGGAGATTGTCAAGAAGAAAAAGGAGCGCTAGCGACTATTTTCGCTTGACCCAGCACCTTTGGCTGGGTGTTGAAAAGTAAGCGTGTATGGGAATGCATAGGGTATACTTATAAACGATATGTCGTATGTTGAACAAAAGGTGCTGGGCATAAGAATTTCTAACTCGCTCCGCTCATAACAAATTCTTATGGACTATAGCGCCCAACTAAAAAAGTACATCAACGTGTTAGTGCACGAAGGCGCCTCGGACGCTCATTTCTCCGTCGGCGTGCACCCGACTATCCGCGTTGCGGGGAATCTCTCTCCCATGCTCAAAGAGCCGGTGTTGACAAAGGAAGACACTCTCGGTTTCTTGACTGCACTCACCACGCCACTGAATCAAAAGCGGTTTTTTTCAGAGCAGGAAATTGATTTTGCATACGAAACAGAGGACAAAGTCCGTTTTCGCGGGAATGCATTTTACCAGCGCGGCTCGGTGAGCATTGCACTCCGCCTAATCCCCCGAAAAATCAGCACTATCGCTGAATTGAACCTGCCGGAGATTCTTACGACTTTCGCCCGAAAGTCGCAAGGATTTTTTATCGTTGTCGGACCAGTTGGCCAAGGGAAAACGACGACTCTGGCCTCTATGATAGAGCTCATCAACACCGAAAGAATGGAGCACATCGTCACCATTGAAGACCCGATAGAGTATGTTTTTGAGCCGAAGCTGTCGCTCGTGGAACAGCGCGAAGTACGCATAGACACGAAAGATTTTCCTTCCGCACTTGCCAGCGCGTTCCGCGAGGATATTGATGTGCTCATGGTTGGCGAGATGAGGGGGCCGGAGACCATGGCAGCCGCTGTCACAGCCGCCGAAACAGGGCACCTGGTTTTCTCTACGCTCCATACGAATGATGCCGCACAAACGATTGACCGCATTATTGATACATTTCCGGCTTCCCAGCAGGACCAGATACGGCTCCAGCTCGCGTCCTCCATGGCCGGTATTTTTTCGCAACGTCTAATCCCGCGCATTTCCGGGGGTCTTATTCCTGCGTTTGAACTTCTCATCAACAACAAAGCGGTATCAAACCTGATCCGCGAGAAGCGCACGCATGAATTAAATACGGTGATAGAGACCAACTCCGAAGAGGGAATGATTGATATGAACCGCTCGCTTGCGGAATTGGTGGCGCGCGGCGAAATCACGGTTGAGAGCGCATACCAGTATTCTCTCAATCCGAATATGCTCCAAAAATTGTTATGAAAAATAAGGAGCAGAGCGACTATATTTTTCTAACCCCCCACCACTTTAGTATCCCACAACCTTATCTTAGATTTGATACTATGTTGAGACGGTCTCGACGAAATCACAAGATTAGAATATGAGAACGGATACTAAAGTGGTGGGGGGTGTAAGATTTTCTAAGCTCGCTCCGCTCGCTAACAAAATCTAACATGTCCGTCTTCACCTACACAGCAATGGATGCCGAGGGAAACGAAAGAGCCGGCACCATTGATGCGGTAAACCTGGATCTTGCCATTATTGCGATACAGCGGCGCGGGCTCGTCATATCCAACATTGAAAGCGCCGATAAACCAGCGTCTAAATTCGGGGGGCGCATTGCATTTTTTGACCGCGTAAAGAACAGCGATATTGTTATTCTTTCCCGCCAGATTACGACTCTTTTTGAAGCGCAAGTTTCAGCGCTCCGCGCTTTTCAGCTTTTGGCGTCTGAAGCGCGCACGCCAAAGCTTGCGGAGAAATTAAGCGCTATCGCAAGCGACATACAGAGCGGCAGTACGATATCCACCGCGCTCTCGCATCACCCGGATGTGTTCACGCCGTTTTACGTGAACATGGTGCGGGCGGGCGAAGAATCGGGGAAACTGGATGAGACGTTTTCCTTTCTTGCCGATTACATGGACAGAAATTATGAAATCACCCAAAAGGCGAAGAACGCGCTTATCTATCCGGCGTTCGTAATGTCCACATTTATTATCGTGATGATGCTCATGATGACTCTCGTAGTCCCGAACTTGGCAAGCATGCTTGCCGATGTCGGGCAGAGCGTCCCGATCTACACCAAGGTTGTCATCGCCATGAGTTCATTTGTGTCCAGATACATCCTGCTTATCATTATTTTGCTCGTTTTTCTGGTTGTATTTTTGGTGCGTTACTCGCAGACCGAGGCCGGGGAGAGGGCGTTATCAAAAGCGCGGATGCAGATTCCCTACATCGGGTCCGTGTATCAGAAACTTTTTCTTTCGCGCCTTGCCGACAACCTCTCCACGATGCTCCGTAGCGGTATCCAGATTTTGCGCGGCATTGAAATAACCGGAACGGTGGTGGGCGACCACGTCTATGAAGATATTCTCAAAGCAGTTTCGTCCGATGTGAAAGGCGGCATGCCGGTTTCGGAAGCATTCAGGCGGCATCCGGAAATTCCGGGAATCGTCGTCGCAATGATAAAAATCGGCGAGGAGACGGGAAACATGGGAAGCATTCTTGATACAATGGCGAAGTTTTACAGACGGGAGGTGAACAGCTCAATTGATACACTCGTCAGTTTGATAGAGCCGTTTATGATAGTCATGCTTGCGGTCGGCGTTGGCGTGCTCCTGTCCGCGGTTCTTATTCCTATATACAATATAGCTTCTAGCTTCTAACCCCTTACCACTTTGATATCCCTCAACACTCTTCAGAACCGATACTTAGTTGAAACGGTCTCTGCGATGTATTGGATTTGATGTTTCAGGAACGGATGTCAAAGTGGTAAGGGGTTGTCCACACCCTCTCGTTGAGATGCCGGAAAGAGGTATACAATTGAGCCACGCGCTTCAAAGTGCCGATTAAAGGTTAATAACGATTAAACATGAAAGCACGCAGGATGCCCGCTTTGATGGCAGTCAGACTAAAAGGATTCACGCTCATAGAGCTCTTGGTGGTCATTGCCATCATCGGTATCTTGTCGTCAGTGGTTCTCGCATCACTGAATACTGCGCGGCAGAAGGGCCGCGACTCTCGGCGCGTTTCCGATTTGAGGCAAATGTCCAACGCAGTCGCACTCCTCGGAGAGACGACCGCGTTTGTCGGTTGTACAACAAGCGGTGTTCTCGCTAGCACATGCACCACCCCGGATATTTCGGGGTATACCGATCCATCTTCCTCCACTGTATGCGGGACAGGCGCGCTTTCCGCGGTCTGTAACTATCGCGTGGCCAAAAGAAGCGCGAGCGGTGCGCCGGCCGCGAACGACTGGCAGGTCTGCGCTTATCTGGAAGTTGGCGCCGGCACGCTTACCTCCGGGGCGGTTCACGTCGGTAGTGACACAAGTTATGCGGTAGCGCAAGGCCCTTGCACTTTCTAGCTGTGTGATATTATTAGGTATTAATTAATAATAATTTAGTTATGAATATGATTAGAATGAAGAACAAAGGATTCACGCTCATAGAGCTCTTGGTGGTCATTGCCATCATCGGGATTTTGTCGTCAGTGGTTCTCGCATCACTGAATACTGCACGGCAGAAGGGTCGTGATGCGCGCCGGATTTCCGACGTGAAGCAGATTCAGCTTGCTCTTGAGCTTTATTACGATTCCAACCAGTTCTATCCTCTCACAATAGGAACCACGGCAAGCAGTGTCCTGATAACGGGCAGTTACATTTCCAGTATTCCCGTAGACCCGGTGTCTAACGTTACCTATTCATATGCGCCTCTGGCGACGGCTGGCGCTACCACCGCGGCTACGGCATGTTCCTCATCGTCTGTATGTGCGAGTTACGTTCTACTTGCGACTCTTGAGAATACCACTAACACGGTTCTTAGCTCTGACGTTGATACCGGTCTCGGGGCTCTTACCTGTACTGACCCCGCATACTGCGTAACTCCGTAGATCGGGATTTTATCAGGCATTAATTAGTAATAATTTAATCATTAGTATGATTCGAATGAAAAGTAAGGGCTTTACGCTCATAGAGCTTTTGGTGGTCATTGCCATCATCGGAATCTTGTCGTCAGTCGTTCTCGCGTCTCTCAACACCGCCAGGCAAAAGGGCCGTGATGCGCGCCGGATTTCGGATATCAAGCAAATACGAACTGCCATGGACTTGTATTACGATTCTGCGCAGACATATCCGCTATCAATCGGCACCGCTTCCAGCAGCGTTCTGGTAACCGGCGGTTACATATCAACGATCCCTACGGACCCTACATCGCTCGCTTCATATTCGTACGCACCGCTTGAAACTGCCGGAGATGCCCTCGCATCCTCCGCATGTGATTCAACGACTCCGTGCGCAAGTTATGTCATTGCTGCGACCTTGGAAAATACCAGTAACACAGTTCTTTCCTCCGACTCTGACGCAAATACGATTGGGGGACTAAATTGTACGGACCCATTGTACTGTGTGACCCAGTAGGAAGAGTGAATAATCGCACAACCCACCCCACCACTTTTGCCTCTTTAGCGTGGCAAAAGTGGTGGGGGGTGCGATAATACACGCACATGCTTGCTGTAATGTACGGTTTGTTCGGTCTTATAATCGGCAGTTTCGTAAATGTTGTTGTATTGCGCTCCGGAGTGCTTTCACTTTCCGGCAAAAGCGGATGTATGTCGTGCGGCGCAAAAATCAAATGGTATGACCTTATTCCGGTTCTTTCTTGGCTTGCACTCCGCGGAAGATGCCGCGCGTGCGGAAGCCGCATTTCCGTGCAATATCCAGCGGTGGAACTTGGAACGGGGGTTTCTTTCGCGCTTATCGGCGGGGCCTCTTTGCCGCCTCTCGCGACACTCCTCGGGTTGCTTATATGCTCGGTTCTTATCGCAATTGCAGTCTATGACCTCCGGCATACCATTATTCCGGATGCGTGGGTGTGGAGCTTCAATGCACTAGCTCTTATCTCTATCTTTCTTCCTGAAAGCAGTCTGACTGCCTTTAGCAGTCAGACTGCTTTCGATACCATCGCAGGTCCCATTGTCGCCGCTCCGCTTTTCGTTCTATGGCTCGTGTCACGCGGAAAATGGATTGGATTGGGTGATTCCAAACTCGCTCTGGGGATCGGCTGGCTTCTAGGTTCGCTTGCAGGCATTAAAGCGGTACTCTTGGCTTTCATTCTCGGAGCGATAATCGGGCTTGCGCTGATTTTCTTTTCATCTGCCTTGTGGAATAGGATTGTGAAGCAATTTATCCAGCACCACTCATGGCACATGAGTGGTGCTGGGATTACAATGAAGAGTGAAATTCCATTCGGACCGTTTTTAATCGCGGCTTGTCTGTTCGTATGGATATCACAGATATATCACATCCCGATTCCTTTTTTATGGCAGTAACCCCTTACCACTTTTCCTATGTCTACATTCTGAACAGTATGCGGTTTCCACGACGAATATATATTGGTTTTACAAACAATCTTAGAAAACGCTTCGGTCAACACAACGACGGGGAAGTAATCTCGACAAAGCAATATGCACCATGGGAATTACTTTATTATGAAGCGTTTTCTAAGGAGCGATTCGCGCGCCAACGTGAGTTGCATCTCAAGAATAATGGCAACCCTATGCGCGAGTTGAAAAAACGTATCGGCTTTGATTCCGTTAGGAAAAGTGGTAAGGGGGGCTTCACCCTCATGGAGCTTATTGTTGTCACTGGTATCATTGTTGTCATCACATCCGTTGTCCTTGCAAACAATAACAGATACGGCGGGTCGGTTCTTCTGCAAAACCTGGCGTATGACATCGCACTTTCAATACGGCAGGCGCAAGTATACGGAATATCGGTGCGCGGTCTCGGTGCGAGCAATTTCAGCATTGGATACGGAATGCATTTTGCAATGAACGACTCTACGCACTATGAGCTTTTTTCGGATGCGGACAACAACGGATTATTCAGTGATGCTTCCGAAAATGTCTCTCCATCGCCGTATGTAATCGGTCGCAATTATTACATCGCGAAGCTTTGCGCGCCCGCCGGCACAAAATTATCTGACAATTCCTATGAATGTACTTCCGTCACCCAGCTTGATGTGCTGTACAAACGCCCCGAACCGGATGCAGCCATTCGCATTCCCGGGACATCATCCTTGCAGGACAGCGCACGCATTATAGTTGAATCCCCGCGCGGGGATATTTTGAGCATCGTCGTTGATGCAACAGGGCAGATATCGGTACAGTAGTTATGACCCCTTACCACTTTTTTCATGAACGTGAGCTGAATCTCAAAAACAGCGCTAACCTCGTGCAAAAGTCGCAAAGACGCAGTAGTCACGATTCCGTTAGGAAAAGTGGTAAGGGGGGCTTCACCCTCGTTGAATTGATTGTCTCGGTTGGGCTTTTTGCTATCGTCATGCTTATTTCGGTCGGCGCTCTCCTGGCTCTTACGGGAGCCAATCGTAAAGCGCAGGCGCTCCAATCTGTTATGAACAATCTGAATATCGCTTTAGACGGCATGGTGCGTTCTATCCGCATGGGAAGCAATTTTCATTGCGGGTCGGGCGTATTTAACGGCACAAACAATCTTGACGACTGTCCGAACGGCAATACGGTGCTCGTATTTAAACCGTTCGGAGGGAATCTGAATCAGCGGGGTTATCTGTTTGATACCGGCGGTACATACTGCGGCCAAAATCGGATTTGCAAATCTGCAGATGGCGGGGCGCATTATGTCGCTCTCACGTCTCCGGAGGTGACGATAGACAGCATGAAATTTTATGTACAAGGGAGTACGCCGGGCGATACGGAACAACCGAAGGTCGTCATTACCGTAGAGGGCACGGCGGGTGCGGCAAATATGAAAACAAAGACGACGTTCAGCATTCAGGCGACGGCCGTACAACGGCTCTTAGACCTATGACCCCTTACCACTTTTTCCATGAACGTGAGCTGAATCTCAAAAACGGTGCTAATCTCATGCAAAAGTCGCAAAGATGCAGTAGTCACGATTCCATTAGAAAAAGTGGTAAGGGGGGCTTTACTCTTGTGGAAACGCTGGTAGCGATTTCGTTGCTCACAATCGCGATTGTTGCTCCGATGACTCTTACGACACAAAGTCTTGGAAGCGCCTATTATGCCCGCGACCAAATAACGGCTTTCCACATCGCGCAGGAGGCGATTGAGTCCGTACGGCATGCGAGAGACCGTAACGTCCTGAAAAATGCGCTCGGTACAACAGTGAATCTGCTTGATGGTTTTCCCGCTTTGAACGGCGACCCATTTACGGTTGATACGACCAACGGTGACGCCATGGAACTGTGCTCCGGTACGTGTCAAGCTTTGAGAAAAAGCAACGAAGGGCTGTATGGCTATAATCCCGCATGGAATAAGACTTATTTTACTCGTACCGTCAACGCAACATTCGTACCCGAAAGCAATAATGATGAGGTTAATGTTTCCGTAACAGTTTCCTGGCAGACAGGAAGTTTCAACAGCCGCTCTTTCACGATTTCGGACAATCTTTTCAGGTGGGTGAACGACGGAAGCGCGTCGCAATAAAAATACTATGAAAAAGTTTACAGTTTACAGTTTACAGTTTACGGAATGGACGCGGCGAGTATTCCGCTGTCAACTGTCAACTGTCAACTGTCAACCGCGCGAGCGCGGTTTTACCCTTCTCCTTGCCGCGCTTGTTTCTTCCGTCGTCCTTGCCCTTGGCGTTTCAATATTTGAAATTGCTCTAAAACAAGTTAGTCTTTCGTCCATGGGGCGCGAATCGCAGTTCGCTTTTTATGCCGCCGACACCGGCGCAGAATGCGCTCTCTATTGGGATGTTCGATGGAATTATTTTGCTACGACGACGCCGTCAAGCGTTGTGCCGCCGCAACCGAAATGCGCCACGCAATCACTCAATGCGCTCGGACGCCCGACATCCCCCACGGACCCGTATACGATGACTTTCCAGTTTGACCCGAGCAACAAGTGCGCGCAAGTCAGTATTAAGAAATGCGCTGCCGTTGGTCTCTGCGATCCGGAGAACCCGCAAATTCATACGGTCATTCATGCCGACGGCTTCAATACATCCTGTGCGACTATAAGCACGAGCGCACGTGCGCTTCAGCGTTCTGTGGAAATACAATATTAAGAAAATAACGAGCGAAGCGACTATATTTTCTTAACCCAGCACCTTTGTTTCATTGAGAAACGAAGGTGCTGGGTGTAAGATTTCCTAACCTCATTACATTCGGTAACGAAATCTAACATGCCCCACAAAACAACCCAGGCCAGATACGAAAAACTGAAAACGGCAATCAACCACTATCGCCGGCTCTACCATGTATACGACAAGGAAGAAATCTCGCAGGCGGCACTTGATTCTCTGAAACACGAGCTCTCGGAGTTGGAGAAACAATATCCAGCAATTATTGCGCCGGATTCTCCCTCACAGCGAGTGGCAGGAGAGCCCCTGCCATTCTTCAAGAAAGTCCGTCACAAAGTAACGCAATGGTCTTTCAATGATGCGTTTACACCGGATGAAATACGGGAATTTGACTCGCGCGTGAAGAGGTTCCTAAAGGATTCATATGGGGAGGTAAAACCGGAATACGTTTGCGAATTGAAGATAGACGGACTGAAAATCGTTCTTGAATATGAAAAAGGGCTTCTCAAAATTGCCGCGACGCGCGGAGACGGAGTTGTCGGCGAAGATGTGACCAGTAACATCCGCACCATTGAATCCGTCCCGCTTTCTCTCGCCCGCCCCATAGACATCATCGTGGAAGGGGAAGTATGGATGAGTTCAAAGAATCTGGAAATGTTGAATAGAGAACGTGAAAAAGTTGGGGAACAACTCTTCGCAAATCCGCGCAATGCTGCCGCGGGCGGAATCCGCCAACTTAATCCCGCCATTGCGGCAAAGCGCAGACTTGATGTTTTTGTCTATGATGTCGCGCAAACGTCGGAGAAATTCCCTGCGACGCAGATAGAAGAACTGGAGTACCTGCGCGAGCTGGGATTCAAGGTTAATCCGCACCATTCTCTCGCAAAAACGATTGATGACGTTATTGCGTACTGGGAAAAGTGGAAAAAAAGTGGAAGGCATCAAGAATATTGGATAGACGGCATTGTTGTAAAAATCAACGAGCGCAAGTATGAAGAAGCGCTCGGATACACGGGCAAAGCACCGCGTTTCGCGATAGCGTTCAAATTTCCTGCGGAGCAAGTGACTACCACTGTAGAGGACATCGTGCTTCAAATTGGGCGTACGGGAGTGTTGACGCCCGTTGCGCATCTTCAGCCGGTTTCTGTCGCAGGCTCTGTCGTTTCGCGGGCGACTCTGCACAATGAGGATGAAATCAAGCGGCTTGATGTGCGCGTGGGCGACACCGTCGTCCTCCAGAAAGCGGGGGATGTCATTCCCGACATCGTGCGCGTGCTTACGGAGATGCGTACAGGAAAAGAAAAGCCATATAAATTTCCCTCGCACGTACCCGCGTGCGGAGGAGTGGGGTTGATAGAAAGAATTCCCGGCCAAGCGGCGTGGCGGTGTGTGAATAAAAATTCCTACCCGCAATTTAAGAGAAAGTTATACCATTTCGTAGGCAAGCACTGTTTTGATATTGATGGCATGGGGCCGAAAATTGTTGACGCGCTTCTTGAGAGTGAACTTATTTCCTCGTACGGAGATATTTTTACCCTGAAACGCTGGGATTTGCTGGCGTTGCCGCGATTTGCGGAAAAGTCGGTTGATAACCTGCTTTCCGCGATTGAAAAGGCGAAGACAGTGGAGTTCCCGCGTCTTATCAATGCACTTTCTATTTCACACGTGGGAGAAGAAACGGCGTATCTTCTCGCGGAGCATTTCAGAACGTTGGACGATTTGAAAAACGCGGACAAAGAATCACTGGAAAGGATAGACGGCGTGGGCGATATTATGGCCGACTCAATCATTACGTGGTTTACCGACAAAGAAAATAAGAAAACTCTGCATCATCTGCTCGCACACATAAAAATACGAAATGCTAGCAGGCTACAGGCTACAGGCCACAAGCTTTCTGGTAAGACTTTTGTTCTAACGGGCACACTCTCCAAAATGCCGCGCGATGAAGCCAAAGAAAAGATTCGCACGCTTGGCGGCGGTGTTTCTAGCGCGGTCTCTAAATCAACTGACTATGTGGTGGCAGGGGAGAATCCTGGGTCCAAATATGAAGAAGCGCGCCGGCTTGGAGTATCGGTGCTGACAGAAGCCGATTTTCTCCGTATGATAGGCACATGACAGACAAAGTGGATGTTCGCGCATTAGCACAGCTTGCCCGTTTGGAAGTTTCTGATGAGGAACTCGCGAAACTTGAGCGGGAGATTCCCGATATTCTCAAGTTCGTTGAGACGATTCAAGCCGTCTCCGCACAAGGCTACGACGAGCCGAAGAAGGTTTCGGGGAAATCAAAGGCGCTATCCCCTCAATTGATGAACGTCATGCGCGAAGACGAAAATCCGCATGAAGGTGGCGCGTACACAGATGCCCTTATGAAAGCGGCACCGGCTCGTGTCGGCAATCGTATCGCGGTGAAGCAAGTCATAAAGAGAGGGACTAGCCACTAGGGTATAGCCATTAGAATATATGGATTTAAAATCATTGACAATTAAAGAGGCGCGCAAATCGCTTGATGCAAAAGAGTATTCCGCGCTTGAACTTACTGATGCATATTTGAAAGCGATTCACGAGCGCGATGGGGAAATACACGCCTATCTGGAAGTGTGGGAAAAAACAGCGCGAGAGGAAGCAAAAGAAGCCGACGAAATGATTGCACGCGGAGAATCGCAATCTCTCACTGGCATTCCGATTGCGGTCAAGGATAATATTTTGATTGATGGCCGCATTGCGAGCGCCGGTTCAAAAATGCTTGAGAACTACACGGCTTCATACGACGCGACTGTCATAACAAAACTGAAGAGCCAAGGCGCGGTTTTTCTCGGACGCACGAACATGGATGAATTCGCGATGGGAAGTTCCACCGAGAATTCTGCATTTGGCCCGAGTAAGAATCCCATAGATATTAAACGTGTTCCCGGGGGGTCATCCGGCGGGTCTGCCGCAGCTGTCGCCGGTGACTTGGCCCTCGCCGCTTTGGGCAGTGATACCGGCGGCTCTATCCGACAGCCGGCGTCTTTAACAGGCCTTGTTGGGCTTAAGCCGACATATGGTGCAGTCTCCCGATACGGCTTGATTGCGATGGGCTCATCATTGGATCAAATTGGCCCGCTTACGAAGACCATTGACGATGCAAGAATTATCTTTGACGCCATATGTGGCAACGACAAAAATGACAGCACATCATTGCCAAATTCTCCAAGGTCCGACCTTGGGAATTCAAAAGGTCGGACCTTGAAAATCGGAGTTCCGCGCGTCTTTCTAGCAAGTGGAGTGAATTCTGACGTCTTGGCAAATTTCGAGAAGACACTTTCGCGTTTAGAAAAGAATGGGCACAAGATTAAAGATGTTGATTTGCCAAGCCTTCCATCTGCGCTTGCTGTCTACTACATAGTTATGCCCGCAGAAAGTTCTACCAATCTCGCGCGATTTGATGGAATTCGTTACGGCCTTTCAGTTCCTGCTCTTAATATTCAAGAAGTGTATGCAAAAACGCGCGGACAAGGGTTTGGCCCTGAAGTACGGCGCAGAATTCTTCTCGGCACCTTTGTGCTTTCATCCGGCTACGCAGATGCATACTATCGTAAAGCTCTCGCAGTGCGGGAGATAATTCGGGCGGACTTTGCACGCGTCCTTGGTTCAGTTGATGCGATAGTCACGCCCACAACGCCGGGGCCTGCATTTAAATTTGGAGAGAAGTCCGACCCGCTTGCGATGTATCTTGAAGATATTTTTACTGTTCCCGTGAATCTTGCAGGCGTGCCGGCGCTGTCCGTTCCTATGGGCACTGTCGCGCGCGAAGGGAAAGATTTGCCGGTAGGATTCCAGATAATCGGTCCACACGGCAATGAAGAAATGTTGTTCCAAATAGGTAACGATATTGAGAGGGAATAGCAAGCCCCGAGATGACAGGACCATTTTTCGGGCCCCGCCTCCAAGATAAATCCTAAACAAGTCTATTTACGGGGCGAGCCCCGTGGAGAACCGATGCGCGGTTCTCTTTACGGGGTATAATCTCCCCATGGACGGAGGAGCTTCATTCAGCACGGTATTTTCAAATATATTCTGGTTTATCGGCGAGGTCGCGTTCAAACTCGTGCCGGCTACTGTCGCCACGATTACCGGGGCTGAAAGTTCAGGCACTGGTCCGATTTCGGCGGGATTTACTCCCATCACACAACCAGTGACCGCTGGCAGCATAGTTTCTTTTTTGGAGCAGATATCTTCACCGGAGGAATTCAGCTCTTTTGTTCACCGGTGGGATGTATTCGTCGCGATTTCAATGACCATCTGCCTCATTCTGGCAACGGGCATCATCTACTGTGTCATCCGCATCAGGCAGGTTAGGCATCTTGAGCGCATGAAATTCCAGGCCGCGGAACATTCTGTCACTGCAGAAGATGTGCCGCGCACGCAATTGCGCTGGAGCAAAGTTCTTGAGCAGGTGAATTCCGATTCCGAACAACACTGGCGTCTCGCCATCCTTGAAGCGGATATCATGCTGAATGAATTACTGGATCTTAGAGGCTACAAGGGAGACACCATGGCTGATAAAATGAAACAAGTTGAGCGGGCGGATTTCAACTCAATTGATGAGGCGTGGGAGGCGCATAAAGTTCGTAATCTAATTGCGCACGAAGGTGCATCCTACCAAATCAACAATCGCGAAGCCCGCCGGATTATCAGTTTGTACGAAAAAGTATTCAGGGAGTGCAAAGTCATTGAATAATCTGCCTTGAGATTTTATCGCGTCGTTTTTCCCGCGCATAGCCACGTGACAAAATGACGCCAACGCAAGCGCTACTTTGTTTTTACGTGGTTGCGAGAGTTGGAAATTTGCAGTATATTCACGCGAGCGGGGTGGAGCAGTAGTAGCTCGCAAGGCTCATAACCTTGAGGTCGCAGGTGCAATTCCTGTCCCCGCAACCACGTAAAACGAAAACCCCGCCATTGGCGGGGTTTTCGTCACGTGGCTTGCGCCAGCAGGACATGTGTGAGCGAAGCGATTTACGTGGTTGAGCCGCGTGGTGAACGGAGTGAGCTTTACGCGGCAACTTATTCACGTAAGAATGTGTACATGTACCATGTTTACCTTTTAGAAAACCAAGACGACAAAAGTTGGTATATCGGCTACAGCGCCAATCTCAAACAACGAATCGAGCGGCATCAAAAGGGTGATGGCGCTCGCACAACAAGTAGAAAGGAAAACTGGGATTTGATTTACTATGAAGCCTACAAAAACGAACAAGATGCAAAAGGACGCGAGCGCTTCCTTAAAAGCGGGTCTGGCAGAAAGTTCCTAAAAAAACAGCTCGCACACTATTTGGTTAGTGAATTGTGACGCCATTTCCTGCCCCTGCAACACGGTTGTGACGCCAGGGAACCACATTCCCACAGGCGTCGAAAGTGCAAGAAGTCGGTACGGTACCGACTCCCATGGTCGGCTATAAAAGCGCATGAAACCACGCGAGTGGTTTTTGCGCATGCAATGTTCTCAACGTATTTTTGGTGCAATTCCAATTCTCGTGCAAATCAGTGATGTGTGTTGAAATCGTGAAAATAGGCGTATTTCCTAAGTAATTCACGATTATGCTTGACTAAATCGTGAAAATCAATATACTTTAGCGGACACAGAGAACAAATCGTATATGACAAAGACTCCTCAAACACTCAGCCAGATTAAATTGCTCCGCGAGCGCTACTATAAGGCGCTGCCGGGCAAAGAGTTGCTCATCAAGATTATCAATGAGTCGGAAATTCCCGAGCACGTTTATAATTCAAACGCTATAGAAAATAGCACGCTCACCCTAGAGGAGACCGAAAAAATTCTCCTCCAGATTGATCTTGGCCGATATGTAAACGAGCGGGAAATTTTTGAAGCGAGGAATCTCGCGCGCGTTGTTGAATATATAGAAACGAAAGCAAAAGAAGCCGAGCTCTCTTTGTCCGGCATATGCCTGCTTCATAAAATGCTTATTGCCAATATCCGCGACGATGTCGCCGGCAGGTTCCGTCAGACTGGCGAGTGGGTGCGCGTCGGCGCACACATGGGAGCAGACCCGAAAGACATTGAGCATCTTCTGACAAAAATGCTCACGACATACCACGCAAGCTCGCACGAGCATATTGTGAAGCGCATTGCCTGTCTTCATCTCGCCATTGAACACATTCATCCATTTGTTGACGGCAACGGGCGAATCGGCCGCGTCATTAACAACTATGCACTCATTAGGGAGGGGTACGTGCCGATTAATATCGCGTTCGTGAATCGCGCCCGCTATTATGATGCGTTCAAAGAGTCTGATGCGAGCGGCGCAACCTCGATTATGGAA
The DNA here is from genome assembly GCA_030648265.1 of bacterium. GTDB lineage: Bacteria > Patescibacteriota > Minisyncoccia > Phycocordibacterales > UBA2100 > UBA10103. The sequence goes on from JAUSHX010000028.1 coordinate 22,831, forward strand.
GAGGTCGTTGGCCGTGCGCTTGCCACGAGCTACCACAAGCGCTTGGCATATCTTGAAGGCAAACACATCATCACTCTTGCCGAGTATGGCAAACAAAAAAAACTTTCTCACTCAAATCTCATTAACAAAGCTCACCGCCAGACCATCCCTGCCTTTCTTGAGAAAGGTGTATGGAAAATCGGAGTGTAGTATTCGTGTAGTAAATACCCTCATAAACCCTTGCGTTCATCATATAAGCTTGTAGTTAGCTGTTAATCTACAAGCACAAGGAATGACGCAACCCCCGCTGTGAGCCCCGAGGCGAGCAGAGCGAGCTTTTCGGGGTGAGTCCAGACCTGTTCCGACGCCCCTAGTTGATAAGAAAATCCTTTAAAATAGAGCACGTAATATCGGCAGTATCAAAAAATTAAGATTTGTGGGATGATTTGATTGATGAAGATTAAAGCACTTCCTGCGCACGAGAGGCCGCGAGAAAAACTCATGGAGAAAGGTGCGGAGAATCTGACCGATGTTGAGTTACTCGCAATTCTTTTGCGCACTGGTCGCGCAGGAAAGAGCGCGCTTGATATTGCGGAAAGTATTCTCACAAAGTACTCAAAGAAAAGAATATTAGATATTACGTTAGCCGACCTTAGAGCGATCAAAGGCATTGATGCGGGCAAGGCATGCACCTTGCTTGCGGCATTTGAGTTCACAAAACGTGCGACGGGCGCGCATAAAAATGGAAGGCCAATTATACAAAGCACTGAAGACGCACTGGCACAACTGCATGATGTTCGCTCGCATAAAAAAGAGCATTTCGTTGCGCTTTACTTAAATGCTCGCAACGAGCTTGTGCATCGCGAAGATATTTCAGTTGGAACAGTAAACGCAAGCATCGTACATCCGCGCGATGTATTTGCCCCTGCGCTTGAGCATAATGCTACGGTCGTCATAGTCGCTCACAATCACCCCTCCGGCAGTCCTGACCCATCGCCAGAAGATTACGATGTTACTGCTCGCCTTAAAGACGCGGGGAAGCTTATCGGGGTCCAGCTTCTCTACCACCTTATCCTCACCAAAGACGGTCATGCGACGATTCATCAGAACCCGTAATGCTAACTTTGTTTAGTTTCACTCCTCGAATGTGAAAAAACTAGGCTAGTTTGTTTAATGAGAAGCCCGCAATTATCACCCACTCAATTACTTAAGAATTGGTTAAATATCACTTAAGTTTAAGTAATCTGCATATTTGGGCTAGGAATTTCCACATGCAGTATTGACAAGTATTTCACATATGATACACTATTGTCATAGTTATGAAAAGCGCTAAGAATCTACTCGAGCAGCTCAAATCCTTGCCTTATTTCACCAAGGAGTCTGTTTTGCAGCTTAGCAGACCGTACGGCCTTGCAAAAACAACGGTTGACACATACATCAGCCGCTCCATGAAGCGCAAAGACATCCTTTCGCTAAGGAGGGGGCTATATGTATCTGCCGACTTTTACAACAAGAACAAGAGTGACACCTCGTATCTTTTCTTCCTTGCAAATGTTATCCGCAAGCCTTCCTATGTAAGTTCGTGGGCGGCGTTGCAGTACTATGGTCTTGCGACGGAAGCAATCCACACCATTACGTCCGTTACTTCCAAGGTGACGCGTACATACGTTACAAAGGCAGGCAACTTTGTCTACTCGTCGATAAAGGACGAACTATTTTCTGATTCAGTCTTGATAAAAGGAAAGTTCGACTTCTTTATCGCCACTCCGGCAAAGGCTTTGTTTGACCTGTTGTATGCTAAGACTCGTCAGTTTCAGGGAGTTGCGTTCGAGCATATTCCAAGACTCGTCGAAGAGCTACGCATCGATATTGATGAAATGGACAAATCAGAAAGAGAGAAATTTTATATGATGGTAAAGAAATATACGCACCATGGATAATCAGATTCTCAGCGTGCTTAAGCAGAGACTCCAGGAAGTTGTCGCGTTGGGCGTTGCCGATGCCGAAACACAGCGCAATGCACTGAAAGAGGAGCTTCAGTACTATGTACTCGATTTTATCTATCACCACCAGGAATACAAAAGATGGGTGATGTACGGCGGTTCCGCGTTGCGTATTTGTCACGGCTTGGACCGAATGTCTGTCGACCTTGACTTCGAGGTTGAACATCCCATTACTGATGCATTTCTCACAGACCTACAGAATGAAATCGGAGAGCATTTTTCAAGCGCTTACAATGTTGGTTCGGAATCGTTGACGGTAAAAACCAATCATGGCCGTGGACTAACGCTCCGCTTTATCATCGGCGACGAACTGGGGTTTGGCCACACATCCAATCAGGTACATGTGAAGATAGACCTCAATAATTTCATGGCCCCCAAGACGGTTATCGAGCGCCGGCCAATCAACCACAACCAGCTTTCATTCGTTATCGTGACCTACAATATGTCAGCGCTCATGGCGAGCAAGATTGCCGCCATATTCTTGTGCGGTCGGCGGGGTATCGGAGAAGCGGTGTATGAAGAGAAAGGCAGAGACATCTACGATTTACTCTGGTACATGGGCAAGAAGACTGTGCCTGACCTTGATTATCTGAACGCAAAGAAAGTTGAAGAAGCTAAAGACATCCGCACGCTTTTCACTAAGCTCACGATACAGATGAACAAAGTGAACAATGAAAATCTGAAGCAGGATCTCACGCCGCTTTTCACCAACCAGGGATTCATCACTCACTGGCTTGAAAACTGGCGCGAGAGTTTTTTCCACTTCATGGATGCTTATAAGATTCGTACCGTAACAAAGCTTGAAGGTGTGCGGGTGTTTGAGGATTTCAACTCCGACGTATTTTCATTTGTGTACGCATACTCCACGGCAGAGGGAGATTCGGTGCGGGTTGCGTACCTCATCAGTGACTACTGGATGGACTTCAAGGACGGCGATATCCCGACGGTCATAGATAACTTTGTAGACGAGCATATCGAATTTGCCGCAAATGGCGTATCAAGTCGACCCGCATCACAGAAAAAGCTCAAACAGTACGCAACTATGTTTTATGCTAAAACCGAAGCGTATTTCAAAAAGACCGGACGCATCATGATAGGCGATACTATCGCGACAAAGCTCATCCGCATGACTGCCGATAAACTGAACCAGAAAGAGCAGATTGTGCTCAACAAATCCGCCTTGTTGTCATGCGAGCTTGACGACCTGCTAAGATAGAAGGTATGCGCTACACACTTTTTGAACAACTGAAGAAGGTCTTGGAAAAGGACGAGCGATTGGTGGCCGAGGGGGAATTAAATCGAGCGACATTCTCACATTCTTGAGAATGTGAGAATGTCGTGGGAGGGGGAGAATCTATTCTAGTATTTTGCAAAATACTAGAATAGATTGGGAAGGGCGACGGGGCGGGTCATTTCAATGTTTTGCAAAACATTAGAATGACGGGGGATAGAAAATAACGGGGGGGAGGGATAGGGAAAAAGGAACATTATTACGCTTAATAATCGTTTGACACCTGTTTCTGTGCCTGTTGCCCGACTACGCTGGAGCTCCGCTGGACCGTCTACAGGTGCCTATCATGACCGATAGGCCTGCGATTTGTATCCACGCTACGCGCGGACAAATCGGGAGCCTGACACCTGGTGTTTGTTTACGTCGAAACGGTACCGTCTACAGGCGAATTAACAAATTCGTGGCTCGGCCATAAACTTTGCTGACCGATAGACTCCATTTCGACGCGATCTTTACTGGCGACGTAGAGCGAGTGTGATGCGGAAGCGCAGCTTCCGCATCACCGAGCCGAGGAGTCAGAAACCGTCAGCCGGTTTTCGCTTAATAATCGCCTACCACCTGCTTCTTTTGAGGAGTACAATGAGCCCTAACGTTTTTGAGTACTGAATTTATAAACGCAGAATATGAATCAAATTGTCTACATCTTAATAAATGAGTCTATGCCTGAATTTGTGAAGATAGGCTTTACTCATGGTGATGTAAACGAAAGAATCAGGCAGTTAGATCGGACAGGCGTACCTCTTCCGTTTGAAGTTTACTACGCTGCAACAGTGGAAGACGCAGAAAAAGAAGAAAAATGGTTGCATTCTATTTTTGCTGATCGTCGGGCACGGGATAGCCGAGAATTTTTCAAGATGAATCCTGAATATGCGGCGCTTGCATTAAAACGAGTAGAAATTAGAGAAACTAAGATTTATAGCGTACTGACCCCAGAACAGGAAAAGGAAGTCGATCAAGTAAAAGAAAGACGCTCAAGATTTCATTTCGCACAGTACGGAATTCCAGTCGGATCTAAACTTACTTTTACGAGAGATTCGGATATTGTTGCCGAAGTAGTAGAAAACGACAAAATAAAGATTGGAGACAAGGTTGATTTTCTATCAAATGTGGCCCGTGATTTATTGGGATACAGGCGAAGACCTCAAGGCACTTTGTATTTTGAATTTGAGGGCGAGATCTTAGATGATAGACGCAGAAGAATGGAGGAAGAAGATTAGACAGGAGGCGGCGGCGCGGCAGGTTTCCCGGAAATGAGGATTTGTGGGATGATGTTCTGGCGATGGTAAACAATGGACTGGATGTTGCAACAAGGATTCAGTTATCTGTAATAATTCAGTAGGACTTCGAGGGTCAGGTCTACGCCTCTTGTGCGGAGTTCTTTAATTACTTTTCCAGTGTAAAGCTTTTTAAGCATTTCACTTTTTGACGCATCTTCCGCATTGTGTATTTTTCTGTGACAATTTGGACATAAAGGCACAATGTTTACTGGAACATCAATACTGTGCGGGAAGTCTTCCTGATTAGAGATGGGTATTATATGATGCATTTCAACGTATTGCCCCTCGAGTGTGGGGCTAAAAAAGGTCTTGTGCGATGGATCATAAGTACAGAGGTTGCCAGATAAAATAAGTGCGAGTTTAGCTATCCTTGGGTTGCCCCGATACCCAGTAGATGAATTTTTTGTCTGTTTTCTAGGCTTTGCGATTGGTCCCTCCGGCAATGGTTCAATCGGATCCGCGATGCGCACTGCAGTCTGGAACATCTCATCAGTTGTGTCTATGACGGACTCCCCCCTTTCTATTGCGGAGATGATTCGCTGAGCCTCCTCAATGGTGACTGTGTCTGACGCTGCAAGACCGGAGAGGTCTTTCAGCCTGTATTCGTGACCAGTGCCGTTAGGAGATTCGAATACACGATGTGCCAATCTGCCATCCCCCTGGTTAAGCTCACTCCGATATTGCGCTGTCCAGTTACTGCCGTGATGAAACTCGTGCCTCCAAAGTTCTGAAAAGGGGTTGGATCTGAAATTCTCGATAGGTAAGTATTTCCCAGGTTTTGCGATGGACAATGCCGAAAGAATTATTGCAAATGAGAGGCGGGTGCTATCTTTATATTGGAAAACCTCGGCTAACTCACTGGCGGTCATTTCAGAAATCATAGCTGTATAGTTATACACATCCGAAAATAAGTAAAGCACCAATCTTAGTGCATAATATGCATGTTACTGCTCGTATTGGTTGATTAATTTACCACCTACACTCAATTGGTCGAATTCATGGTCTATATATCAACGAAAAAAGCCTCAGATATTTTGGGAGTATCTCCAACAACCATGAGACGATATGCGGATGCTGGGAGTTTGCCCGTTGTTCGCTTGTCGCAATCGAGGCACCGCCGTTTTGCCGTATCTGACGTTAGTAAGTTGTTGACGGACCTTTCAGTAAGAGGCGATGAGAATGGGTTCCACAAGAAGAATAGTCCATCTTTCGCCAAACCGCATCCTTCTCACTATCTATTACATAAATATTGGGGCAGAAAGGCCCATAATATTGTCGAGAACTATGTTAAGCGATACACCCGAAAAGGAGATGTGGTACTTGATCCGTTCATGGGGAGTGGCGTTGTATTAATTGAATCGGCGAAAGCACATCGTAAGGCTATTGGAATCGACATTAACCCTTTGTCGAAGTTCATTGTTGACGGTACTACGCAGAAAGTTAACCCCGAGGAACTCGCCGAGGTCTTTGGAAACATTCTGTCTCAGTTGGAGGCAGCATTTGAATACTACAATATGACAAAATGTTTGCACTGTAGACTCGATTCAACCATAGAAACTACGGTATGGAATGAGACGGAGCCAGCAGTCATCAGATTCCGCTGCCCCGTTCACGGCGTCGGTGTTAAAGTCCCGTCCCAAAGTGATAAGAGGGTTATTAGAGAGGCACGCACTCTGTTTGAAGATCTTGAGGCGGCACACGAATTACAATACCCCAAGGATGAGATTTTAAAATATGTAAAAAGAAGTGGAGTATCGACTATAGATGCGCTCTTTACATCCCGGGCGTTAGTGCAGTTGTCCCACCTGCTTATCCTAATAGAAAAAGTGGAAGTCCAGTCTGTCCGCGACACTTTAAAATTAATATTTAGTTCAATGTTACCGAACGTCTCGAAGATGATACCTGGCGATATTGAAAAAGGAACGTATAAGTCTGGTTGGGTCATCAGCAAATTTTGGGTTCCCAAAATACATACGGAACGCTCCGTGTTGCATTGCTTGAAACTCCGATTCCAATCTGTTTTCAAAGGGAAAAAAGAGTTAAAAGATTTAGACGAGAGCTTAATTCAATCGCACATAGCAGATAGTAAGAAACTGGCTCTCGATGATAATTCAGTCGATTATATTTTTACTGACCCGCCTTATGGAGAGAGTATTGCATACCTCGCCTTGAGTCATTTTTACAATGCCTGGTTTAAAATGCTACCTGAATATTCTAATGAGATTATTATCGATCCATATAGAAAGATTTCGAAAGAAGATTTTGCAAGAAATATCCAAAAATGTTTTGGAGAGATGTATAGGGTTCTTAAACCAAATAGGTTTCTATCCTTCACCTTTCACAATAGGAATTTGGATGTGTGGAAGACTATCCTAGAGGCATGCCTAAAGTCGGGATTTACACTTAAGGACATTGTCTTTCAGCCACAGGCAGTTTCGTCGGGAACACAGGGTATCAACAGAAAGAATACCTTATACGGGGATTTCATCTATACATTTCAAAAACCTAAGAAAAAGAAGATTCATGAGGGGTTCAAATACTTCGATAACGCCTACGGTTTTCTGGTTAATACAATAAATTCTCTATTAGTATCAAAAGGGCAGGTTTCTACGGCTGAATTGTATGAGCATATAATACCTATTATTGTGAAGAATCACGCATATCTGGATAAGGATGGGAAAATTATCGATTTGGAGACATTGATCAGTAATAATTTTGAGTATAAGAAGACAGAGAAAGGTGATCGGTGGCGTGCCCTTTCCAGAGTTGCCAACACATCACGTTTCACGGTCGTGGACTTATTTGCGGGGGCGGGCGGTTTTTCTGAGGGATTTAAACACGCGGGGTTTGACATTGCTGTTGCGGTTGAAAATGACTCACGTCATAGCGAAACGTATGTGCACAATCACCCAAATACTAGATTGATAGTGGACGGAGTTGAAAACATCTCAACATCAAAGAGGCGGGGGAGGTTCTCAATTTCAGAGTTTCTAAGGGAGAATCATAAATCTTGCAACATCATCATTGGAGGTCCTCCATGTCAGGGATTCAGCATGGCAGGTTCGCGAATTAGAAGAAAAAGAAGATTCTTATCGGATAGACGAAATACCCTGTTTCTTGAATACGTAAATTTGGTTGAAGATTTAAATCCAGAAGTATTTATACTGGAAAATGTACCGGGAATACTCAACTATGATAACGGAGCCGTAAAAGAAGAGATCATATCGAAATTCGCAGAGCTTGGATATGATGTGCATGCTGAAATCTTAGACGCAAGTAAGTATGGTATTCCTCAATCTAGAAAGCGGGCTTTTTTCATTGGGAACAGATTGGGCATTCCGTCGAAAACTCTATTTCCGAATTCACAATGTGATAACGAAACTGTGTCAGTATGGGATGCGATTAGTGACCTTCCTCAAATTATGAGCGGTGAAGGAGGTCAGGTTATAAAAAACAATATGATGGTACCTCAGTCACATTATCAGCAAATAATGCGATTGGAAAACGAGGACTGTATTTTCAATCATGAAGCGCCAACGCATAGTCAGGCCACTCTAGATGTTATGAAACTCATAAAACCAGGTAAGGGATTGAAGGATCTACCTAAGGAATTTCACACAAGATCGGTTCATAGTGGTGCATATGGTCGAATGGAAAAGGATAGGCCAGCGTTCACCTTAACGACTCGTCTAAACACTCCATCGGTTGGAAGAATTACGCACCCAGTACTGCATAGAACGATCACGCCTCGAGAGGCTGCCAGGTTACAGAGTTTCTCTGATTCGTATCGATTCTTCGGTGACGTGACAACTCAGGGAATTCAAATTGGCAACGCAGTACCTCCACTCCTGGCTGAATTAATTGCCAAAGAGATTATGAAAAAAGCTTTTGATCGGTAGTATGGGGAATAGGGTGTCAGGTGCCATTTTTGCGTTAGAATTGGAACATGCCCGACGAAACCCAGGCCCCTGCGACCGAGCCAGAAACACTGAATGAGCCAGTGGCTAGTAGCCAGCAGCCCGTAGCAATACCAGAAACAGACGTATCAAGTCCTGCGGGCGATATTTCAAGCACCGAAACCCCGCCTGCGCCCCAAAACGGCCCTGGGGACATCGCGACCCCGGTTCCTGTTAAAGATGCAAATTCGGAGCCGAATTTGGCTGAGAGCAGTGGCGAAAATACGGAAAAACAGCCTGAAATCGGAGCCGCGGGAGCGGCCGCTACTGCGGTTGCTCCCGCGGCTTCATCCCCCTCGTTTATCGGCGATTTTTGAAAGATAACGGTCTCGCTGTTGGCCAACCAGGAAGATTTGAATTAACAAAAGCGGGCGTGTTGTTGTTTGGTAAAAATCCTTCCATTGCACTTAAAAATAAGTGTGGAATTAAAATCTCTCATTATTATGGAACAAAACCGAGCCATACCGGAAAACCAAATTTCGTTACTCGTCCGTTTACGGTTGAAGGGCCTTTGTTGAAGCAGATTGAGCAGGCAATTGAGTACTTCAGGAATATTGTAAAGAATTCGCCACCAAAACTTAGCGGTGCGTCTTTTAACCCTACTTTTTTGGTTCCGGAATGGGCATTCCAAGAAGCCATAACAAATGCGGTTATCCACAGAAACTATTTTGTCCAAGACGATATACAAGTCAGGTTTTTTGACGATCGCGTTGAAATCGAAAGCCCCGGAACATATCCAGGCCATATTACTGTTGAAAATATCAGGACCGAACGGTTTGCGAGAAATCCGCTGATTTTGCGAACTCTCAATCGTTTTCAAATTGCCCCTAACTTGGATATTGGCGAGGGCGTAGATCGCATGTTTAAAGTTATGAAAGAGCAAAACCTGTATGAACCACTTTTCTTTCCGCCCACGATACGTCCCAATTCTGTTTTATTGTTTTTGCTTAATATTCAGAAAGTTGAGTATTGGGACACTGTCGGTAAGTATTTAGATAAAAATTATCGCATCTCTAACAAAAGAGCGCGCGAGATAACCAGTGTGCAAGATATTTTGAAAATGTCTCGACTGTTACATAATTGGGTTGAAAAAGGATTATTGGAGAAAATGGGCAAAGCCAAGAAGGACTGCTATTACCGTAAACCAGGACAGGAAATCCCCAAGGGTTTATTTTCAATGGGGGGTGATAATAAAACCGGCAAAGGGAATTTACACCCTTAAAATAGGCATATTTTGGTAGGCCTTATTCTCACAGACACATTAAAGGAAGAAATTATGTCAACGCCGCAATCTGAAAATTCATATATTGCCAATGAAATCTTGCCTCTCTTGGCAAGTGGTTTTGGCTATCCGATTCACGATTCTGTCAGGGTAAAAATCAACGATGTCCCGATTTTCCGGCCGAGTGGTGGTCGAGCAGGCACTATGGATATTGTCTACTATCACAATGGTGAGCCAGTACTACTCGTAGAAGCTAAGAGAAAACACAAATCGCATGATGCGGCATTGCAAGAGGCCCTTAAATATTTACTTAATTTTCCCGTTAAACGTGAAGAGTTCGCTCCATCCGGCATACCCCCGAAATTTTTGGCAACAACTGTCGGCAAAGAAATAAAGTTTTATAAATGGTCGTACGATTATTCTCATCAGATACCGGATTTTTTGACAGAAGAAGTTGAGATTCTGTCGTTTAATAGACTTCTTGAGTATTACGGTTTAAACGAAAAGTATCAGGCACGTATTTTGGATGTGAGAGGATTTAAGACAGATTTTTTTGACGAATTAGTAGCAATTTTTAAAACAGATGCGAAGGAGGAAAGAATCACCGCAGATATTATCAAGAAGGTTTCACTGCAGATTCTTAATTTTTTGGCTTATGGAGATAAGTTTGCCGGTCAGCTGCCCTATACCGGTTTGTCTATACAGGGACAAAAGGCAGTGCGTGACTTGTTTGACCGCTTTAATCTAACATCCTCGCTTGGACCGGAAGCCGCCAGAGAGTTCCGCAGAGCAATTCTACGCTCCTTTCAGGGTGGCGGATTTAACCAGTATCTTACAGAACAGTGCGTGATTGCTTTCATGGTCGGTCTAGTAGGGGGTTTTAGACCGGAAACCACGGTGCTTGATTTCGAGTGCGGAAGCGGTGGATTCTTAGCAGCCGCTGTTGAGCTTGGCGTCGGTTTGGAAAATATACGCGGCATAGATATCGAGGAATTACCTTGTATTGTTGCCAAGACCTATTTAGCTCTATATTTCAAGAAAACGGGTGAATGGATTGATGCTCTACCAGTGAAAAAAGATAACGGCCTGCTCGACCAAGGGAGTAATTGGGATGTTGTAATCGGCAATCCAGCTGGTGGGAATAAATACGAGCACGGAGGTTTAGTAAAAATTGGAAGTCACCTTGACCGAGACTTGGATAGAAACGGTCGGCTGGACGACAATCTTTCCGAGTATAACCTTTCCATTCAGCAGGCCGTGATGAGTACAAAGATTGGCGGAAAAATCTGCCTGATTTTGCCGGAAGGATTTTTTTCGAACTCACAGGATGAGTTTCTGCGCAAATTTGTGGCCAAGCATTGTAAAGTGTTGGCGATTGTTAGTCTGCCGCGCGGTGTCTTCAAGAAAGGGACCTCAACGCGTCGACTAAGGGGTGGTGCGCAAACCGCCTCTATGAAAATGTCTATTTTTTGTGCAGAGAAAGTGAAAGAGATTGATAAGGAAGATCTGATTGGCACCGACGATTCTTCTACCGTGAGTTATCCAGTATTTCTTGTGAGCGTAAACGAACCAACATCAACAAGCGGGTCGGTTTGTGACTGGCTTGAACCGCGCCTCGTTGCCGTATTAGAGCAGTGGGAAGTATGGCGCAGCAGCGAGCATCTTGAAGCAAAGCCGATTACCAAAATCGCCGCATTAGTAAGTGAAAAGAGAAAGAAACATTTGCCCGCCGTGCCGTTACCTTTCGCACAAAGTCCAGATGCCGATACCAAGTCGGCGCGCAAACGAGCACAGCCGAAGACGCAGACCAAGGTCAACAAAGATTTGGACGATATTTTCTCGCAATAAATTGCAGGTACTGTCATGGACGAGGAACTCTTCGAACTCGCAAAAGATAACGACCTAACGCTTGATGAGGCCCAGGAGGTTCAGGATTTGGCTGATGAGACGGGTCTGGATCTCAACGAAGCATTGGAAATTTGGCAGGCACAATAATAGCAGCCCTGAAACCAGCTGTTGGTAACTCGCTTCGCAACTCGCTAATACTAAGCTAGGGTGCTCAACGATAGCCAAAAGTGCTATCATGTTCTGTACACCACCAATATCGGCTCGAAAGAGCGTCGACCTAAACTATTCGCAAGAGTGGCATGGTCGAGAAGACCCAATCACGATACTGAACCCGCCTGTTTGGGCTGTCCCCACTTCTTGCGAATTTCATCTTGACCATGTATACTGCTACGCATAAACACCTTGTCGTAGCTTCGGTTACGGTAAGTCAACGAAAGGGGGCTTAGGCCCCCTTTTGTTATGTATGGTATTCTTGAATCCATGGTATTCTGAACTTCAGATTCACACTTTCTATATGGCAACGAAAATAAACCAAGCAAAGTATCGCAACGCCATCCTGTTTTTTGCGAGTAGGATTCAAAATGGCACGCTCGGCAAGTTGAAGCTAATGAAGCTTCTCTACTATTTCGATTTCGATTTCTTCGAGAAATATGGGCGCTCGGTTACAGGTGATAAATACCTACGTTTCGAGAATGGTCCCGTGCCACGTATGGCAGAGAAGATTATAAAGCAGATGGATGGCAAAGAAATCAAGATTTCGAGGCGAAAGGTAGCTGATGGCTATAAAGACCAGATGCATATAGAAGCTCTTGTGGCCTTTGATATTAGTGTTTTCGAAAAAGAAGAAATCCTTCTTCTCGAGGAACTTGCGTCCAAATGGGAACGCTTTAGCGGTGCCGAAATGAAAAGTGCGACTCATGGTGAAGCACCATGGATTGCCACCGAAGCGAATGGCGTCATCGATTACAATCTCGCCTATTATCGAGACACATACGGCGAAATGGCAAAGGTCTAGCGGAGAACCTCATGGATCTTTGTCGTCACGAAGATATCGAGAAAGATTTTCATGCGCTGAAACGCTTTGCTGCGCCACAAGCTTCACTTGAAGCGTGGGAGCGACTCTTTTCACTCAAAGGTCTCAAAGAAACACCGGGAATTGATGCGTTTCCTGGTTTTGGGGGTGCGAAGATATATAAAGGTCGCGTGGTTCCTCTCAAAGAGAATGTTGGTAAGTCAAAGGGTTACCGGGTGATTTTTGAATTGCAGGAAGAACAGCGCTATCGCATCGTAGTTTTCTCACGACATGGGATTTATCATGACGAACAAGATTTGATAAATCTTGTCAGGATCAGACTCAAGCGTTGATTTCCGGTACGGTACCGCTCGGCCTCTTCGGCCTTCGAAATGCGCCGAAAGTCGTCGAATACTCTTTGAACTGACCCATACCGACAGGCATCGCTCGGGCGTACTATAGAGAGGTGAAAGAACCTTTGGTTTGCTTACTGGGTGGGGTAGGGTACCGCCAAGGGCAACAGAAAAACCGCCCGTATGGCGGTTTTTCTGTTGGAGGATTGAACTTATTATCCAACGCGGGTATACTTCCACCACGTATATATGGCCAAGTCTGTTAATCTAAAGCCCCGCAGTTCGGTGATGACGGAAGGTGATGGGCGCGCTCCAAATCGTGCCATGCTTCGCGCGACCGGATTTACCGATGCGGATTTCAAGAAGCCGATAATCGGCATAGCGAGCACGTGGAGCGAGGTGACGCCGTGCAACATGCATATCAACAAGCTTGCCGAGCACGTGCACGCGGGTTGCCGCACGGCCGGCCTCGTCCCACAGACATTCGGCACAATCACCGTAAGCGACGGCATCTCAATGGGACATGAGGGCATGAAATATTCTCTGGTGAGCAGGGAAGTCATCGCCGACTCCATAGAAGTTGTCGCCGGAGCGGAGAGATTTGACGGCCTTATAACAATCGGCGGGTGCGATAAGAATATGCCCGGCTGTATGATGGCGATTTCGCGCGTGAACACGCCGAGTATTTTTATCTACGGCGGCACAATTATGCCAGGCAAGTTGCACGGCAAAAACATTGACATCGTGAGTATTTTTGAAGCGGTGGGGCAATTTCAGGCAAACAAAATTAGTGCGAAAGAACTGAAGGCAGTTGAGTGCAATGCGTGTCCGGGTCCCGGTTCATGCGGTGGCATGTACACGGCCAACACAATGTCTGCCGCGATAGAAGCGATTGGAATGTCACTCCCGTATGGCGCGACGACTCCGGCAATCAGCAAGCAAAAAGCCGACGAGTGCGAAGTGGCAGGTCGTCAAATAAAAAATTTGTTGAAGCTCCGACTGCGCCCGAGCGATATCATGACTCGGAGCGCATTTCTGAATGCGATTACGGTCGTTATGGCTGTGGGCGGCTCCACCAATGCAGTGCTCCATCTTCTCGCTATGGCAAAGGCGGCGAATGTAAATTTGACGATGAAAGATTTCAACACGATTTCCGACCGCACGCCTTTACTTGTGGATATGAAACCGGGCGGTAAATATGTGACGGTGAATTTGCATAACGCGGGAGGAATTCCCGGAGTTATGAAAGAGCTTTTGGATGCCGGGCTTCTGAACGGCGATTGCATGACAATAACAGGGCGTACTGTCGCGGAGAATTTGAAAGGCGTGAAAAGAAAGAACTCGCTCCATCCTGTCATTCACACGGTTAAATCTCCGGTGAAGAGTCGCGGGCAAATCGTCATCCTCCATGGAAATCTTGCGCCCGAGGGCGGTGTTGCGAAGATTAAGGGCATCAAATCTCTGAAGCACAAAGGGCCTGCAAAGGTCTTTGAAGACGAGGAAGAGGTTTTCACCGCGCTCAAAAAAGGTTCAATAGTCGCGGGCGACACTATCGTCATCCGCAACGAAGGCCCCAAGGGAGGCCCAGGTATGCGGGAAATGCTTTCAGTAACCTCGGCTATCATAGGACAAGGGCTCGGCGATTCCGTGGCACTTATAACGGATGGACGATTTTCAGGAGGCACATACGGATTGGTTGTGGGACACGTTGCACCGGAGGCGTACGTGGGCGGCCCCATAGCGCTCGTCAAGAATGGCGATATCATTACGCTTGATGTGGAAAAAAAGACGATGTCTGTTGCTGTTTCGGATGCCGAATTCAAGCGCAGGCGAGGCGTATGGAAACAGCCGAAGCCCAGATACAAGAGCGGGGTGTTGCGAAAATACATAGAGTTGGTTTCATCGGCGAGCCAAGGCGCAGTAACAGATAATTTTGATTTATGAAACTTGGAATTGTCCTGCAATCAAATGGAGCAGAACGTGCGTGGAATACACTCCGCCTTGGAATTACTTCGCTTAAGGCGGGTCATAAAGTGGATATCTTTTTAATGAGCGAGGGATCAGAACTTGACGCTATTCCCGACAGCGAGAATTTTGATATCTCCGCGAAGGTGAAAGAATTCAAAGGGCTGAACGGAGACATCTATGCGTGCGGCACTTGTCTTAAAGTGCGCGGCAAGCAGGAAAGCAAGGTATGCCCTGTTTCCACAATGGCAGATTTGCTGAAAATGGTTGAGGGTTCGGATAAATTACTAGTTTTTTGATAAAGAAGTTGTTATGAGCGAAGCGAATTACAAATTCTTTACCCAGCACCTTTCGCGAAAGGTGCTGGGTGTAAGATTTACTAAACTCATTATCATTCGTTAAGAAAATCTAACATGGCAAAAATTAATTTCGGCGGAGTGGTAGAAGATGTGATAACGCGCGAAGAATTCTCGCTAGATAAAGCGCGGGAGGTTTTAAAGAACGAAGTCGTAGCCGTCTTGGGCTACGGCGTACAGGGTCCTGCACAGTCCTTGAACATGCGCGACAACGGCATCAACGTTATCATCGGCCAGAAATCCGGAAGCTCTTCGTACGATAAAGCAGTTAAGGACGGGTGGGTTCCCGGCAAGACGCTTTTCTCGCTTGAGGAAGCCGCGGAGAAGGGCACCATCATCCAGTATCTCGTTTCGGATGCGGGACAAATGATGATATGGCCGAAAATAAAACCGCATCTCACGAAGGGCAAAGCACTGTATTTTTCTCACGGTTTTGGAATGGTGTTCAACGACCAGACCGGCATTGTGCCGCCGAAAGATATTGACGTGATACTGGTGGCGCCGAAAGGTTCCGGCCGGAGCGTGCGCATCAATTTTCTCAATGGCAGCGGAATCAACGCGAGCTACGCTATAGAACAGGATGCGACAGGGCACGCGCGTGAACGCGCAATTGCTCTCGGCATCGCGCTCGGCGCCGGCTACCTTTTCCCCACGACATTCGCCAACGAAGTAAACAGCGACCTCACCGGTGAACGCGGGATTCTCATGGGCGCACTCGCAGGCGTCATGGAAGCGCAATACAACGAACTGCGCAAACATGGCCACTCTCCCAGTGAGGCGTTTAACGAAACAGTAGAGGAGCTCACGCAGAGTCTTATCCGCCTTGTCGGCGAAAACGGCATGGATTGGATGTACGCCAACTGTTCAACGACCGCCCAGCGGGGTGCCTTGGACTGGAAGCCCCGTTTCAGAAAGGCGGTAGAACCTGTTTTCAAAGATTTGTACGAAAGCGTGAAAACGGGAAATGAGGCGCGCATCACGCTCAAGGCCAACAGCCAGCCGGATTACAAAGAGAAACTTGCGGTGGAACTCGCGGAAATCCACGATTCTGAAATGTGGCAGACAGGCGCGGCGGTTCGTTCGTTACGACCGGAGAATTGGAAGAGAAATGCCTAAACGTGCATACGTCAAAGCCATTTATAACCCTTGAAGACGCAACCGTCCGATTGGACGGACACATTCTATTCAAGAATCTTAACTGGGAAATACGCAACGACCAGCAGTTGGCAGTTATTGGGCCAAATGGCTCGGGGAAATCCGCGCTCATGAAAGTGCTGGCTGGCATTTTGCCTGCGGTCGGGGGTCGCATCGCCTATCATTTTTTGGATAAAGGGGAAGTGCCGCATGAACACATCACATACGTGTCATTTGAGGAGCAGAGGGAGGCGCTTGGCCCCGAGGCATATCTTCAAGACCGTTGGAATGTGGGATTAAGTGAAGAAGCGCCGACTGTTTCTGATTTACTTTCGGAAAGTGGCGTAAAACACATGAACCCATTCGTTGTCGCACATGAAAAAGCGGATGCGACATTCTCCGGACGCAGACAAAAAATCATGCGGCAACTCGGTTTGAAACCGCTCTTGAAACGCACGCTCATGCAACTTTCCAACGGTGAGCGGCGCAAAGTTACTATCGCGCGGGCGCTTCTCAAAAATCCGTGTCTTCTCATTTTGGACAATCCGTTTGAGGGATTGGACGTGAGCTTCCGCGCGACACTGAAGAAGAATCTTGAAATCCTAATGAAAGGCGATATGCGCTTGATTATCGTGGGAACCGGCCGCGAAGAAATACCCGCGGGAATTACACACGTTCTGTGCATTAACGAAAATCATGAGGTTGCAACGGGAACGCGGAGAGAAATGCTGGAAAAGTTAAACATCGAAGGCAAGGAAAATATATCAAAGAAAGGTGCGCTGAAAAACATAAAGAAGAAAACGCGCCCGATATTGGTGCAGATGAAAAATGTGAACATTACGTACAATCAAGTGCCAATTCTGCGAAAACTAAACTGGACGATACATGAGGGGGAGAGGTGGGCGCTCTTCGGCCCGAACGGCGCGGGGAAGACCACGCTTCTCTCTCTCATTCTCGGAGACAATCCGCAGGCATACGCCAACGACATAACGCTCTTCGGCAAGAAACGCGGGAGCGGCGAAAGCATCTGGGAAATCAAAAGAAAAATCGGTTGGGTTTCACCGGAGTTGCAATTGTATTATCCACCGGACGCGACATGTTTTGATGTGGTGTGCTCCGGATTCTTTGACACAATCGGATTGTATAAAAGATGCACATCATCGCAACAAAAAACTGCGCGCTCGTGGCTCAAAGAACTTGTCCTCGGCGAGCTCGAAAAGATTCCGTTCAAAGATATCTCGGAGGGAGAGGAACGGCTCGTGCTTCTCGCGCGCGCACTTGTAAAGAATCCCGCGCTTCTCGTCTTGGATGAACCGTGTCAGGGGCTTGATGCTGGAAACCGCGACCGCGTTCTTACGGCGGTTGATTTGGCGTGCAAAGATGTAACGGCGACGATGATTTATGTAACGCACCGCACCGACGAACTCCCGAAAGGCATCACCAACAAACTAGTCTTAAAGAAACGGTGAAAAACCGCGAAAGCAAACAGGAAAGCGCAATCTCACGTCCCAAAATTAGTGCCCCATCATGCAATTAAGTATACCACCATGGATTGCGTGCCGCTAAAGAACGGTGTGTATATCTCGATAGCTATCCCATTACGACCTGTAACGTCTATGACGCTAGCTTATGCGGCCGCACTAGCTAGCGTTATATGTTGAATAGATAATGATGGGATAGGTCTACACATCTCTCTATATGGTGTAGCATTAAGCGCACTTCATCATGAAAAAACAATGCCCGCACTGCGGCAACAACCCTGTTTCGCACTTTGCCGCTTGGGTGAACAACTCTTTCAGTGTTCCGGCGAACCGTTTCTACCTTGCTGTGTTCGGAAAGCTAGAACAGAAATTTGCCGGTTACCTGGTCAAACATGCATTTAATATATTCATCGCCACATTCCGCTTTTTCGGATTGATTAAGACTTACGACGACCCCCTCAAAGCTGGCACGACCCGCGGGAGAGTTTTGTGGGAAGAAGCACGGCGCCGCGGCATAGACATGAGAGGCCTCCTTTTCTTAGGACATCAAACCGATTCGTACATCGCGCGGGTGGCGGGACGAAAAATTTATTTTTCCGGCCTTCCGCGACCTGTTTACACGCGCTCCGGTTCCGATTGGTGGTTGGACGACAAAGCGATGCTGAAGGAGAAACTCGCGAGTGCTGGCATACCGGTGCCGGCAGGCGGAAGTTACTCGAGATACGATGCGCTCACTGCTAAATTTGACGAGCTGAAAAAGCCGGTCGTCGTAAAACCGCAGCTCGGTTCTCGCGGAAGGCACACAACAACGCACATCTATACCAAAGAACAGTTGCGCACGACATTCAATATTGCCAAGCAAATTTGTTTCTGGGTCGTCACGGAAGAGCATTTAGGAGGGAGCGTGTATCGGGCGACAATGATAGGAGGAAAACTCATCGGCGTGTTGCGCGGCGACCCGCCGCGCGTGAGAGGGGACGGCGTCCGCACCATCTCTCAGCTGGTGGAGGAGAAGAATAAAATACGGCATGAGAAAGTCTCTGAAATCGTTTTAGACGAGCGGCATCAGGATTTTCTCGCCCGTACCGGGCGCGACATTACAACGGTCCCTGCTTCCGGCGAAATCGTTGACCTTCTTGCATCCATCGGCGTCGGCTATGGCGGACATAGCGCGGAAGTGACAGCAAAGACCAACGCCGAAACGAAAAAGATCTTGGAAATGGCGGCGGATGTCGTAGTGGACCCGATGATCGGGTTTGATTTTATTATTCCCGATATTCAGGGTTCGCCCTCGGGGCAGCGCTGGGGAATCATTGAATGCAATTCAACGCCGTTCATCAACCTGCATCACGACCCGGTAGAAGGGGAGCCAATCAACATCGCCAAGTATGTGTGGGATTATGTGGAAGGGAATCTTGATCGATATTAGGATTCGGAGATTGTTTCGGTGGTATAGTAATTCCATGGCGTTACGCACAGTGGGGCTCATTCCGGTTGTGTCGGCGATTGTCGGCAACGCTTTAGTCACGTTCATAAAAACGGGCGCAGCTCTCGTCAGTGGTTCAAGCGTCATGTTTTCCGAGGCGATACACAGTCTTGCCGACACGCTTAACCAGCTTTTTCTTCTTATTGGAGTCAAACGTTCGTATAAAAAGTCTGATGATGCCTTTGGATACGGATATGGGCAAGAACGTTTTTTCTGGTCGCTTCTCTCGGCGTGCGGTATTTTTTTCGTTGGTGCTGGCGTCACTCTCTACAGCGGAATCGCTTCACTTATTCATCCTGAACCGATTGAAATACACCCGCTGGTTTTTTTTGTGCTTGCCGCATCGTTTGTAATTGAATCTTTGACGTTATGGATAGCGGCGCGCGGGCTGAAGAATTCGTACCCAAATGCAGCTTGGCGCGAACGGCTCGTACTTGCCGACCCCTCAACGCTCGCGGTTTATCTTGAAGATGGAGTCGCTCTCTTGGGTGTCGGCGTCGCGGCTTTGAGCATCGGCGCGTCCTACTATACGGGCAATGTTTTTTGGGATGGACTCGGTTCTATTCTCATCGGCATTCTTCTGGCCGCAACCGCAGTTATACTTATAAGGAAAAATCGCTCGTATATTCTAGGCCGTTCAATTCCCGAAGAGGATCGCGAAGAAATAATCGCGGCGCTTGTAGCGGAGCCGTCTATAGAACGCGTACTTGATTTCAAATCAACAGTGCTCGGCATCGGCGTGTACCGCATTAAGTGCGAAGTAGAATTTAACGGCCCCGCACTCTTCAAAGAGGCATACCAGCGCAAATATCTGAAAGAGCAGTACGAAGAGGTGAAAAATGATTACGAAGCGTTCAAGCGCTTTTGCGTTGATTATGCCGACCGGATTCCGCGTCTCATGGGAAAGAAAATAGATGAGATTGAAATAATGCTCAAGAAACGTTTTCCTTCAGTACGCCACATAGACATTGAGATTAATTGAAGTAGAATTTTCATATCCACATGTTCATCTTAAATCTTTTGACAATTCTTTTTGCGGGAATAATTTCCGCCCTCATAGGTTTTGTGTGGTATCACCCGCGTGTTTTCGGAGGTGCTTGGATGCGGTTGTCCAGTCTGACGCCGGAAGTGGTTGAGCGGGGGAAGCGTCGTATGCACGCGGATGAAATTCTGGCGCTGCTCGCTAGTATTCTTGCTGCGTTTGTATTGTTTTCGCTTGAGACAAAGCTCGGCATATACGATGCGAGAGGTGCCGTACAGCTCGGATTATTGGCGTGGGCCGGATTTGTTGTCCCGGCTCTTTCAGGGACGGTCTTATGGGAGCAAAGACCGATATCACTGTACATCATCAATGTTGGCTATTGGCTTGTTGCGTTCGTAACTATGGCTGTTATTGTAATCCTATAGAGATAGAGATGAAAATTGCAAATTTACCCTACTCCGCTAAAGCTACAGAAGGGCACGGTGCAGAATCATGAATTGGAAACATACATTTCAGACGGTTCTCGTCCTCGCGGCGGCTGTAGTCATTATCGCGTCCATTTCACCGCACAACGTCATTCCGGTTCCCGTGCCATCCGCAGAAACCGGCGCACGGATCATAAGGCTCGCGGGACAAGACGTTCGCGTATCGGTGGTTTCAACTCCTGAAGCGAGAACAAAGGGTCTTAGCGGACGAACGGGACTTGCAAGAGGCGAAGGAATGCTATTCATATTTAACTTGGACGCGAAATACGGGTTCTGGATGAAGGACATGCTCTTCCCAATAGACATTCTATGGCTTTCCTCTGAAGGAAGGGTCGTGGATATGAGAGAGAGCGTCTCTCCGGCGACATATCCGGCTGTTTTCACCCCAAACTTGGGCGCGCGTTATGTTTTGGAGCTTTTTGCAGGGTTCGCCAGTGCTCATAATGTAAAAATAGGTGATTTTGTAGACCTATAATCGCATACGGGATCACCTTTTGGGTTTCTTGGTTGTGAGTCAGGAGTTGTCCACAGTTGTTGCTGGAAACATGGCCGCGGGATGCGCGATACAATTAACTTCTCTAACAAAACGGATTCATTATGCGCATGACGAATCAAAAAACGACAGTAAGAGTTGCAAGAAATGCGACTCGGGTTTCTATTTCTGCGAAAGCGGGAGCGGGCGGAGGAGCGGCTCTTCGCGTGTATAAAAAATATCTTCCTAACGTTCAAAAAAGAGACGGCCGTATCGTGCCGTTTGAATTTGACAAGGTGGTAAATGCTATTTACAAGGCGATGCTTGCGACGAATGAGGGCTCGGAAGACGAAGCAGTAGTGGTGGCGCACAAAGTTGCGGGCGAAATGATGCGGATTGCCAAAACGTATAAGAACTTCCTGCCTACGGTTGAAGGATGCCAAGACGAAGTTGAACGCCAGCTCATTCTTGCCGACTACGCCGCCGCGGCGAAAGCATATATTCTCTATCGCGCGGAGAGAGCCAAGGTTCGCAAAGAGCAGGGAGCGGTGCCGGAGCATGTCCGTGCGCTCGCTGCAGAAAGCAAAAAGTATTTCAAGAATAATCCGCTCGGAGAATTCGTGTATCTGCGTACGTACGCTCGTTGGATTGAAAGCGAGCAGAGGCGCGAGACGTGGATAGAGACAGTGGACAGATACGTCGGATTCATGAAAGAAAATCTCGGCGATAAACTCACGAAAAAAGAATATGCGGAAATCCGCGAGGCGATATTGAAACAGGAAGTCATGCCGTCAATGCGCGCGATGCAATTCGCCGGCGCTCCGGCGAAGAAGTGCAACACGTGTTTCTATAATTGTTCCTTCACTGCCCCTGTGAAATTGGAAGATTTCTCAGAAATAATGTATCTCTCAATGCAGGGATGTGGCGTGGGCTATGCAGTGGAAAGCCAGAATATTCAGCAGCTTCCGCAGATAGAAAAACAGACCGGAGAGAAGCTTGCGACCCACATTGTCGCCGACAACAAAGAGGGCTGGTGCGACTCGCTCACGCTCGGGCTCCGCACATGGTATTCGGGAAAGGACGTTGATTTTGATTTCTCTGTGATCCGTCCTGCGGGCTCGCGCCTGAAGACAATGGGCGGGAAAGCTTCCGGTCCGGAGCCGCTTCGCTCGTTGCTCGCATTTGCGCGCGAGCGGATATTAAGACGCCAAGGGCGACGGCTTCGCAACATAGATGCGCACGACATCATTTGCAAAATCGGAGAGTGCGTAGTTGCCGGGGGCGTACGCAGAACCGCCATGATTTCTCTGTCGGATTTGGATGACGTGGAGATTCGAGACGCTAAAAAAGGCCAGTTTTTCCTCACGGATCCGTACCGTTCAGTCGCCAACAACTCCGCCGTCTATGAGGTGAAGCCATCAAATGCGGAGCTCATGGATGAATGGGTGGCTCTGATGAAGAGCGGGACGGGAGAGCGCGGGATTTTCAATCGCGGCTCGCTTGAGAAAACGATGCCGGAACGCCGACAGAAGTTATTGCACAAAAAATACGGGAAACGTGGGAATTCTATCGGACAAGTCGGTACGAATCCTTGCGGAGAAATAATTCTGCAGTCCAAACAGTTCTGCAATCTATCGGAAGTTATTGCCCGCGCTGACGACACGGAAAAGACGCTTCTTCGCAAGGCGCGCCTCGCTACACTTCTCGGAACCTATCAGTCAACGCTCACAAATTTCAATTACATTTCCAAAGATTGGCAGAACAATTGTGAGGCGGAAAGGCTTCTCGGCGTATCAATCACGGGCCAGTGGGATTCTCCGGTGGTTCGCGATGCAAAAGTAATGCGCAAGATGCGTGCAGTTTCAATTAGGACGAATGCAACATACGCGAAGCGCTTCGGTATCAATGCTTCAACGTCTATCACGTGCGTGAAGCCTTCGGGTACTGTCTCGCAGACATTTAACTGCTCGTCGGGCATTCATCCGCGACACTCGCAGTACTACATTCGCCGTGTCCGCATCTCGGCGACCGATTCGCTCTACAAGATGATGCGTGACCAGGGCGTGCAAGCTTTCCCTGAAGTAGGGCAGAATGCGAATGAAGCGACGACGTTTGTTTTGGAATTTCCGGTTAAAGCCCCCAACGGTTCTCTCTACAAGAACGACCTAACGGCGATGGAACAGTTGGAGTATTGGAAAATGGTGAAATTGAATTTTACCGAGCACAATCCCTCGGCAACGATTTCAGTAGGGGACGAGGAATGGGTTGCGGTCGTCGCGTGGATTTCCGACAACTGGGACATCATCGGCGGACTCTCATTCCTACCGCGCGAGAATCACGTGTATCGCCTCGCTCCGTACGAAACGATTGACAAGAAAACCTACGAAGCGCTCGCATCGAAATTCCCCGTCATTGATTATTCAAAATTGATTATCTACGAGCGGACAGACGAGACCGAACAGGCGAAGGAATTGGCATGTGCCGGAGGGACGTGCGAGATTGTTTAGCATTTGCCCGCGCGTAAGCGCGGATGCAAATACTTAACCCGTTCACCATTTTCAGCGTGCGAACAGATTCAGAACGCCCACTGCCGATTGCGGTTTCTTAGACCAATATTTATCAGCAAGATAGAAAGTGAGGAAATGGTGTCGGGTTTAAACAGGTTGTGGGGAATAGCTTCTAGCTGCTAGGAGGAAATACGAAAAGAGAAAGCCCGGTGAACCGAGTCTTTTTTCTCTCGATTCCTCCCGGGCAGTCAGGGTAGAAGGTGCGAATAACCACCAACCCACCATGATGATCCGCGCATTGAATGTTCGCCGTCATCGATAATCAACAGAGTGTCACGACTCCGCAGTTTGCGGCCGCCGTCTTTTTCGCGGTCCATACGAGTACCATTCACGAATACCCGCAATGCCCTCGTCAAGCCAGTCCCCTTCTTTTTGAGGATCTCGTTAACCACTTTTCCCAATGTCCATGGAGCTTTCCGCTGGAAGCTGATGCTACCACCTTCTTGCGGCACGAACGTTGTGTTCTCTCTCATGATTTTTATCTCCTGTGCGAAATAGCTCGACTAACCAGATGGTCTAGCCGTGTCGGCGCTATCTCAAAACGCAGAGAGAAAGTCAATCAAAAGAAAAAAGAGCCCTTTGGGGGCTCTTTTTTCATGTTCTGCGCAATAAGCCGGATTCTGTCGGGGACAGTCATTTATCTGGGATGATTGTAAATTCTAGCAGTCTGACTGCTAAGATTCCATTGTATCAAACCTTAGAAAGAAAAGGGAAAAAGAGAAAGCCCGGTGAACCGAGTCTTTTTTCTCTCGTTTCCTTCCGGACTTTTTTGCACCGTCATTTTTTCTTCGCAGGCGGACGCCGCCGCCGCGAAAAGATGCGGGACATCTCCCTCACCGTCTCGATTGAGGGGGGTGGAAGCGCTTTTGCATCTCGCATGGCCTCTTCCAGATCAACAGCATCAACGGCGGGTAACCGCCTTGGTTTGTTACGCTTCATCGCAATCTCCTCAAATAACTCGACCAACCGATTGATTGACCGTGTCGGCAGTATCGCAAGTTGCAGAGAGAGAGTCAATCAAATGAAAAAGTACCGCAGCAGAACCCACGAGGTTTCACCTCGTGGGTTCTCAGACATCCAGACACACTTGATATATTTGTCAACCTTTGATACACTACATACCTGCGTTAGGCAGTCGCTGGTCCGCAAGGGCTAGAGGAAAGTCCGGACACGCCCACGTTTCGTAAGATATGTGGAGCACGGTAGCGGGTAACGCCCGCCGGGGTAATCCTAGGGATGCGAACAGAGACGGTTTTTTGCGAGAGCAAAAAACCGCCCCGTGAAATCGCGAAAGCATATTTCACTGGGGCGAGATTGAGCAGTTAAAGGCTCAAGGTGCAACGGCAAAAATCCTACCTGCGTGCAAGGTCGTATCAAATCGTGCCATCGGTACGGTTAGAAGAACCGCTTGAGGTGATTGGCAACAATCATCCCAGATAAATGACTGTCCTCGACAGAATCCGGCTTACAAATGCAGCGAAATGAGCGGAGCGAAAAAGCTTCGCTTTTTCGTTTCCGAATGAGAAAATTTGCACGAAGTTGGGCGCAGTGCAGCCGAGCGCAGCGAGTACTGCACAGAACATGAAAAAAGAGCCCCAAAAGAGCTCTTTTTTCTTTTCTTCAATACCCCCAAATCCACACCCATCCCTTGCGGTACTTGCGCACTTCGTATGCTACACTTCCAACATATTAGTCAGATAAATATTATTATGGAAAACAGCATATCAAAGCTAGATCGGATTGCACAGTGGTGCATGGTGCTTCTCATCGGACTTCTTCCGATTTTCTTCATACCTATACTATGGATAACAACCGTACAAGTTAAAGCATTTCTTGTCGCGGTTCTTCTTATAATCGCGACGGTGACGTGGGCCATCGCGCGGTTCAAAGAGGGCAGCATAAGAGTGCCCAATAATTTAATTCTTGCGGCGGGACTCCTCATGCCGCTTGTGTACGCAATTTCGGTTGCGATATCAGGCTTGAGCCAGGTCTCTCTGGTCGGTACCGGAGTTGAACAGGACACCCTTGCGTTCACATGTATCTTGTATGCGGCCCTCGTTCTATCCGCTCTTATATTCTCCGGCCCGCCTGCGGAGGCCCCCGCCTACGCCGAAGCTTCGGCGGGCAGGTCGGCGCAAGCAGGCGCATCACGCAAAAGCATTACGGCAATACGGGGTCTTTTTGTCGGCGGCTTTGCGCTCATCTTTCTTGAGATTGTTCATTTTGTGTTTCCAGGTTTGAGTTTGGGCGGCGTTCTTGCCGGACAAACAGGAAATGCGTTTGGCAACTGGAATGAATTTGCGATTTTGCTGGGACTTTTCGTTGTTCTTGGAATTGCCCTTAGGCATACCGAGGTAGCCCAAGGAAAGTGGAAATACCTTCTTGACGCGGTAGCTCTGATATCCGCACTTCTTTTGATTATCGCGAATTTCTTTGATGTGTGGACGGCGGTAGGAATTGCAGGCCTTATCGCGCTTCTCGTGCAACATTTCGCATCGCGAGCGCAATCAGGAGATTCCGCCCCTCAACTGGGCACAAAACGTGTTTGGATAACCCTTGTTATCATCGCACTTTTCTTTATGCTCTTTGGCGCTTTGGTAAACAACGTACTGTCTGCGCGAATACGTGTGGCGAATATAGAAGCGCGTCCCTCGCTCCAGGGAACGATTGCAATCGGGCAACAGGCTCTCACACAGCCGGCGTCTCTCTTCTTCGGCGTTGGTCCGAATACGTTCAGTCATGAGTGGGGACTCTATAAACCAACGACCATAAATCAATCCGCCTATTGGAATACAGACTTTACCTCCGGAGTCGGAACCATTCCGACGTCGTTCGTAACGACCGGAATTTTCGGCATCATTGCATGGATTTTGTTCGCCATCGCGCTCGTATTGACTGTTATACGCGCGCTTGTGCGATATGGAAAAGGGGAACAGGGGAATCTCTATGCCTCCTCTTTTGGCATCGCTTCGGTTTTCTTGCTCTCATTCTACTTGCTCTATGTTCCAGGGCCCGCGCTAAGTACACTTGTATTTCTCTGTATAGGATTGCTCGTGGCGTTTTCTGCACAGGCGGGGTTCACCGGCACGCATAACGTTATTTTACGCGGGAACGGATGGAAGGGCATGGCTTCAGTAGCCGGGCTGGTGTTCTTTGCAGTTGTGACGGTGGTATCTTCCATAGGCATATCGCGCGTACTTTTGGCAGAAATGATTTTAAACCGTGGAGTTGTCACGTATAATAATACGCAGGACATAGGAGCCGCCACTGGTTATATCTCGTCCTCGCTCGCCGTATATCCATCAAATGCCAGAGCGCATCGTGTTGGAATTCAGCTCGGTCTTGCCCAGTTACAACAGTTGATAGCCAAAGCTGACCCGAAGGATGAAAAAGCACGCGCGGAATTGCAGGATGTTTTGAAACAGACCATCCAGCACGGCCTAGATGCGGTCGCAATAAACGGGACTGATTATCAGAATTGGCTTGAACTGGCCGGGCTTTATCAGCAACTTGCCGGTGTGAAGGTGGCTGGTGCGTTTGAAAATGCACGCGCCGCCTACGAGCGTGCTCGCAAGGAAAATCCATTGAGTCCTCTGCCGCTCCTGCAATTGGCACAGCTTGAGGTTATTCAGGGCAACACCGATGTTGCACTGCAGGATCTTGCTGCCGCAGTTCAGCTGAAACCCGACCTTGCCGCCGCCTATTACATGGCGTCGCAGATTTACGCCTCCAAGAAGGACTTTAAAAATGCGATTCCCGCAGCCACGCAGGCGGCACAATATGGGCAGAATGATCCTTTGGGTTGGTACAACCTTGGGGCGATTTCCTATGCCGGAACTGATTACACAACTGCCGCCGCTGCGGAAGAGCGGGCACTCACACTGAATTCGCAGTACGCCAACGCAATGTATATTCTTGGTCTCTCGTACTATGAACTTAAGCGTCCGGACGATTCGTTAAAAGTATTTAACGCGCTTAACCAGCTTTCTCCCGGTCAGCAAGTGGTCGCGGATATTCTCGCGAACCTGAACGCAGGTAAACCGCCGCTCTCAACGACATCTGCGGGCAGATAGTGTGCGGGTATGATGAATCGCGTACTACGACGGCTCCTCTCTTTTGAGGTGCGCGGAATTCAATCTGCCGTGTACGTGCTGGCCGCGTTTGCATTATTGTCCTCTCTTCTTGCGCTTTTTCGCGACCGGCTCTTGGCGGGTGAATTTGGAGCGGGTACCGAACTGGACCTCTATTATGCGGCGTTTCGAATACCCGACTTCGTCTTTGTGGCATTGGGAGCACTTGTCTCGGTGTATGTTCTTATTCCGGAGCTTGCGCGCCGCGACACAAGTGCACAAAGAAATTACATAGACACCGTGGTTTTAGGATTCTCGGCTCTCGCGATTTGCGCAGGCTCTGTCACGGCGCTTTTTGCACCGCGATTGCTGTCATATCTTTTTCCACAATTTGTTGAAGCAGGATTTCTGCCTGTCCTTGTTTCACTGACCCGCATAATGCTGCTTCAGCCCATTTTGCTTGGATTCTCCAACATCTTTGCCGCAATTACGCAGACAAAATACAGATACATGCTCTACGCGTCATCACCATTATTCTATAACTTCGGAATAATTCTTGGAATTGTTGTTTTATATCCCATATGGGGCATGCCCGGCCTTGCATGGGGAGTTGTTATAGGTGCCTCACTTCATGCCGGCATACAAATTCCCTCAATTATAAGTGACGGATTTTTCAGGAAATTACCGCGCCTTGGAGATATCCGTGTGCTGTTTCGTACGGCGGCAGTGTCCGTGCCGCGCGCCCTCGCCTTGTCTATGAATCAGGTGACGTTCATCGGCCTTACCGCACTCGCAGGCACGCTCGCAGTCGGTTCAATATCCGTATTCATGTTTGCTTTTAATCTCTACAGCGTGCCTCTCGCTATAATCGGCGCATCGTACTCCGTCGCAGCGTTTCCGGTACTCGCACTTTCCCTGGCAAAAGGCAGGCAATCGGAATTTATAGAAAATATTGCAAATGCCGCACGGCACATATTTTTCTGGTCATTGCCGGCCACTGCTCTCATTATAGTATTGCGCGCGCATATCGTCCGGGTTGTTTTGGGAAGCGGCTCTTTTGACTGGACAGACACGCGCCTTACGGCCGCATCGCTCGCGGTGCTCTCGCTTGCGCTCGTCGGGCAGGGTCTCATGCTGCTCTTGGTGCGCGGATATTACGCCGCAGGGCGGACTTTTACGCCGTTTCTTGTGTCATGCGGCATTGCTTTGGGCACAATCGGATTGGGCGCAATTCTCATCCGCATTATGGAGAATGCGGCGACCCTTTCCTTCATTCAGGTGCTGTTGCGCGTGGAAGATATACAGGGAAGCAACATGCTCGCGCTTGCAATCGCCTACGCTCTCTCAACGCTTATAGGCACGGCGTTTCTGGCGGTTTATTTTGAACTCCGTTTCAGGGGCTTTTTTACACGCATCGGAAGGTCTTTTGCAGAAGGAACGGTGGCGGCATTCACCGGAGGGGTATCTGCATACGCGACGCTTGCAATAATAGGCCCGCTTACGCTCTCCTCCACGTTAGCGTCCGTTTTAATCAAAGGATTTGTAGCGGGTGCGGCGGGAATTATAGTTGCGGGGCTCGTATATGCGTTTCTGGGAAACCGCGAATTTTTAGAGACAGTTGCGGAAATTCGCGGGAGGTTGTGGCGCGGCTTTATAAAGGAAGAGGGCGGTACGGAGATTGTTGTGTCGGCGGAGGAAGCGGCGGAACTTAAGTAGGGGGGAACGGTTCACAGTCTACAGTTTACAGTGCACAGAAAGTCGTTAGAAATTTCGGTTTGTGATTTTCTCTGTCAACTGTAAACTGTCCACTGTCTACTAACGGCACCATTGACCACTATGTCCTCCAACATACGAAACTTCAGTATCATTGCCCACATAGACCATGGCAAGAGTACCTTGGCGGACCGTATGCTTGAGATGACGGGTACCATAGAGGCGCGGGATATGCAGGAGCAGGTTCTAGACAGAATGGACCTGGAACGCGAACGCGGAATCACCATAAAAATGGCCCCCGTCCGCATGAACTACACGCTAAACGCTACTCGCTATACGCTCAATCTAATTGACACTCCCGGCCACGTAGATTTTGCCTATGAAGTATCGCGCGCGCTATCCGCCGTGGAGGGAGTCATTCTTCTTGTAGATTCCACGCAGGGCGTAGAGGCGCAGACACTTTCGGTTCTCGGAGTTGCAAAGAGTCTTGGGCTCGTCATCATTCCCGTAGTTTCCAAGATAGATTCGCCGAACGCGAGAATCGCGGACATTACAAGCGAACTTGCCCTATTGCTCGGGTGCCCCGAGTCGGATGTTCTTCCTGCTTCCGGGAAAACGGGAGATGGCGTGAAAGAGATATTGAATGCTGTCGTTGCAAGGATCCCGGCTCCGAAAGCTTCCGGCGGTAATCTGCAGGCGCTTGTGTTTGATTTCGGATATTCCGACCACCGCGGCGTCATCGTGTACGCGCGTATATTCGGCGGACACATCGCAAAGGGTGACAACCTGCGTCTGGTCGCCGCTCACGCCGATTTTATTGCTCTTGAGGTGGGAGTGATGAAGCCTGGCGAAACCCCGGTGGATACCCTGAACGAAGGGGAAATCGGCTACATTGTTACAGGCATCAAGAAGCCCGGGCTGGCGTCTGTCGGCGATACCGTGACGACAGTACGCAATCCGGCACCCGCGCTACACGGGTATCGCTCACCCGCGCCGGTTATTTGGGCGAGCGTATATCCGGAGAATCAGGACAACTTGGTGCTTCTCCGTCAATCGCTTGCGCGCCTGCATCTGTCGGATTCATCGCTCTCGTATGAGGAAGAATCGTCCGGTGTTATGGGGAAAGGCTTCCGGTGCGGATTCCTTGGCATGCTTCACTTGGAGATTATTATTGAGCGCCTGCGGCGCGAATTTGCGCTTAATCTTGTGGTGACGATGCCGACGACGGTGTATGAAGTAACGTACCAAAACGGAAAAGTTGAAGAGATTTATGCGCCCGCCCGACTGCCCGACGATGGCACCGCAAAGCGCCTGCGCGAGCAGTGGTCGGAAGTTTCCGTCATATCTCCGCCGGAGTACCTCGGCGTCATTTCACAGTTGCTCTATGATCACGAAGCGATAATAGGGGATACGGAAACATTGCCCGACGGCAAGGCAAAACTCTCTTCGCAGATGCCTCTGCGCGAACTCATGCGGGGGTTCTTTGATAAGTTGAAGAGCGTCTCATCGGGTTTTGCGTCGCTCTCCTATGAAATAATCGGCCTGCGCGATGCGGATGTGGTGCGTCTTGATGTGCTCGTCGCGGAGGAAATTATGCCGGCATTTTCTAGAATTGTCAGCCGCAGGCGCGTGCGG
The DNA here is from genome assembly GCA_030648265.1 of bacterium. Lineage (GTDB taxonomy): Bacteria > Patescibacteriota > Minisyncoccia > Phycocordibacterales > UBA2100 > UBA10103. The sequence continues at coordinate 54,118 of JAUSHX010000028.1, forward strand.
ACTGAAGCTGAAGCGATTGTAGAAAAATTGGAAAAGATTTTACCCCGCCAGCAGTTCGTTTTAAAAATTCAGGCAAAAGCGATGGGAAATATCATAGCAGCTCGCCGTGTCTCTGCCCTGCGCAAAGATGTAACTGGCTATCTCTACGGCGGAGACATCACCCGAAAAATGAAACTATTGGAGAAACAGAAGAGGGGAAAGAAGAAAATGCTCGCGCGCGGGAAAGTTGATATCCCGCACGATGTTTTCTTGAAGGTCATTCGTGATAGCTAGAAATCACCTGTATTTGAGCCATTTATCAAAGTTTGACATAGATTGCAACGCCATGAGCAGGAAGCAAATGTTCCTGTCTGGGTGGCGTTGTTCTTAACAGGAGACGAAGATGGCCCACAAGCCTGAGCTAGAGAGAAAAATGTCCGAATTCATCCGCAGAGTGGATGACAGGGCAGTGATTTTTTCTCGGCAAATTGATGATGCTGCGAGAGCCCTCGGGATTGAATCCGTTGAACTCAAGCGAATCGTCAAACCGTTGCTGCAAGCACTGTTGGATAAACACCTCGGTGAATAACAGCAGGCAATCGTAGAGACCTGGCAGGGTCTAAATCTTCCCGACTGTTTATGGTTCCGTCGTTAATTGAACCTGTCTTTTTCCAATCACACTATTGGAAAAACAAGTTTTCATTTCTAAAACTCAATTTTAGAAATGAGAACTAACCGGTAGCGCCTATGCGTTGCCGGTTTTCTCTTTTTAATTTTAATAGTTTCCCGAAAGCATGGCAACAAGCCCCGGTGCGAAGAACAGCACCATACTGATGATAACGAGGACGGCCACGACGCCCCAAAAATACTTGAGGGCTTTTTTCGTGTTGCGGTGGAAAAGGAAAGACATGTTAGATTTTGTTAGAGAATGAAATGAGCTTAGAAAATCTTACACCCTGTTAAATGCGACTCCGTCGCCCCGCCTACGGCGGGATTTAACAGGGTCAAGAATCTGTAATTCGCTGCGCTCATAACAATATTCTAGATGCTAAGATTATAGCGTATGAGTACATTTGAGCAACGTCGGGACCCCCTGCACCTGTTCGGCAAACGTCTGTTTCTCGCCTTACTCGTCCTGCTTATTGCCGTGGCGATATCGGGGGTGTGGAAAGCCTATCGCAAAGAGCAGGAGTCCCTCTCACTCCGCCGGGAGGCGGAAGTTCAGCTTGCAGACCTCGCAAAGAGGAAAGCCCAACTGGAAACCGATATCTCAAAATTGAACACTCCACGCGGAATGGAAGACGCTCTGCGCGAGCAGTATCTTCTTGCAAGAAGTGGAGAGAATCTCATAATAATTGTAGATTCTCCGACTCCAACGCCCATAGAAGCGACCTCATCAATGATGCAATGGTTCCAAAAGACGTTTTGGAGCTGGTAGTCACTACTGATGTATTCAAGATGGCCCGAGTCAAGGAGCTCCTAGCGTTTCCTTATAGGCTAATTCGCACGAATTGGCCTATAAGGATTTGTTGAGATAGTGAAATAATTACAAAACCTTTGTTGGTGCGGATACGGAGAATCGAACTCCGATCTAATGCTTGGGAAGCACTCGTTTTACCACTAAACTATATCCGCAGGTATGGCATGAGAATACCCTATATTTTCCGATATAACAAAAACCGTTTCAGAGATATTTCTTTCCGTAAGCGCGCATTGCGTTGATTACTCCCCGCAGGGCGGCGCCTTTTTTGGTCAATGTATATTCCACACGCGGGGGCTCGCTCAATTCTTTTCGCCGTACCAACATCTCACCCTCAAGCAGTTTCAGTTTATTGGAAAGGGTGCGCGTGCTGATGCCCGAAAGGGAGTTCTGCAGGTCGCAAAATCGCCGCGGCTTCAGAAGCAGGTCGCGCAGAACAAGAAGGGAGCAGGAATCACCCAAAAGGTCCGCCACGCGGGCGACGGGGCAGGAACTGCAGAGAGTTTTTCGCTGTTGCGCTGTCCGTAGCATCATGGTGTACAGTGTAGCATCCCGCAAAACACTTTACAATGTAAAGCATCGGCTCTATAATGAACACATTAAAAATAACTATAAAACACATGACTGATGCAAATGTTCTGAAGGTCAAAATTATTCTGGGAAGCACGCGCCCAACTCGTTTTAGCGAATATGCGGGAGGTTGGATATTAGAACAAGCAAAGAAAATTACAGGGATTGAGCCCGAAATATTGGACTTGCGGGATTACGTGATGCCGTTTTTCAACGAGCCGGTGAGTCCGTCGTACAAGCAAGAGCCGTATAAAAATGAAGCGGTCGCGCGCTTTACTTCAAAAATCGCGGAAGGGGACGCCTTTATCATTATTACGCCGGAGTACAATCACGCGACATCCGGAGTGCTCAAAAACGCGCTGGATTGGGTTTATCAGGAATGGAACAACAGGCCTGTTGGCTTTGTCGCATACGGCAGTGTTGGAGGAGCTCGCGCGGTTGAACAATTACGATTAGTAGCTGTTGAACTTCGAATGGTGCCCGTCAGAAATGCGGTTCATATTAACTCGCACTGGATGCTTCTTGATGAGAAAGGCGTTCTCAAAACCGGTGCGCTTGATTCCTACCAAGGCGCAGCCGAGGGGTTACTGACCCAGTTGGTATGGTGGGCAAAGGCGCTCCAAGCGGCACGCAGTACACAGGCCTAGATTGATTATGGTATACTCTCAAAAATAATTATAAAGAAATAATTGATAGTACTGTATGGCTGCACAAGCAAAGGTAACAATTTACTCAACGCCGACCTGTCATTTTTGCCACGCGGCAAAGGATTTCTTCACGGCAAATAATGTAAAGTTCACCGATTACAATGTAGCAACAGACCTAGCCAAAAGGAAGGAAATGATTGAGAAAAGCGGGCAGATGGGCGTTCCTGTAATATACGTCGGCGATGAAGTGATAGTCGGCTTTGACGAGGCGCAGCTACGCACTCTACTGAAGGTTTAGGTACCGGCGTTTTTTCCGCCAAGGGGCGCATATGCTAAAGTGCATATGCGCCCCCGTAGTTTCCTCCCAAGGAGGATCCGCCTTGGGCGGACAATGGGCACTGTACTTTTAAGCTCTCGTAGTTCAACGGATAGAACTTCGCACTCCTAACGCGAGAATCCAAGTCCGACTCTTGGCGAGGGCACATAGTGAATGCAATGAACGGCGTGCCCTCGCCAGGGGAAGGGGCCGGGAAACGGGAGTTTCCCGCGGAGGAAGGAATGGGAAAACCGTGGGTTTCCCAGGCGGCGAAGGGCACAGATGGTATAATGCGTTTGTGATAGAAGCAGACCGCCAAATGCAGGAAGAAATCCTTCGCCTTGAAAAGGATAATAATCGCATGCTTCATAGCATGCGTCGCACCGCATTCTGGGGCGGCGTATTTAAGCTCATCCTATGGGCTGGCCTTATTGCGGCGCCAATCTGGCTCTATGCAACATACCTCGCGCCAATCGTTCAAAGTGTTCAGCAGACGGTGAATCAGGTTCAGAACACAGGCACAAATGCGCAGGCACAGGTGAACGGTTTTGGGGACGCGCTCCAGCAATTTGAAACAAAATTTATGTCCATGTTCCAGGGGAAGAAGTGAAAAATTAGTTCTAATATGGTAGATTGTCCAGACTGCTTGGGTAGCTCAGTTGGTAGAGCGCGGCCCTGAAGAGGCTGAGGTCCCCGGTTCGATCCCGGGCCCAAGCACCAAAATTTCAGAACCCAAGCGTGTAGGTGAGAGCGCTTCCGTTTCCTTTTAGCCACTTTGAAGTGTCTAACTTTACTTCGCGCACTTTGCCCAGTTCGCTGTACCTTACGTGTCCGTTCGCCAGCGCGTAATCAAATAATTCTCGCGTAATCTCCACATCCTTCAGACAGTATTTCCGGACTTTATCAACTTCGCCTGCCCGCCACCATTTAAGCGATTGCGCGCCGTCTGCAGACTTCTTCTTTCCCAAAGTTCCGTCAGCAATCGCATCCAGCCGCAGACGGCGTCCCACGACGTCCTGAACTTCTTTCATGATGTCCAGGCTCCGTATGCGGGTCAAATCGCCCGGATAATATTTGTTGAGGAGGGGAATGTCAAAATGGTCGGAATTATAACCCACAAGAAGGTCGGTACGCTCCAGTATTTTCCACAGCTGCGGCAATTCCGGCTCAAGAAAGCTTTTGTACTCGCCGGTTTCGGAATCGTGAATACACACGAGTGCAATGGTGAGGTCCGCGGGTTGGGAGGTACCGACATCCGACATCCAGTTCGCCGTTTCAATGTCAAAAGTAATGATGCGCATGCTCAAGGTGACAGGTGTCAGGTGATAGGTTATAGAAGATCCTTATAATTTGCGTTGTGCCTGGCACCTGAAACCTCTAACCTAATGAGCTGAACAAATGTTCTGCAATTCTGTCAGATGGCAGGGTGAGCTCGTTGCCGGTGGCGAGATTCTTTATCGTGTAGCGCCCGGATTCTCTCTCTTGCGCTCCAATAGCGATAACGAACGGCACCTTCATTTTATCGGCTTGGCGTATCTGGTCGCCGATGCGTTTTCCGGAGAAGTTCACGGCGACATTTACATCTTCTCTCCGCAGTTCTTGGGCGAGGCGCATAGCGTGCGGGAGGGCCGCGGTATCTACAACGCACAACATGAGTTCTGTCGCCGGAGCATACACGGGTAACAGGTTATGCGCCTCAAGGAAATCGCGCGCGGTGACATCGCCCATTCCAAAACCGACGGCCGGAATAGAAGAGCCACCTCCGCCAGAGGCGGATCCTCCTCCGGAGGAGAAGAGCGAAAGCAGGTTGTCGTATCGCCCTCCGCCGAAAATTGACCTCCTGTTATTTTCGTCGGTGTCATAAACCTCAAACACCATGCCCGTGTAGTAGTCAAATCCGCGCGTTATTTTCGTGTCTACAACCATGTTGTGCACGCCCATCGATTCAAGCTGCGTGCGCAATTCTTCCAGATATGCCGTGCTCGTCGTGCGCTCCAAAAGTTCCAATAGTTGTTCTGCTTTCTTGTTGCCCACCAGTGCCGGAAGTTTCTTATTAAAATCGGGACTTTTCCCGCGCGTGTCCAGGAGCCGCGTCAGTTGAGCACGAATCTCCGCATCAATCTCCACAGAATCATAAATTGAATCAATAATCCGGCGGTCGGAAACGCGTATCTCAAAATTCCGCTCATCGGCTCCGAGCGAACGCATAACGCTGTGCGCGAGCGTGATGATTTCCGCATCCGCTTCAACGCCGGAGGCACCCACTATATCGGCGTTCAACTGCCAGTGTTCGCGCAGGCGCCCGCGCTGCGGCCGTTCATAGCGGAACATGTTTGCGATTGAGTACCACCGGGCTGGAAGTGATATTTCCCGCGCCTTGCTTGCCACCATGCGTGCGAATGTCGGAGTCATTTCAGGCCTCAGGGTTACCTCGCGGTCGCCGCGGTCTTTAAATGTATACGTCTGGTCATTGACTATTTCCTCGGAAGTCTTGCCACGATAGAGCTCACTCGGTTCCAATACGGAAGCGCTGTACTCCTCATAGCCAAAAAGCTCGCAGACGCGCTCCATGTGTTCAAAGAGGTAGCGTAAAACAAATTGGTCTTCGGGGTAAAAATCGCGGACGCCCTTGTATGGTTCAGAAGAAAGTTTCTCACCTCGTTTAGCCATTGGCATATTATGCACCAAAAATGCGTACGGGGAAGTGTAATGGACAATAGCAATTTGTTTTCGTCGAAAATCTCCTGATTTTCGACGCGATTTTTGCTCCTTGGATTACCAAGGAAAAAATCGTTTGCAAAATGGCTTTAATACGATATAGTCTTGGGCACAAACCAGATATGTCGCAGGATCAACTTTTTAAACTCGCGTGTGCAAAGTGCGGCTGTATTAATGCCGACGTTACAGTCGGCACCCCGACCGCAGAGCGCGTCGGGGCTATTGGCTAACTTTTATCGTATGTCTCAAGATCAACTTTTCAAATTAGCCTGCACAAAGTGTGGAAGAATAAATTATTGGTCGCGCAAAAACCGCAAGCTTGTCACGCGCAAAATTGAACTGAAGAAGTACTGCAAATGGTGTCGCGCTCATATTAAGCACAAGGAGGCGAAAAAGTAGCTTCTAGCGACTAGGGGCTAGGTGATAGGAGAAAGAAGGTATGTTCCTTGGTTTGCCCAAAAAGGTAACCCGGTTGTGGACAACTGACCGTGTTAGTCCAACGATAAGGTATAATGTAACCGTAGATGTAGGTTCGTATGCTCGCCAAAACATCGGAGAAGGAAAAAGCCATAAAGTTGCGGTCACGGGGTCATTCTTTGAATGAGATTTCTGATTTGCTCAAAATCTCGAAATCATCGGCCTCACTTTGGTTACGCGACGTACCTTTGTCCGAACAAGCAAGGAAAATAATCTTCCAGAAGCGCGAGCACGCTCGACTCAAATCTGCACTAACGCACCACGCCCAGTTGCGGAAGCGACTTGATGAAGCTGAAGCATTTGCAGACGAGACTGTATCAACAATAAAGTTGGACAAGGCAATGTCTCGGGTAATGTGTTCGATATTGTATTGGTGCGAGGGCGAAAAAACCAACACGGACAAAACTCTAACATTTGCCAACTCTGACCCTAAACTTATTGCAACATTCCTGGCTATGTTAAGGAAAGGTTTCGAGATTAACGAGAAAAAGCTTAGGGTGTGCCTGCATCTCCATGATTATCATGACGAAAAGCGGCAAATCGCATTCTGGTCACGGATAACTGGTATACCGGCTACTCAATTCTCGAAAACGTATAACAAGCCACATACGGGCAAACGTACAAAGGAAGGATATGCAGGATGTGCAAGTATACGGTATTATGACACTCGAATCGCTCGGCAGGTGCAAGCCACGGCGCGAGCGTTTCTAAGGAAAACGGGCCTATAGTTCAATGGCTAGAATTTCTCTCTCCAAAAGAGAAGATCAAGGTTCGAATCCTTGTGGGCCCGCAATATGAATGAAAAAGAATATTGGAAAAATCGCTGGGTTACAGGTGAGAGGAATCCCCCTAATCCTTTTGCGAAAAAGGCTTATGCCCTAATAAGAAAAAGGAATTATATAACCTTGCTTGATATTGGCTGTGGTGATGGCAGAGATTCACTATATTTTGCGGAAAAAGGTCTAAGGGTTAGCGCGCTCGATTTCTCGAAAAACGGCGTTACAAACCTCAAGTCACTGAATTCGAATATCAAAACGTATGTTGGCGATATCAGAAAAATGCCATTCGGGCAAAACTCATTCGATATTGTTTATGCACATCTGAGTTTGCATTATTTCGATGACAAGGAGACTGATAAAATATTTGAGAATCTTTATCGTATTCTGAAGAAGGGCGGATTGATTTTTGTGAAATGCAAATCTACGGACGATGCGCTGTATGGTAAGGGAGAGAAACGCGGTCCCGACATGTATCGCGATGGACATTTGCGGCATTTTTTCTCAAAAGAGTACATGGCCAGTAAGATGAAGAAGTTCAAGATACTTAAACTCCGTAAGACATCGTCTGTTTACGACCTTTATAAGTCGTCCTTTATTGAGGCGATTGCTACAAAGTAACATTTCAACGTCATAGCATCCAACTTGCTAGACTTATACCTTATAATGCAAGGCGATGCTTCACCTTCATTTACGCAAACGACTGATGGGTGCTATTGAGCCGTACCCCGCGCGTACTTTCGGGAAAAGGTTTCTTGATATCGCAGTATATGTTGCCGGCATATTGGGTCCGGTCATGTCCCTGCCGCAAGTTATCCTCGTGTATGTCGGTCAGGATGTGGCGGGTATTTCAGTCATTTCCTGGCTTGGGTGGGCAATGCTTGATGTCCCATTCATTATCTACGGCTTTGCACATAAGGAGCGCCCGATAATAATTACGTATACGCTCTGGATGCTGATTAATTTCTCCGTGGCAATCGGGGCTGTTATTTACGGATAAATATCTGCAGCCTTAAACCTACCGAAAACATTCTCATATTCTTAAGAATATGAGAATGTTTTTAGACCAAATGCGCAATTCAATGGAGGGCGTATAATGTTTGGATGAAGCGGGTACTGGTTGTCGGCGGGTCTGAAGAGTATTCGGGGGCTGTATTCCTTGTTGGAATTGCCGCCCTACGCTCGGGCGCCGAATCGGTGGTTGTGATGGCGCCGAAAAAAGTCGCCTGGGCACTGAACGCACTTTCGCCGGATTTGGTAACCCGGAAATTGAAGGGGGAATATCTTTCGCTTTCGCACAAAATGCAGATTCTTCGCCAGCTCAAAACAGCAGATGTGCTCGTGATAGGGAACGGTACTACGACTCGGCCGGCTACAGCCGCTTTGATGCGCGCTCTGTGCGCGTGGCCCGGGAAGAAGGTGATTGACGCGGATGCGCTCAAAGTGCTTCGCGGAAACAAGACTTCAAATGCGATTCTTACGCCCAATGCGGGCGAATGGAAATTACTGGAGAAGAACCGTGATATCAAGAAACTTCTCGCACAGAACATTGTCATTATAAAAAAGGGAATGCCGACGAAGATTATTTCCAAAACACAAACGTTTCGGCAGAAGCAAACGAACCGTGGATTGGATAAGGCCGGCACCGGCGACGTGCTTGCCGGCCTGTGCGCCGGATATCTGGCGCTGGGGCTTTCCTTATGGGATGCAGCAAAGCAGGCTTGCGAGACAGGAAATACGATTGCAGAACTTCTTACAAAGAAAAAGAAAGGGTACTATTTCCTCGCTAGCGATATTGTGCAGGAATTAAAGAAGAGTTAAACGTTCTCCCAATTTCTAATATTCCATATCCTACGCCATGGCGTAGGATATGGAATATTATTTTTGTAGCCAATTGATTACTCGGCCAGAAATTCTATTCGTTTCCTTCGGATTTAACCATTTAATTGCTTTATTACGTCGCCAGTAAGTAATTTGCCTCTTTGCATAACGCATGCTCTCGCGCACCAACATTTCGTCAAATTCTTTGCGCGAGATTTTCTTCTGCAAAAGGAGGGCTAGAAATTTGTAATCAAGACCTAGAGATTCCATTTTTTTGTACGACAGACCTTTTTTGTGCAGAGACCTTGCCTCCGCTATCATACCTAGTCTAATTCGCGCGAATAAGCGAATAGTGATTCTCTCTTCCAATTTTTTCATAGGTAGCGCGATACCTATCCACAGCACATCATACCAAGGACCGTCCTTGGTATTGGATACATGGATATAGCCCAAAGCGGAGGCAATTTCAAGAGCACGGACAAGACGCCGTTTGTTGTGCCTGTCTATTTCTTTGGCTCGCCGGGGGTCGCGTTTTTTCAGGAGCGCGAATAATTTCTCCGCAGTCATTTTCTCAAGCTGTTCCCGAAGCTTGATGTTCATGGGTACATTTGGCAGAGCAATCCGGCCAAGCAAGGCGTCAATATAGAATCCCGTGCCTCCGGCAACTATGGGTAATTTACCCCTACACGCAACTCGGACGGCCGTCCGAGTTGCGTGTGTTACGAAATCATGAGCAGTGAATATCCGTTTTGGAGAGACAACATCTAACAAGTGATGAGGGACGCCCCTCATTTCTTGTTTTGTTATTTTTCCCGTTCCTAAGTCCAGTCCTTTGTATACTTGCCGCGAATCTGCGGAAATGATTTCGCCCCCGAATTTGCGAGCGAGCTCAACAGCCAAGGCGCTTTTGCCGGATGCCGTAGGGCCGACAATAACAAGCACCTTTTGCCTCTTTTGCATGGGCTCTACAGTACAGGAACGGACAGATAAGTGCCAATATCCTGCGCAGTTGGTGGCTTGCGTATGGTTAAGCGCACCATATAATTAGATTTAATCTTAATAATTTAGAAATAACCGCATGGCGTCACCAGAAAGACCAACAAGACGAGATTTTCTCAAGGGTGCTAGCGCTCTTGTGCTTGGGGCAATAGTTCCCAAGGGAGCAAAAAGTGCAGAATCTGAACCCAAGCAAACAGAGCATAAAGAAAGTCCAGAACAGTTGAAAGACAGAAATACAACAATTGGACTTGAGATAGGCATACTCAATTCGTTTGATGAAACTGACATAGAGCTTCTTATAAAGGAGGGGAAGTTGCCGGTTGACAAGATATTTCAATTTACCAAGGGCTATCATAATGCTATGGCGGCCGCCGTTGGCACTACGGTTGTAACAGCCGGTGCTCTGGGTATGACAGGTCTATTAATGAAAAACCAAAGTGACAAAAATAAATCACCACAAGTAATAAATATAGACACCGGAAGGGAGACAGCAAGTGATAATAACAAAATTAGATTGGCGGTCGGCGCAAGCTTCTTGAGTGCTTTGGTGGCTGGCTTTGCGCTGAAAAATATAATTTACAATCAACCGTCCCTTCAGAACATCAAAAACGCTGAGGAAAATGTACAAAAGTGGTTGACCATGCTTAGGAGTAATGAGAAATTCTATGCCACGAGAGATTCTGTGATGCAGGCTAAGAGAGATCGCGTTTCCGAGCTCACCGATGAACTAATGGGCAACGCTAACTAGTTGCCAAATTTCCCTCGTCTGAATTGAGAAAGAGACTCGCTCTAAAGGCCACTAATTCGCTGATCCCATTTGTGCATTTATTGTACCAAGTTAGAACCTATTTCCAAAACAAATGATGTCGCACGCTCCGCGTGCGTGGTGAAGCGAAACTAATTCGTACGCTCGGATTTCGCGCGCCTCGTCCGCTCCCTGCGGTCGCGGGAGCAAAA
>JAUSHX010000032.1 GCA_030648265.1 bacterium
GAAAATGATTTCTTGAAGGGTGTCTGCAGTCTTTAGCGGCTCGTCGAGATTGAGACGCTCAACAATAGAGAGGGCCTCGCGGTCTGACGTGATGAAAGTCTTCACCGCCTCAAGGAGACCGTTAATTATCTGCTCGCGCGGCATCTTTGCGAGGTACTGAACGTCCATGACGACCGCGCGCGGAAGCCAGAAACTTCCGATTGTGTTTTTTCCGTATTTGGTATCTATGCCGACTTTTCCTCCGATTGAACTGTCCACCATGGCGAGAAGCGTCGTCGGGACGTTTACATACGGAACGCCGCGCAGGTATGTTGACGCAACGAACCCGACAACATCTCCGACGATTCCTCCTCCTACGGCGAATATAAGCGTGTCGCGTCCGTACCTGCCTTTCAGAAGCTCGTGCTGGAGTTCGGTAACCGTTTTTTGATTTTTGTTCCGTTCCCCCTCTCTGAAACTCAAAAGTTCTGGTGATTTTCCGGCTTTTTCCAACGCCGACAAAATCTGCGTACCGAACATCTTCTCTACGCGCTTGTCAGTAATGACAACGATGCGGCTTGTACGCCCCTCGCGGGCAGCGATTTCCTGAAGCTCACGCTCAAGACCAAGGCCGATTGATACCGAATATCCTTCCCCCTCCAAACCGGCACGAATAGTTTTAGTTTCCATTGGTTTTGGCGACCTCGCGCAATAATTGCTCCGTAGCTTCCCAGCCAAGGCACGGGTCGGTGACAGAAAGCCCCCCGAGATCAATCGTCTTATCCGCCAACGATTCCAGTTTCTGGTTCCCTTCCTTAAGAAAGCTCTCCATCATAAAACCTTTCACCAAGTGCCTGCAGTCGTCGTGCACTTTCATGGTAGCCAAAACCTCTTTGACCACAATCGGCTGCAGAGTGCAATCCTTTTTACCGTTTATAAGGCAATTGTCGTGGCTCGCATCAATGAGGATTGAAGGGTTTTTTACCCTGTGCTTTTCCAATAGCGTTTTTGCCTTGTGAACGTGTTCAACGCCGTAATTGGGTCCGCTTTCTCCGCCCCGCAATACGAGGTGCGCGTACGGATTTCCGTGCGTCTCCACCTGGTAGCCGTCTATCACCGCCGTGTGCTTGTGCTGTGCGGCGACAACGGCATTGACCGCGACATCAATCGAGCCCGATGTGGCATTTTTCATTCCTACGGGACATTCCATTCCCGAAGCAAAAATCCTGTGCTCCTGGTCCTCAACACTGCGTGCGCCGATGGCAATCCACGAAAGAAGTTCGGCAAACCCTTTTGAGTTGTGCGTGAAGAGCGCCTCATCGGCGATAGACAATCCCATCTCAACTATTTTCACCATCATGTCGCGGCAGTATTCAATACCGAGCGCGATATCCGCCGGCTTGTACGGGTCGGGCTGATTGACAGGTCCGAGCCATCCCTTGATTGTGCGCGGTTTCTGAATGTATACGCGCATCACGATTTTGAGTGAACTTTTCAATTCGTCGGAAAGTTTCTTGAGACGCTTGGCGTACTCAAGAACGGCCGTGTCCGGCCACGCGGAACACGGACCGACGATGAAAAGCAGTCTTTTGTCGCGTCCAGTCAAAATATCCTCTATCTCTTTGCGGTCGTTTTCAACATTCTTTTCTCCCTGTGCGGATAGAGGATGACGAGCAATTATCTCGTCAGCGGAAGGCATTTTCTTGATTATTGTAACGCCCATATGCAAACGGCTTAGCCGTTTAGCCAGTGTACCACTGATGAGGAGCGCTCAAAAGCCTGAGGATTTTAACGGGCACATCAAGGAGAGCCGTGCGCTTATGGACGGTGCTGTTTGTTCAACTCCCTCTCCAGAAGCACGTAGTACGGGGCGTTGCCGATTTCCCGGCCAAGCCACAGGCGCTCTTGTTCAAGCGCTTGTTCGACGAGCATGGTAAGACCGGAAATCGCTTGCGCTCCTTTCTCGGTCGCTTCGCGCATTAGACGCGTTTCAAGAGGATTGTAGACGAGGTCAAACACCACGCTCCCCTTGCGTATAATGTCTTTGGAAACGGGCGTCGCGTCTGTATTGGGATGGAGCCCAACCGGTGTGGCGTTCACGATGACGTCAAACTGCGTGCCGTTCAGTGCAGCAAGTTCTAGAGCCATACCGCCGAATTTCTCGCACAAAGTCTGCGCCTTCTTGAACGTCCTGTCGTAGCTGTGAATTTTCGCCCCGCATTCTTTCATGTGATATGCGACAGCGCGTGCCGCGCCGCCCGCGCCGAATATCAAAACGCTCTTGCCCTTCAGTGTCGCGTCTTTAAGAGCGACTGCGATGCCCACGACATCGGTGTTGTAACCTTTCAGTTTTCCATCGGTGTTGATGACAGTATTTACCGAACCTATCGCGAGCGCTTTCTCGTCCACTTCGTCCAGAAGCGAAATAATGGATTCTTTATGAGGCAACGTCACGGCGATCAAATGTACCGGGAGCGCGCGCATCGCGGAGACTAGCTCGTTGATGTCCGCGTTTTGGAACGCAAGCATGACAGCATCAACATCCTCGCGCAGGAATATTTCGTTGTGCAAAAGCGGGCTTAAGCTGTGCCCTATCGGATTGCCAATAACGGCAGTGAGCTTGGTTGAAGCGGAAATCATAAGTCAGTTTACAGTTTACAGTTTACAGTGGACAGTTGAGCCGAAAGCATAATGGCAAAGTTTACAGTCATTAGTTGATAGTTTACAGTTTTTTCATCAAGACTTCCAGCATGCGTTGAATCTCTTTGAGTTTATCGAGTAAGGCGGCGCCAGATAAGC
>JAUSHX010000014.1 GCA_030648265.1 bacterium
ATGTGCCTGCGCACATTGCGCGTGGGATTTGAAAGGCGGAGCGATGTCGCGCGAGTACGCGCGACCGCGAGCCATGGTAATGAAATTTTTCTTGCGACGGCAAGAAAAATATTCCTGACCAAATCCCACCCCCTCCGCAAAATAAGAAGCTGTGAGCGCGAGCTCTCGGCGACTATATTTTGCGAGAAAGGGAGTGGGATTTGAAAAGACGGAGCGGGGTACCCGTTCTGCTGAACGGGTCGCGAGTCGCGGACACGACCAAAAGCGAGCGGCGGCGAGCTTTTGAGTTGCGGAAAAAATTCGTACTCGCGGTCCCGCTCCCTCTGTCTTTGGCCAGTTCCAAAGTCGCTAGAAAACCTTCACACTGCTTGGAACGGCTGGGTTCTAGACCGAGCCACACCGCCTTCGGTTCGCCGAAGCGAACCTTCGGCGTGACGCAGTCCGCAGAAGCACGCGACGGCGGGATTCACTTCCCTAGGTTTATCCCTAGGGATAAACCTAGGGAAGTTGCTATACTGAATGCATGGCGAGCAGGAAACTTGAAAAAAGAAACGTGCGAAATATCCAACGCTCCAAAGGAAGTTATTACGTTACTCTCCCCATTGAGATTGTGCGGAAATTAAAATGGAAAGAGCGACAGAAGGTGGTGGTCAAAATGCGCGGACGAGGCATTGCTATCGCGGATTGGGAAAAGTGAGGCCGAGTCTATGGCACTGCGTATAGCAAAAACGGCGCCCTCATGGGCGCGTTTTTCTAGATGCGGAGGAGGTGGGACTCGAACCCACAAGCCCTTGCGGGCGCTGGTTTTCGAAACCAGTCCGTTACCAATTCCGGGCACTCCTCCTTAGGACAGGCCGAGGCCTGTCCAGGCGAACAATCGCAACGCGATTGTTTTAGCCTTTGACCCGGGAGAAATCCCCCGGACCGCGCCCCCTGCAAACAGACCATCTGCAGGTGCCTATCAATTACGATAGGACTAGCGAAATGAACTGGCTCTGCGAACAATATCATTTTTTTGCTATTCAGCCAAAAAAATCGTATTATTGCGTCACCTAGTGGCTAAATCCTAGTGGCTAGCTCCTAGCAAAACGGCCCTATCGTCTAATGGTTAGGACGCCGGCTTTTCAAGCCGTTAATCCGAGTTCGATTCTCGGTAGGGTCACAAACTGAAACTTCGGCAGGAGTGAGAACTGATATATTATTATACTATAAGAACATGAACAAAAACCCGGTTTGGAATGCAATCACGGCCGCAGTGTACATCATCGCCATCGCTTCGGCTTTGTACTTCGGCCCAAAATTCACCGGCCGCGTGGATAACGTGCTCGTTCCCATCACGATGCTGTCGCTCCTCGTCCTCTCCGCTTCCATCATGGGATATTTGTTCCTTTCACGTCCGTTTCAATTGTATCTGGACGGAGACAATCAGGGCGCTGTGGGCGTATTTACAAAGACCGTTGCGTATTTCGCGTCCATAACGCTTATTTTTCTCGTCGGACTCTTTTTCATCTCCTCAAAAATCTAACTGCTTGAGAACACATCCTTACATACTTGAGAATGTAAGGGTGTGTTAAACAGTCTGAAGCGATGGCAACTCGGCGTTGACGAGTGTCCTATGGCTGATAGGATTACGTAAATGCTATGAAACTCCCTAAAGACATACTGACAATCCCGCAATTGAGCCGCCAGAACATTGAGCGGATTCTTTTTGAGGCTTTCAAATTTAAGGAATACCGAGGCGCGCCGAAGGCGCGCGACCAGGTTTTGGAAGGAAAATCCATCGCGCTCATTTTTGAGAAGAATTCTCTGCGCACGAGAGTCGCTTTTGAGGCGGCCGTGAGCTACCTAGGCGGGCACCCGATTTTCCTCGCCGGAGACAATATATTGTATAGGGCGAAAAGCGACACTAGCCGCGAGAGCATCGGCGACATCACGCAGAATCTGGACCGCCTCGCGCATGGAATCGCCGCGCGCGTGAACAACCACAAATCGCTCACTGACATAGCCGGATACTCAAAAAATCCGGTGATAAATCTGCTCTGCGATGAGCACCACCCGACACAGGCGCTCGCAGACCTGATGACAATACAGTGGCATAAAGGAAAAACCAACGGAATGAAAGTCGCATTCATAGGAGATGGAAATAACGTCGCGACGTCGCTCATGGATATCTGCGCGGTAATGGGAATGGATTTCTCAATCGCAAGCCCCGCGGGATATGAGATACCAAAAAAGTTTCAGGATATCGCCAAAACAATCATTTCACAGACCAACTCAAAGCTGGAATTCATCACCGACCCGAAGAAGGCCGCTTCGTTAGCCGACGTCATCTACACCGACACGTTTGTTTCCATGGGCGATGAAGCGGAGAGTAAGAAGCGCGCCCTTGATTTCAAAACATATCAGGTGACCACGGAAATCATGCGGTGCGCAAAGAGCGATGCGATTTTCATGCACTGCCTGCCCGCGCACCGCGGGGACGAGGTAGCGGCAGAAGTGATGGACAGCAAACAGTCCGTTGTGTTTGATCAGGCCGAATGCCGGCTCCACATTGCAAAAGCACTTCTCTACCTGCTCTATAAGTAGACAGTTTCGTTATTTTTTGCCGTCTATTCCAGTGTTTTGCAAAACACTGGAATAGAAAAGCTGGATTATTGGTTTTGAGTCCTGTATCGTTAGCGGGCATGAATGAAAAGTTGTCACCCAATTTTGTGCCGAATGAAAAACCCGAACGCTTGGCCAGCATGCGATTGGCGCAGGCAAAGAGCCAGGGCCAGAACGTTCCGCGGGAAGTGGAGATCCTCGGAGCGAGGTTTGTGATAGACGATGGAGTGCATTCGCCGGCATTTAACGCCGATGCGAGATTTTTTGCATCTCAAATAATTCCGCGAATACCTGCAGGGAGTGACTTTTTGGAAGTCGGGTGCGGAACTGCAGTGGTTTCAGTCTTAGCCGCACGCAACGGTGCACAGGTGACAGCTACTGATATCAGTGAGGCATCGATTGAGAACGCCAAAAAGAATGCGGGGTTGAACGGCGTAGATTTCCATATCTTGCAGGGCGATGTATACGATGCACTTCCGGGGGGCGCTCTGTACGACATTATTTACTGGAATGTTCCTTTCGGGTATATGAGGACCGACGCGAAAAACTTGAGTATGTTTGAGCGCGCCGTATTTGACCCTGGGCACGAAGGTTTAAGAAAATATATCTTGGGCGCAAAAGAGCACCTCAAAAAGGGTGGAAAATTACTGCTTGGATATTCAAGCACATTGGGAGATATGGGTGCTGTTAACTCGTACGCAAAACAAGCTGGTCTCCAATTTTTCCCGCTTGCCACAACGATGAACACCAATAACCTGAAGCATACGTATCAGCTTGAACTTTTGATTGCGCATAATCCCTAGATTTTATATGACTGCGATTGATCGGTCGGTGATGACGTTGAGGCGCGACAAGCACTTCGTGCCGCTTATCAAAAAGCACGGGATTCCGGAATTCAAGTGGAATAATTTTGAACGAGGAAATGCGTTCCAGTCGCTGTGCCGTTCCATTATCTACCAGCAAGTTTCCGGCGCGGCAGCCGCGACAATTCTTGCGCGATTTATCGCCCTGTTTCCGCGAGGTACATTCCCCACTCCCGAAGCAGTAGACAAAATGCCGATTGAGAAAATGCGCGCAGCGGGGCTTTCCGCACAGAAAGCATCGTATATAAAAGACCTTGCCCTAAAATTTTCCGACGGGACCATCAAACATACATTGCTCCCACAAATGACAAACGACGAGATAGTTGAACACCTCATACAAGTAAAAGGAATCGGCGCATGGACAGTGCACATGTTCCTCATATTCACGCTCAACCGTCCCGATGTCCTGCCCACGGGCGACCTCGGCATCCGCAAAGGATTCCAGATTGTCTATGGATTGAAGCAGCTTCCAGACCATGCGAAAATGGAGCGGCTCGCCAAACCCTGGCGCGCGCACGCTTCAATCGCATCATGGTATTTCTGGCGCGCGGCGGACAATGCGAAATCCAATGGGAGAGTTAAGAAATAAGAGTTATGGGATACGAACCGCTTGTGATTTCCTTATGTGCTTATTCGCGCGAATAAGCACATAAGGAGCAAATCGTTATGAAAACGTTCCGGCAGAAAGTTCTGGATGTAGTTTTCAAAATCCCAAAGGGGAAAACCCTCACCTACCGAGAAGTCGCCAAGCGTGCAGGCAGCGAGAGGGCCTGCCGAGCTGTCGGAAATATATTGAATAAGAATTACAATCCCAAAATCCCCTGCCATCGCGTCGTACGTTCAGACGGAACTACTGGCGGATACAATCGCGGAACGAAAACTAAAATCCAACTTTTGAGAGCGGAGGGCGCAATAAGAGACGACTGAACATCACTCCTCTGTTCGCACGGCATTCCAAATGTCCGCCACGGGAATTGCACCCTCGCGCAAAATGACCGGTTCGGTGCCGGTAAGGTCAACAACAGTGGAGGGCTGACCCGCCGGTTGTGGCGGGACCTGTAGACGGCGTTTGGGCAGTTCCCCGGCATCAACCACAAGCCCGATTTTCTTTTCAGCACCTGAAAGCTGTTCCAAAATTTCTTTCACCGTGCATTCTGTCTTACATCCAGCCCTATTGGCGCTCGTTGTCGTTATTGGCTTCCCGAACTTCTTTGCTAGTGCGAGGCAAAACGGATTATTGGGAACGCGAAAACCGATTTTACTTATCCCTTTTGCAACTCCCGTTTTAACTCCCTTCTTTTTCTTCAGTATCAAAGTGAGAGGCCCCGGCAAGAATTCTTTTGCAAGCATACGCGCCATGTCGGGCACTTCCGCATATTTTTCCATCATCTTTATATCCGCTACTATCGCATGTATTGGCTTTCGCTTATCGCGTCCTTTTAATTCATATATTTTGCCGACCGCCTTATCCGACAGAGCGTCTGCACCCAGTCCGTAGAGCGTGTCGGTGGGATACAAAATCACACCGCCTGAACGCAATTCTTTGACAACGTTCTTCACGCACGCGGTAATGCCCTGTTTTTTGAGATTTAATACTTCCATGTATCAATCCTACCGAACATCCGTTGTTTCTGCTATATTTGCTTTTGCTGACGAAGGCAATGCGCGGTTAGCCCCGACGCGCAAAGCGGTCGGGGTCCCGACAGAATCGTCGGGACTCAGTGTGGACGATTGTTCTATAAGGTAACGAAATAATGCGCGCTTAGCTCAGTGGTAGAGCATTGTCTTGACGTGACAAGGGTCGGGGGTTCGATTCCCTTAGCGCGCACACAGACTGACCGCCAAGTTTCTCAACTACTTTTTCCACCAGCCCGAGGCAATCATCAAGCCGTTCAATAATATCCGGCTCCTTCAAACGGATTACATGCCAGCCGTACCGCTTCAGAAAGGCATCTTTTATTTTGTCTCTGGCTATCTGTACTCCGGAATGCGCTTTGAGGTTGTCGCATTCAATGGCAATGCGCCCGTTACGGCAGAAGACCGCCAAATCAAGACGATACCGTTTGCCACCTTTTGAAATAGTGAGCTCTTTTTTTGTTTTGATGCCAAGACTGTGTAATCCCCTTTCTATAATTTGTTCCGTGGGAGAAATTCCATACAGCTCCAAAATATCACCAGCCTTCAACAAAGATTTCAGAGTGGTAAACCCGAAGGAGACTCTGCGCGGAATTATATTTTTTATCGGGCGCGTGAGCTTTTTTATCCACGCCAATTCAATTTTAAGATAATCATCATGTGCGCGGGGATGACTCCCTTCTTTTGGCAGTAAGTTTATTCTCTTTACAATTTTTCTATTCAGCACGCGCGCATAATATTGAATGCGCTTGCCCGACCTCCCAAACACCGCCGGCTGATAAAAAGCGAGGTGCGTGAACTTCCGCCGCGGTAAGAACGCCACCGGAATTCTGTACCAATGCTCTTTCAATAGAATGCGGAGGTCTCTTTTATCTTTTAAAACACAAACCAGGACGGTTTTCTTTTTCATTTCATCTTTGGAATTTTCGGGGGTTCTTTTTCCTTATCTTCTTCTTCTGATTCTATTTCGTCCACATCTACCTCTTCCGGCGGAGGTTCATCTCTGAAACCGCCTGCCTGGATTTTCCACAGTTTTTGATACAACCCCTTGTCTTCCAACAATTGCTGGTGTGTGCCTTCGGCGACTACGCCTCCCTTCTCCAGCACGATTATCCTGTCCATCTTCATTATGGTGGAAAGACGGTGCGCTATCACAATTACCGTCTTATCTTTCATCAATGTCTCAAGCGCGTCTTGAATGAGGGCTTCCGATTCGGAATCCAAGCTGGACGTCGCCTCGTCCAACAGAAGTATCGGCGCATTTTTGAGGATTGCGCGCGCAATCGCCACGCGCTGGCGCTCGCCTCCCGAGAGTTTGACGCCCCGCTCTCCGACATAGCTTTGATACTTTTCCGGTAATCCCAAAATGAATTCGTTGCAGTGCGCTTTCCTCGCCGCTTCAATCACCTCGGCATCGCTCGCATCGCGCCGGCCGTAACGGATGTTCTCCATGAGCGGACGGTGGAACAAAACTGGCTCTTGCGGAACAAACGCAATCGCCTCGCGCAAACTGTCTTGCGTAACAGCTGCGATGCTCTGTCCATCAATAGAAATGCTCCCGCCCCTTACATCAAACATCCGCAGAAGAAGTTTTGTGATGGTTGATTTTCCCGCGCCGGAGGGACCAACGAGCCCAACTTTTTCCTTGGGTGCAATCCGCAGATTGAGCCCCACAAGAAGCGACTTCTCGGAACTGAAAGAAAAATTAATATCGTTAAATTCAATCTCGCCCTCCGAGATTTTTAGTGGTAAGGCCCCCCGCGCATCCGACACTTCATGCTTTTGTTCAAGAATGTAGACCATCTCGCTTGAGTCGGCGAGCGCGTCGTAGAAACGGCGCAGTTCGCGGTTGATGCTCACGAGGCGGTCAAAAGTCGTCATGAGGTAAGCCTGAATAAGCACGAAATCACCGATTGAAAGCAGTCCTCTTCCCCAGTAAACCGTAGCGCCCCACATCAACCCAACCTCAATAACTATCATGAAGAATCCAATGCCGGACCATATCAAGTTGTCGGTAAACCATGAACGCATGGTCGCTTTGCGCCACACATCAACGACCGTGTTGAAAAGCCCGAGCTCATGGCGGGCTCCTGAAAAAAGCATGATGGTCGGGTGGTTTGAAATAGAATCGGCGAGTGCGCCGGTAATCCTCGTGTCTGCTTCTGCGCGCGCGGCGCGCACGGGCTGGCGGAGTTTGGCGACGTATATCTGAAAGGTCATGAAAAGAACCGACCACACGCCGAGCGCTAGCCCAAGCGTATGGTTGCGTATGTAGAGAACGGTTACCGCCCCGCATACGAACAAAAATGTAGGGAAAAATTGTATGACGACGGCGTCAAACATCACTTCAAATGCGCGCGCAAATTTGCTGACGCGATGCGTAAGTGAACCGGCGAAATTGGAGGTGAAGAAATTATATGAGTGTCCTATCAGGTATTCAAACGCATTGGAGAACAAATCCGTCATCACGCGCGATTCAAGTTGGATGTTGCTGAAATCCTGCAATCTGCGCATCGCCCAACTTGCAAGCCAAATGAGCGCAACTATAACGATAATGCTAAGAAGACGGCTGACTATTGCGGCATCAGGTGTCTGGGACGCCAGCAGGTTGAAAAATTCCTTCAAGAACCACGGAGCGGCGAGGTCGGCTACTTGAAGGCCGATAACTCCCACAAACACCAGAAAGATGTACAACGGATATCGTATTACGCTCTTATAGTATGTGCGCAATACTTGTACGGAAGTGGCATATTTCCTCTTTGGCGCGTCATTCATGTTAGTTTTTCTTAACGAGTAATCGAGTTTAGAAACAACTTACACCCAGCACCTTTGTTTCATTGAGAAACGAAGGTGCTGGGTAAAGAAATAGTAATTCATTTCATGCATAACGATTTCTTTATCCTAGCGTACTAAAACCCTTTGGGCTATTTCCTTGCGCACTGTTCTGCGTGACGTTTTTGGGTGTAGGATGAGCAGAGAAGGAGGTGCCAAAATGAGTATTGAGAAAATCGGCTGGTGGATAGCTTTCGGCGGATTTTTTTTGGCCATAGCTAGTCGTTGTTCTCTCATCGAGGACCCCGTTTCATTGCTGGCATTTTCGGCGATGGTATTTGTGGCAGGAGTTATAGTAGTCCTGCTAGCGGTGCCCGAAGTTGAGCAATGACCCCGGCCACGTGGAAATCTCACGCGGCCGGCTCCATTTTCGACTTGCCTTAATATAGAAAGTGGTAATTATTTGTATGCTGTGTACTATCACTACCGATGAGAATATTAGGTATTGAAACCTCGTGCGACGAGTCTGCGGTATGTCTCATTGATGCGCAGGGAAATTTCGGGGGTGATTTTCAATTTCAGGTACTCGGAAATTCTCTCATTTCCCAAATCGCAATTCACGCAGAGTACGGCGGCGTCTTCCCTAATCTTGCCAAGCGGGAGCATGCAAGAAATCTTGTGCCATTGCTTGAACAAACACTTCGGCAGGCTAGCAATCTTTGTCAAGGCGACGCCTTGACAAACGCCTTGACAAAAACGACCACAGAAGAGTTGCGGATTCTGCTTTCACGCGAACCAGAATTGTATGAACATCTCATCGCCTTTCTACAAAGAAACGTAAGGCCCGAAATAGATGCGATTGCGGTTACTGTGGGCCCCGGCCTTGAACCGGCTTTGTGGGTCGGCATCAATTTCGCGCGCGCATTGGCACTCGTGTGGAGTATTCCGGTAGTTGCCGTCAATCATATGGAAGGGCACATCGTCGTATCGCTGATGCGATACGACGATAATTCTCAATTTGCAATTCGCAATTTGCAAAAAGGATCAATACAAGAAATACAGTTTCCTATTCTGTCGCTTTTGATTTCCGGCGGGCACACAGAATTGGTGCTTTCAGTAAAGTGGCACGATTATAAAATCCTTGGGGCTACGCGCGATGATGCCGTCGGTGAGGCGTTTGATAAGGTCGCGCGCCTCCTCGGGCTCCCCTATCCCGGCGGAGCGGAACTTTCCCGCCTTGCCAAAAAAGCCCGCGCATGCAGTGGAGCATGCAGTGAGGCGACGCCTCACTGCATTAAGTTGCCGAGGCCGATGCTACATGACGACAGTTTGGATTTCTCTTTTGCGGGTCTTAAGACGGCGGTGCGCCGACTCATAGAATCTAAAGGTCCGACCTTTGGTGATTCTTCAAGGTCAGACCTTGATGGATTCAAAATGCAAATTGCCCGCGAATTTGAAGACGCGGTTACAGACGTTTTGGTCGCAAAAACGATGAAAGCTGTGGGCGAATACGGAATACAAACAGTACTAGTCGGCGGCGGAGTTTCCGCCAACTCTCATATACGAGCGCAACTAGCGACAAAACTGTCATCTGTAGACTGTAAACTGTTAACTCCCCCTGTTGAACTTGCAACAGATAACGCACTCATGATTGCGCTCGCAGGATACTTCCGCGCCCAAAATCGGGAGTTCGTAACTCCCGACATGCTGAAGGCGGAGGGAAATTTGAAGTTAAAATAGAAACGGAGCAGCCACGAACGACCGCCCCGTTTTACTGCCCTCCGCCGAGGTCAACCGAACGTGTTGATTGCCGCCGCCATGGCCGGCATAGAAGCGATGAGAAAAACGATCAGCGCCAATCTGCAGATGTCGCAACTGCTCTTGTGAGTGTTGTGCGACTCATCCCACTGCTCGACGGCATTCGGCGTGAATGCGGTTACATTACGATTGTTCATCTCTGTCTCCCGAAAAAACATTAAAAAAACGCTCAGCGCGCTTGGCCCCTCAACGAACTGCAAGTCAAAGGACCTGCCCGCACAATAGCAGGACAATCGCTTTTTCTGCAAGCATAACCCTGTTAGGATGTGGAGAATGGAAAAAGCTCCAAACATACCCGAACCGTTTCTTAAGCCCTACAATTCCAAGGAGAGCGAGCCGCGGATTCTTGAGCTCTGGGAAAAGAGCGGGTTTGCAAATCCAGATGTGTGCATTGAGAAAGGCGTAACGGCGGCGGATGCCGAAAGTTACTCCATCGTGCTTCCCCCGCCCAATGTTACGGGGACGCTTCACATGGGGCATGCCGCCATGCTCGCGATTC
The DNA here is from genome assembly GCA_030648265.1 of bacterium. Lineage (GTDB taxonomy): Bacteria > Patescibacteriota > Minisyncoccia > Phycocordibacterales > UBA2100 > UBA10103. Next base: position 10,192 of record JAUSHX010000014.1, read on the forward strand.
AAGACATTTTGATTCGTTACAATCGAATGCGCGGCAAGAAAACCTTGTGGCTTCCGGGCACCGACCACGCGGCAATCGCGACGCAGTCTGTCGTTGAGAAAGATCTTCTCAAGACAGAAAAGAAAACGCGGCACGATCTCGGGCGCGATGAATTCCTCAAACGAGTTGAGGCATTCGCGCAGGCAAGCCACGACACTATCGTAGGCCAAGTGCGCGCCATGGGCGCATCCGTGGATTGGAGCCGTGAGGCCTATACACTGGACGAGGCACGGAATCTGGCGGTGCGCACCGCATTCAAAAGCATGTACGATGCCGGGCTCATTTACCGCGGGAACAGAATCGTGAACTGGGACCCGAAAATGCAGACAACTGTTTCCGACGACGAGATTGAGTACGTGGAACAAAAAGACCCCTTCTATTACTTCAAATACGGCCCGTTCACAATCGGCACCGTCCGGCCCGAAACAAAATTCGGCGACAAGTACATCGTGATGCATCCGGATGATGCACGGTACAAAGAATACAAGCATGGCCAAAAATTAGAGGTGGAGTGGATAAATGGAAAGATAACAGCGACGATAGTGAAGGATGAAGCGGCGGATATGTCGTTCGGCTCCGGCGTGATGACAATTACCCCCGCGCACTCCGGCATTGACTTTGATATCGCGCAGAGGCACAAGCTTGATGTGGAGCAGATAATCAATGAACGCGGAATACTTCTCCCCATCGCGGGAGAGTTCGCAGGGCAACATATCAAGAAAGCACGGCCGATGGTCTTGGAAAAATTGCGCCAGAAAGGACTACTGGTAAAGGTTGAGGGGGGCTACGTGCACAATGTGGCCACCAACAGCCGCGGAGGCGAGACGATAGAACCGCAAATCAAACTCCAGTGGTTCGTGGATGTAAATAAGAAATTCGCGATTCCACACTCGGAAATCCCCGGTATCGCTTCCGGCTCGGAAACCACACTCAAAGAACTGATGCGGCGCGCGGTGGATTCGGGCGCGATTAAAATCGCGCCCGACCGTTTTGAGAAGGTGTATTACAACTGGATAGACAACTTGCGCGACTGGTGTATTTCGCGCCAAATCTGGTACGGGCACAGAATTCCCGTTTGGTACTGCCTGAATTGCAAACATGAGGCCATGGATGCGGAGGTGAAATCAAAATGGTTCATAGTTAGGCATGGAGAAACGGAAAAGAATTTAAAGCTCATCTATCAGGGACATTCCGACAGTCCGCTCACGGCACAAGGAAGGATACAAGCCGCGGCTGTCGCAGAAAGATTGAAGAACCACGATATCGGACTCATTATTTCGTCGGACCTCGGCCGATGCAAAGAAACGGCGGGAATCATTGCCGGGACGATAGATGCAGAAATCGTCTACGATCAGGAACTGCGAGAACGAAATTTCGGCGATGCGGAGGGGATGTCCTTTGACGAAGCAAAAGAGAAGTTCGGTTCATATCTCGATGCGTACGATGAGACGAAGGGGAATATTGAAACATCAAAGAGACTAGAAGAGCGTATTTCAAAGGCATTTCACAAGCTGAAAGCAACTCATGGCCATAAAAATGTGGTAATCGTAACCCACGGGTCTGCCATCCGACTGCTTTTGAAACATCTACAGAATATCTCATATGAGGAGGCGAGGGTGAAGCCGAAAGTCTCAAACTCTGAAGTGTTTTCCCTCGACATATTGAAATCGCCCTGCGAGAAATGTGGCGGAGACCTATTCGAACAAGATTCCGACACGCTGGACACGTGGTTTTCGTCGGGACTGTGGACTTTCTCAACATTGGGTTGGCCCTACTCCGCGCAAAGCGCTACGAAGGGCAAGCCCGGACCAGAAAACGACTTTGCAAATTATCATCCCACAGACGTTCTTGAAACCGGGTACGACATTCTGTTTTTCTGGGTCGCGCGCATGATACTCATGACCGGTTTCTGTCTCGGCACCGTTCCCTTCCGCAACGTCTACCTGCACGGCCTCGTGCGCGACGCGCAAGGGCGCAAGATGTCAAAGTCGCTCGGCAACGTTATTGACCCGCTTACGATGATAGAAAAATACGGGGCCGACGCCGCGCGATTGAGCCTCATCGTCGGCGCCTCGCCCGGAAACGACGTCAAACTTTCCGAAGACCGCGTGCGCGGGTACAAGCATTTTGCGAATAAGGTATGGAATATTTCCCGCTTTGTATTAGAAGCGGGCGCAGGTGGTGAAATTAGACATCCGATGTCTAATTTGGAGAAAATAGACAAGAAGCTTATTGACGAGGCGCATGCAATTGTAAAAACGGTTTCCGAGAACATAGACAGCTTCCGTTTGGACCTCGCCGCCGACACCATATATCACTTCGTCTGGCATCGCTTCGCGGATGAAATAATTGAGGAGTCAAAAGCGCTTCTCAAGGCCGGAGGCGAGGCTGCCGAATCCCGCCGCCATACTCTATACTCTATACTCCATACATGCTTGAAACTCCTCCACCCATTCATGCCGTTCGTGACGGAAGCGGTTTGGCAGGAATTGCCCAAAAAAGAAAGCGAACTACTTATGGTCGCAAAATGGCCAATTGATGTATGAACATCACGCCGGCAATTGCAGCGCTTGCCGGGGGAGTACTTCCCGCCCTCGCGTGGTTGTGGTTCTGGACGCGGGAAGATTCAAAACACCCAGAACCGCGCCGTCTCATCGCTTTGGCATTTCTCGCAGGCATGACGGCTGTCGCCGTCGCCATCCCGCTTGAAAAATACGCCGCCACGTTTATGGCAAGTTCTCTCGCGACATTCACCGCGTGGCCGGCCATTGAAGAGATTGTGAAATATCTTGCGGCGCGCTTTACGGTTCTGCGGCGCCGTGAGGATGACGAGCCGATTGACCCCGTGATTTACATGGTCGCGGTCGCACTCGGCTTTGCCGCTGCGGAAAACGCGCTCTTTCTCTTGAGCCCGATTTCGGGAGATTCAATAGTCCAGACTGTCATGACGGGAAATCTGCGCTTCGTGGGGGCGACGCTCCTTCACGTGCTTTCTTCCGCCGTTATCGGCGTGATGCTCGGACTCTCTTTCTATAAATCAAAAACGGCAAAATTCGCATATGCCGTCATTGGAATCATTCTGGCGTGGGTTTTCCACGGCACGTTTAACTACCTTATAGTTAATACCCCGGAGGAGCACCTTTTGCGGACTTTCGGATATGTGTGGATTGCGCTTATTGCGCTTTTGGCCGTGCTAGAATATATCAAACGGATACATCCGCGGATATTTAAATAAGATGTTATGAGCCAAATGAATTACATATTATTTACCCAGCACCTTTGTTTCATTGAGAAACGAAGGTGCTGGGTGTAAGATCTTCTAAACTCATTATTATTCATTAACAAAATCTAACATGGCAAAACCTTCGTTCTTCGCGCGTCTTACCGGCTCTGCAGGAGAGTATGATGACTACTTGGAAGACCCGCAGGCACAGCACGCCACGTTCAAGGGCAGCGGCGGAGAGCGCCACGCACACATTGAAGATGACGACATGGCCGCATCCGGGGCCCCTGGCGGAGAACTTGCCGTGGATGTCTACCAAACACCGGATGCAATCGTGATAAAAGCTCTCATCGCGGGAGTTCAGCCGACTTCGATAGACATCTCGCTCACGCGCGAGATGTTGACGATAAGCGGTTCGCGCGAGGACGAGCGAGAGGTTGATGATGAGAGTTACTTCCAACGCGAGCTCTATTGGGGTTCTTTCTCCCGCACGATACTTTTGCCGGAAGAGGTTGACGTTGACTTGGCCGAGGCAACCGAGAAGCATGGCATTCTCATGCTCCGCCTGCCGAAAATCAATAAGAAACGGCAGACAAAACTCAAGGTAAGGAGCCGGTAACGGTATCCAAGGTGAGACCTTGGGAGTGGCTCTTTAAGGTTTCACCTTGGATTCACTTTTGTATTTCGTTTTGCTACTGGCTACGAGCTACTAGCTACAAGCTTCCCCATGCTATACTCCTCAAGTTATAAATAATATTTTCATCATGGATAACGACAAACTTCAGCAACTCGCGATTCCCATCGCAATCGTTATCGCAGGCGCTCTCATCGCGGGAGCTGTGTATTTTGCCTCTATCGGTCGAGCGCCAGCGGGGGCCGGCGCAGGCACTCCCCCTCCGCAACAGGCAGTCAATATAAAGGATGTAAAAATTGCCGGTAATCCGTTCATCGGAAATCCGGATGCGCCGGTCGTTCTCGCTTACTGGTCCGACCATCAGTGCCCGTACTGCAAGGCGGTGGAAGTCGGCGGAATCCCGCAGATTCCTTTAACCCCGGCGATGCCCGTGCTGATAAAAGACTATGTTGATACGGGCAAGCTGAAAATTGTCTTTAAAGATTATCCGTTCCTAGGACCGGATTCCATGACCGCAGCTCTGTATGAACACGCGATCTGGGAACTATATCCGGACAAATTCTATGAGTGGCGAAAAGCGATGATGGACGCACAGGATGAAGAGAACGCACGATTCGGCAATGAAGAGTCAATCGTAAAACTAATCAATACAATTCCTGGCATGGAGGGAGCTACGGCAAAGGCACTCGTTGCAAAGAAAACGGATTCCTACACAAAGAGCATCGAGGAAAACAAGCAGGAAGGCGCCTCGTTCGGCATCCAGGGAACGCCGGGGTTCATCACCGGAACCAAACTCATTGCTGGAGCCGCAGACCCATCCGCATTCAAAACGGCGATTGACGCACAATTGAAATAGGAAATGTTTGAATCTCAGGTGAGACCTCGGACAAGGTGTCTCCTCATGCTATGCCGGAGGTGACTCCTTGTCCGCGACACACCATGTCTCACCTTTGGTACTATTGCCTGTTCCATAGAACCCACGAGGTTTCACCTCGTGGGTTCTATTCCATGAGCCCGAGGCGGTATATATCAAAAGAATTCTCGCCCTCAAACATGTCGGAGGGGTTCGGAAGGTACAGCCGCTGGCGCGATATCTCCGCTGTCGCATCGTTGATGAGACGGTGAAAAACCGCGAAATCTTCTTCGCATTTGGAAAAATCAATGATGTATCTTCGCATTTGCGAAGAGCCGTCGGCATTTTTCCTCTTCTTGCATTCGTGCACGATAAAGCGCCTCACCGGCTTCCCGTATTTCTCTTTGACGGTGTAGTAATTGAAAATCGCCTGCATAACGAAAAGGGTTTTCCGCGAGCGGTCTTTGCTGAACGCGTCTACGAATTTGTGGTCAACAATATCAACCGCCTTTTTATCCACTTGTGATTTCACCACCAAATCAGAAACGGCCTTGATTGGGAGCGCGAGCCCTTCCACTTCCGCCATTGCGACAACCTCCACACCGAGAACTTTATGCTTCGGCGGACGTGCGAGATAGAACTGAATAGCCTGAAGATATTCTTTCTCCATTGCGAGTCGTTTCTTCTTTTGGGCGAGACGGGATTTCGCTTTCCCAAAATTAATTTCAAAATCCGGCACCGCGCGCAAATATTCAAGTCCGAGTTCTATCGCGCCCTCTTTCTTTATACCGCCGTAAAAATGCTGGAGCGCGATGTGACCAGCACGCCCGATAATAGCCGAAGGGTTGGATGGCATATCGTATACCTTTAATACGTATCGCTTGTACCAAGCCAAAGGATTCCGCAAAAAAGACATGAGAGACGAGTGGCTCCAATATTTGATGGGTATCCTACCGTCCCCAATCTTTTGTTTTCTTACTTCCACTTTCTTCCTCATGCCGCGAGTATATCATCGCCTTAAGAAAAGCCTTTTTCTGAATGGAGTCATATGCTTATTCGCGCGAATAAGCATATAAGGATGCTGGCAGACGCGCATGGAAAATCTTAGATTTATTTGCAAAGACTGTGCGAAAGGATATCATTGCGATTGGGAGGTAATTGGGCTGTGCTTACTTAAGGAGTGCAAACATGCAGAAGTATGTCCAACCGCTAGATCGGCAAACAAGATCGCTGGTCATTCGGGATCTAAAGCCAATAGTTGCTTCGAGCAAAGTGCTGACAAGGAAACAGCGCTCTTTCCTGAAAGGTCTGTTGTATGTCACAGGCCCTACAGACGTCACCTTCGGATACATCACAGACTATTTAGTCGATTCTTGCGCGGTAACGCAAGAAGAGATAAACGCGCTCATTAAGAAACACAATGAGCGTCCCGAATAAAAGGCCGGACCCAGGAGGACCGGCCTGTTTCATTTTCACCATCCTCAAAACCCCTAACGGCTCATATACCCGGTATATGAGCCGTTCAATTCCGTATGGAACCATTCGCGCGAATGGTTCCATAGTAGCGGGGGCTATGCCCACGCATTAGAGCGCCGCAGTACCAGAGCAAAGCTCGGTACACGACAAGAAGCACACTGCGGGGTATACAAACCCGAGGCGGAGGTATAACCTTGCTGCTAGACCACCGGTACATTGGTGGACCACTCAACCCGACACTTGTCGGAAACCAGGAGAATCCAACATGAACCAAGCTCTTAACACCCTGAAATTCACGGCGGTAGGCTTTGTCCTGTTGCATGCGAGTGATTTGAGTCCGATTTGGCTCTTCGAGCCCTATCGAAAACTCGTGAACGCGGTCGTGTTCTCGCACCCAATCGGTCCCGTGTTGTTTTTGGGGGCGATTTTCGTCGCGTTCGCCGTCCTGCTGAACCACTTCAAAAAAAGCCCGTCACGGGCTTGAGTTTCGGCGGAGTTCAACCAACGGGTGCCACGACCCACCCCAGAGCCACGACTGTTTCGTGGCAATTTTTTTGCATGTCTAACCTGCGACTGATTTGGACAAATCCGAGGCGGAGTTATCCACAGGGGTTGAAAATCTCTTGCACTCTATCTCACTAGGTATAGCATTGGTTTGAGTCCAGGATCTTCAGCAAATTCATTCAACAAAAATAAGACTATGAGAACACTCTCAGAAATAGATATCAACTCAACCGAAGAAGAAATAACTAAGTTTTCTCAAGAGATTCCCATGATGTCACCAAGCTCTGAAATCAGACAGATGTATATGAATTATGCGACCAATTTACTGGTAGCAAAGCAACAACAGAAATTAATGAATGATCAACAGGGATACAATGAAAAACAATTATTCTGGTCAAGAATCTTAGCCATAGGGACATGGGCGTTGGTAGTTGCAACATTACTTATTGTTAAATTTGGATAAATAGTTTCATGCGCAAAGACTAAATATACTGGTTCCAAACATCGTCCCAGACTGCCTACCAATTTATTAATTAAAATGACAAATTATGGTGGTTTATTACTCTGACAACTTTATTATCAACGAGATACAAAATGGTTTCACTTTTAACTTCTACAAGGACAAAACAGACGTGGAAGGTGTGATGGATTATGGATTTAGAATTGGTATGAGCCCCCTCTCGGCAAAGGAATTCCTTTTTGCACTCTATAATGCCGTAGGAGAACATGAACAGAAACATGGAGAGATTAAGTTTGATTCAAAACTTCTGAAGAAGTTGGTCAGGGAAACGAATCACCCCATCGGGTTCCAATTCAGACCTCAGTAACAGATGCACAATATCTGATTAAAATGTTCCAATATCGTACCTAACCCGTGGCCAAGGAGGACTGAGATATTTGGATGCAGTTCTAGGCGCGGGGAATGCGGGTTCGGAGCCGTACAAATGTACGGTGACGGACACGCAGGGGCCCCGCAACAACGAAATGCGGCAAATATATCTGTCCTCCTAGTAACTCCTCAACTGCTTCGCGCGGTCGTGTAATCTAATCCGCTCCAGCGCCTTCGCTTCAATTTGTCTTATTCTCTCGCGGGTGACGCCGAATTCCCTTCCCACTTCCTCAAGCGTGTAACAAATTCCTTCGTCGGTGAGGCCGTTGCGCATTTCCAAAATCTTTCTTTCCTTCGGCGAGAGTTCATCCAAAATGCCTTCCATCTGTTCCGAAAGAATCCTCCGCGAAGCGTCTTGGTCGGGCGAGGCAATCGTCTCGTCGGCAATAAAGCTTCCCAATGTTGAGCGCTCGTCATCGTCCTCGCCCACTGGGCTTTCAAGCGAAACGGTGTCCTGATTGATTTTTTGTATTACGTATATTTTTTCAACTTCAATTCCCATTTCCTCGGCAATTTCTTCCGGAAGCGGGTCGCGCCCCAAGTGCTGGGAGAGTTCGCGCACTTTCTGCTTGTATTTCGCGATAGTTTCCACCATGTGAACGGGGATGCGGATAGTGCGCGACTGGTCTGCAAGTGCGCGCGTAATTGCCTGCCTAATCCACCACGTTGCGTAGGTTGAGAATTTGTAACCTTTCGTGTAATCAAATTTGTCCACTGCCTTAAAAAGCCCCAGATTGCCCTCTTGAATGAGGTCCAAGAGCGTGAGGTCGGGCGAGCGATTTACGTACTTTTTAGCGATGGAAACCACAAGGCGCAGGTTGGAACGCGCGAGAATATTGCGAGCCTCGTCGTCATTCTGCAATATCCGTTTTGCCAATTCTTTCTCCTGGTCGCCGTTGATGAGCGGGTACTGGCCGATTTCGCGTAAATACATCTGCACTGAATCAAAACCGCTGTCCGCACGTCTGTTCTGAAGCTTTTTGCGCTCAAGCACGAGTGTCGCAGAATTGTCCTCCAACATCCCTCCGCCCTCAAGCACATCAATTCCCGCAGTACTAAATCTTTCGTATATATCTTCTAACAAAATGACATTGTCTTCTATCGTCGGGAACTCGCGCAAAATTTCGTCATAGGTAATGTACCCGCGCTCGCGTCCGAGCGTAATCAAAGCCTCAACTTTTATCTGGTCCTTGCCCCTTGCCTTCCCCGACTGCGCTCTCCCTTTTACGCGTCCTGCGGTAGCCTTGATTATTTTAGTTTTCTTAGCAATCGGTGCCTTTCTAATCTTCCAGACTTTTTTCACCGCTTTTTTATTTTTCGCGACATGCTTCTTTTGCGCGCGCTTTACCGCCTTCTTTGCGGAGGAAGAACTCTTTCTTGATTTTTCCCGCCGGAGGCGGGTCCGCCTCGGGCTGATAATTTTGCTTTTTTTCTTTTTTGCCATATGTTAGTTTTTCTCAACGAGCGTAAGCGAGTTTAGAAACAACTTACACCCCCCACCACTTTTGCCACCAGGAAAAAGTGGTGGGGGGTCAAGAATTTGTAACTCGCTCTGCTCATAACAATTTCTTGACAAAAGCAGATAAACGCCGCTTACGCGGCGCTTACTGCAATATAATACAATTATTTGGGCGATTTCGCAACGTGAGTTGTCAACAGGGTTGTCAACAGCTTACACACAGTTATCGCCTTTTCTATTTCACGCTCATTCCCGCCAAATTCCGCCCTTTTGAGCTGTGCCGTCGCTTCAGCAAGCTCGCTGTAGAGCTTGTCGCGCATGAGAGATGCGAGAATCACCTCGGCTTCGCGTTTTAAACCCGAACTTTTCCCATGAACGGATTCTGCGGAAAATCTCAGGCTTTCAAGTTCTTTTTTCGGCAAATCTCGCAGTATGGCGAACGCATCGGCGCCGATAGTCTTTTCAAGTTCCGCTGTAAACGATTTCAAATCTAAATCCGGTTTGGGAAGCGATTCTTGCCACAACAAAAGCGAAAACGCCTGCCTGGCACGTCCGTAGCCTTTGGCGGAGGCGGGCTGCGCCCCCCTGTCCTTTTCCGAAACGTACGAACTCGCTGACGTTTCATTTCCCTCGCGCGAGCGCGGCAATTTTGCGACGGCCTCTGCGACCGCCCCCTCTCCCACGCCGAGTTGTGCCGCAACGGTGCGGATGTATTGTTCCTTCGCAATCGGACTCTGCACATCGGCGATAAACGGCAATACGACCGCTTCCACATTCCGGCGAAATTTGTCCTGCTGCGGCGCGTGCTCGCGAAGCACATCAAGAAGAAACGTAATGATGTCTTTCGCGTTACGAATTGATTCGCGCCATGCTTCCGCTCCGTTCTTAAGTATCAAATCAGCCGGGTCTAAGCCAGTAGGAAGTCGGGCGACCTTCACATTGATGCCGGAGGCAATCGCGGTGCGCGCAGTGCGCCCGGCGGCTTTTATTCCCGCCTCGTCAGCATCAAGCGCAATCACCAAATTGTCGGTCATCCGGCGGATGAGGGCGGCATGTTCGGTGGTGAACGCGGTGCCGGATACGGCGACCGTATTTCCCCATCCGGCCTGATGTGAAGCCACCAAATCCACCTGGCCCTCAACGAGAACGGCGCAATTATGCTTCCGTATCGCCTGCTTGGCACGGTCAAAGCCGTAGAGGATGCGCGACTTGTGGAACAGCTCCGTCTCGGGCGAGTTCATGTACTTCGGCGGTTCAAAGCCGTTCTCGCGTTTTTCCGCTTGCGCTTTCGCATCCGAGGCGGGAAAAATCCGGCCCGAGAATCCGACCATGCGCCCCGCGCTGTCGGCTATGGGAAACATTATTCTGTTGCGGAATTTATCATTTACGCTCTTCCGTTCATTGCGCTTCGCCAATCCCCCGTCAATAATTTCTTTTTCCGAATAACCTTTCCCGCGCAGATATTTAAAGAGCTCGTCCCAGCCTTCGCCAGCGAGCCCGAGGCGGAACGCTTTTACCGTCTCTTCGTGAACGCCGCGCTCCTCTAGATATTTTTTGGCGGCGTCCGAGAGATGCGAGCAGTAAAATATCGTCGCCGTTTCCAGAAGTTCAAAGAGCCGGTCGCGGGAATCTGATTTTTCTTTTTTCTCGTACACAAGCGGCACGCCGGCTTTTTCCGCGAGAATTTTGAGAGCGCCCTTGAAATCCAAACCCTCTATCTGCTCCACAAAAGAAAAGATATCTCCGCCGACATTACAGCCGAAACAGTGGTACGTCCCCCGCTCGGGCGAAACGAAAAACGACGGCGACCGCTCGCTATGGAACGGGCATCGCGCGCGCATGGACAATCCGGAGCGCTCAAGCTTCACGTATTGCGAAACCACATCCGTGATTGAGAGTCTATCCTTAATCTGCTGAACGGTGTCCGACATTACCCCATTATGCATCTAGTTGCGTTGATAGACCATTATTGTTATAAGGTGGTCTGGCAGGTCCTGTAGGTAAACACAAATTCGGAGGTCCAGATGGCCTATGACAAGAAGGATGGCGGTAAGGTTGAGGTCGTGATACACGGCCAGAACCTTACGAAAGAAGAAAGGGCGAATTTCAACCAACCGGTTGATCGCGTCAGGTTCCTGAAAGCCCTGAGAGGCGAGGATCCGGATTATGTGCTGCTCATGTCAGGCAGCGATCCCAATCAAAACGTGGTGTTTGGGCACCGCAAAAAGCCCAATTAACAGGGCAATGCATTGATGGCCGACCACTGGGGAGGGGGTCGGCTTTTTTATAACATATTTCCACCAAGGTGAGACCTTGGTGGAAAATTACCCTTAAGCACTTACGCGTCCGCTTGAGTCGTTTCTGTACCCACAGCGGCTTCCTCTGCGGCGAATTGCGCTTCCATTTCTTCAATCATCGCGTACTTCTTGCTTCCCTTGAAACCGGTGCCTGCGGGAATAAGGCGGCCGATGATGACGTTTTCCTTAAGCCCGATGAGGCGGTCCACGGAGCCGGAAACGGCGGCTTCCGCCAGTTTGCGCGGCGTGTTCTGGAATGAGATTGCGGAGAGGAATGATGCGCGCGTGAGAGAGACTTCGGTGATGCCGAGAAGCAATTGCTTGCCCTTCGCCGGCTCGCCTTCCGCCTCTTTCTGCCTTTTGTTGATGCGCTCGTACTCAAAGTCTGCAATAATTTCGCCTGCGGAAACTCCCGTGTCTCCGGACGAGACGACCGAAACGCGGCCGAACATCTGTTTAACAATGATTTCCAAGTGCTTGCGCGCCGTGGTAACACCCTGTAATTCGTAGATGCGCGTAATTTCGTTGATGATGTATTGCTGGGCTGCTTCTTTTCCGGCGAGCATAAACACATCTTCCAAGTCTGCGGAACCGTCCGTGAGGAAATCGCCCTTCGTGACGTGCGCGCCTTTCTTCACAAGAATAACGCGCATCGGACTGATTCTGTATTCGGTTTCTTTCTTCGCGGCCTTGCCGGTTTTGAGTGATGCCGTTTCCGGAATCATCGTGATGACTGTTTCGTCGCCGTCTTTTGCGATGTCGGAAACGACGCCGGAAACTCTTGCAAGTGTTGCGGGCAGTTTCGGCATGCGGGATTCAAATATTTCTTCAACGCGGGGCAAGCCCATTGTGATGTCGCCGCCTGCGGTTGCAACGCCTCCGGTGTGGAACGTACGCATCGTGAGCTGTGTTCCCGGCTCGCCGATGGCCTGCGCGGCAACAACGCCGACAGCTTCTCCGACATCAATCATTTCTCCGGTCGTGAGGTCAACGCCGTAGCATCTCTGGCAGACGCCGCGCGCCACCGTACATGTCATCGGCGAGCGGACCGTGGCCTCTTTCGCTTTGCTCTCTTCCACTTCCTTCGCGTCGTCGCGGTTGAGAAGATGATTGCGCTTTCCGCCGAAGGCGGATCCTTCTCTTCCTCCGGAGGAGGATCCTCCTTTGGAGGAGGCGGAGAAGCCTTCAATATCTTTGGCGAGCACGCGGCCATTGAGTCTGTCCGAGAACGAACCGCCGATGTTTTCTTTGCCGGGACGCAAAATAACCACTCCTTCTTTCGTACCGCAATCATTTTCAAGAACGACGACATCGTGCGCGACGTCAAAGAGACGGCGCGTGAGATATCCCGCGCGCGCTGTGTTAAGCGCCGTGTCGGCCAAGCCCTTCCTCGCACCGTGCGTTGAAATGAAGTATTCAATCGGGGTCAATCCCTCCTTGAGAGAGGATGTGATCGGGAATTCAATAATTTCCCCGCGCGGGTTCGTAATGAGTCCTTTCATACCGGCCATCTGGTGGAGCTGTACGACGGAGCCTCGCGCGCCTGAGGTAATCATGTCGGAGACGGGGCCGTTCGGGTCCAGCGCGGCTGTAACATGCTTGCGCAGGTCGTTTCCGACCCTGCCCCAAATACCGACGGTCATTCTGTAGCGTTCGTCCTCGGTCAAAAGTCCGTTGTTGAAGTTCTCCTGCTCCTTTGCAACCTGTTCTCGTCCCTCTTTGACAAGCGACTCCTTGATTTCCGGAACAACTACGTCCGAGATAGACCACGTAATGCCAGCGTATGTTGCGTACTTGAAACCGAATGCTTTTATTTTGTCCAGAATCACCGGAATGCCGTCCAGTTTGTAATGCGTTACAAGACTCTGCACTAAGGCACCCATGCGCTTGTTTGTAATTTCCTCGTTGATATAGGGGAAATCGCTCGGAAGAACGGAGTTGAAGAGCAAACGTCCAATGGACGTTTCAAAGACTTTCCCCTCAAAATGCGCATACTTCTTGTTTTCACTGGGCAATACGCGAACTTTCGCACGCAGGTCTACCGCGCCGAAGTCAAACGCTGTGATTGCTGCGTTTGTTGAAGGAAATGCTTTGCCCTCGCCCTTGGCGCCCGGAATCATCTTCGTCATCCAGTAGCATCCTAAGATTATGTCCAGGAGCTTGGAAGCAACAACGACGTCGCCCGACCCCGGCTTCAAGACGTTCTTATTCGCGGACATTATCATCTGGGCTTCCTTCTGTGCGGCCTCGGAAAGCGGAACGTGCACGGCCATCGCGTCGCCGTCAAAGTCAGCGTTGTATGCGGGGCAGACCAAGGGGTGCACTTGGATAGCGTTGCCTTCAATCAAGACGGGACGGAATGCCTGAACGCTTTGGCGGTGGAGTGTCGGTGCGCGGTTTAAGAGAACATACTTGTTTTGTATTGCCTCTTCAAGAATCGGCCAGATTTCCGGGGCCTCGTCTTCAATCAAGCGTCCGGCGCCGCGAATGTTGTATGCGAGCTCGCGCGCCAAAAGCCCCTGAATGACGAACGGACGGAACAATTCCAACACCATGTGCTTCGGCAATCCGCATTCGTCCAGTGCCAGGTCAGGACCGACGACGATGACGGAACGGCCCGAGTAGTCCACGCGTTTGCCGAGGAGATTTTGGCGGAGGTAACCGTGCTTACCCTTTAGGTAATCGGCGAGGGACTTGAGCGCGCGGCGGCGCCCGCCGAGGATGCCGAGTACGCCTGCGCCGCGGCGCATGGAATTGTCGAGAAGCGCATCAACGGCTTCCTGCAAAATGCGCTTTTCGTTGCGGAGAATGACTTCAGGCGCGTGGATAGCGAGCAATCGCTTGAGGCGGTTGTTACGGTTGATGACGCGGCGGTAGAGGTCGTTCAAGTCAGACGACGCGTGGCGGCCTCCTTCGAGCGCGACCATGGGGCGGAGTGCCGGAGGGACGACGGGGAGACGGGTCATGAACATCCACTCGGGGCGCACGCCAGCGCGCTGCAAGCTCTCGGCGAGACCGAGGCGCTTGCGGAGTTTGTCGCGGTCGGCTGCACCCGAGTTCTCATACTCTTCCTTCACCTTCTTGATGAAGACGTTGATGTCGATATTTTTCAAAATGCTGTAGAGGGCCTCGGCACCGATGGCAGCCCGGAACATCGCACCATATTTGACCGCGAAGAGGTGGTATGCGGCTTCGTCCAAGACGACGCCCATACGGACAGACTCGATTTCCTTCTTCGCTTTGGTCGCGCGCTCCTTCAGATCGGTCTTTATCTCAGCGGTCGCGGCGGCTTTGTTCTTGGTCTGAAATTCGTGGTCCAAATCCTTGAGAAGGCGCTCGCGCTCCTTCTCATCCACGTGCGTGACGATGTAGCCTGCGAAGTAGACCACCTTTTCCACTTCTGCTGCGGAGAGCCCGAGCATGAGTGCGATGCGCGAAGGAATGCCGCGCAAAAACCAGATGTGCGAGACGGGGGTCGCGAGATCGATGTGGCCCATGCGCTCGCGGCGGACGATGGCGCGCGTAATTTCCACGCCACATTTCTCACAGACGATGCCGCGGAAGCGGATACCGCGGTACTTGCCACAGTAACATTCGTAGTCTTTTTCGGGTCCGAATACACGCTCGTCGAAGAGCCCGTTCTTCTCGGGGCGCTGCGTGCGATAGTTGATGGTCTCGGGCTTGGTTATTTCGCCGAAGCTCCATTCGAGCATACGGTCGGGGCTTGCGAGCCGCATTGCGACTGCTTCAAAATCCTGCGGGATGACGTCTTTCTTTTTTATTGCCATACAGATGTGTGATTAGAAGTTCTGCGAACCGCCTTTAAATTCGATGTCGATACCAAGACCCCGCAAATGTCTGACCAGGACATTGAAGGTGGCCGGGGTGTTCGATTCTTCTATCCGCTTGCCGGAAACAATCGCGTCGAAGGCGGCGGAACGACCCAAGATGTCGTCGGATTTTATGGTGAGAATTTCGCGGAGTGAGTATGCGGCGCCGTAGCCGAGAAATGCCCAGACTTCCATTTCTCCCACGCGCTGACCGCCGTTCTGCGCTTTGCCGCCGAGCGGCTGCTGTGTGGTCAGCGAGTACGGTCCGATGGAGCGCATGTGTATCTTGTCTTCCACCATGTGGTGCAGCTTCAATATGTACATGACGCCGACCGATACCGGCTGGGCAAATGCCTCACCCGTGCGGCCGTCGAAGAGTATGCGCTTGCCCGTCTCCGAGACGCCCGCCTCCTTGAGTTCGTTGCGGATTTCCTCTTCGGTCGCACCCGCAAACGAAGGCACAATCGCCTGGTAGCCAAGCATGTCGGCGGCGAGACCGAGATGGAGTTCAAGTATCTGACCGAGGTTCATACGGGACGGCACGCCGAGCGGAGTCAAGATGATGTCGACGGGATTGCCGTCCGCATCAAACGGCATGTCTTCCTCCGGCAAGATGCGGGAGATGACGCCCTTGTTGCCGTGGCGACCTGCGAGCTTGTCGCCGACCGAGATGGTGCGGAGCTGCGCCACCTCGATGTGCACGCGCTTGATGACGCCCGACTCGAGCTGGTCGCCGGTCTCACGTGAGAATATTTTGACGCCGATGACGCG
>JAUSHX010000015.1 GCA_030648265.1 bacterium
GGAAATCATTTCGTTTTTGGACAAGAAATAGGCATCTTGTAGTCAACTTACGCTACACGCATATGCTAATTTTCTTATGCTAGTGTTTTGCAAAACACTAGCATAAGAAAGATACTATAGCCCCCCAAGAGTTAGTATTGGAACGGCTCTCTTCTGTCGTTCTTGTTGTTCTATTGAACCATTCGCGCGAATGGTTCAATAGCAGGAAGTCACGATTTTCGAGTGCAGTACGTGCTATTGACACAAAAACGGGGTCTGATACTGTGATTACGTTATGTATATGAAGGCGCGTATGTCGGTAGCCATGATGATGGCGATGATGAACCCCCACAGCGGAGGCGCGTTTTGATTGCATAGCGAAAAGAAAAATCAAAACAAAACCCTCCGCGAAAGCGGGGGGTTTTCGTTTAGCTCTTTTAGCTCTTTCGTTCTTTGACAAACGGTTGAACATATCAGACTGAAAAGGGAATCAATCCTTGTCAGTCAATGTGTTCAACCTGAAGGAGATGGTTATGGCGAACGTGAGTGGCTTCAACAATGCATTATCGGCAATGGCCAAGATGTCTTCTGTAACAGAGGGCCGCGTCATCGTTGCCTTCCCCGCTTCACGCGGGCATTACACGCTGAAGTGCGTGAAGGCGACACCTCTGCCGTTTGGCACGTATATGTTCGAGGAGATATGCGTGCTGAAAAACGTCCCGCAAGAGGACATGAAGAGAACAATCTGCCGAGCACTGGAAAGAACAAGAAGCGATCCGGTGTTCCTCGTCGGGAAAAACGATAGCATACTCCGGTCGAAACTGACGCGGGTCGGTTGGAACCTGCGGCGGAGGCGGAACGAGAAGTTAATAGAGGTCGCTTTCAATGCGACCTGATATCGGCCACTGCCCTGGCGGGGATTCGTTTGGGATGGTTAGTAAAACCAACCCCTTCGAACCCCCGCCGGTTTTTTTTATGGCATTTTCTGGTATTATGTGACTTTAATGGCCGCTCGAAATTTCCGGGAAATGCTTGAACGTCGGTGGGAACTAGGCAATTTTTTGTGTGTCGGCTTGGACAGCGAGCCGGAAAAAATCCCAGAATCAGCGCGCGGGGCGACAGTCCGCGAAACAATCGTCAATTTCAACAGAGCGATAGTGGATGCGACCAAGGATTTGGTCTGTGCATTCAAGCCTAACCCCGCGTTTTACGAAGCTCATGGCGAAGAAGGGTGGAGTGCTTTGCGGGAGACGATTGCCTATATTCAGGAAGTAGCACCCGAAGTACCGGTTATCCTGGACGCGAAGCGGGGGGATATCGGCAATACCAACATCGCCTATGCACAATCGGCATTTGACCACCTGCGCGCCGATGCGATTACCGTACAGCCGTACCTCGGAAGCGAGCCACTCGCTCCTTTCTTTGAGCGGAAAGATAAAGGCATCATTGTGTTGTGCCACACGTCGAATCCCGGCGCAAGTGAGATACAGAGTCTATTCGTGGACGGCGAGCCGTTGTATAAAGTGGTTGCCAGGCTCGCGACAGAGAAATGGAATGCTCATGGCAATTGCTGTGTCATGGTGGGCGCAACGTATCCTGAAGAACTTTCCGAGATACGGGAAATTGTCGGAGACATGCCGATACTGACTGCCGGCATCGGGGCGCAAAACGGCGACCTCACAAAAACAATGTGTGCGGGATTGGATAAAAACAAGAAGGGCATCATCGTGAACGCTTCGCGTTCCGTTATTTTTGCTTCTTCTGGGGCGGATTTTGCGCAGGCCGCGAGGAGCAAAGCGGAAGAACTTCATAGCGAAATGCGGAAAGCATTGTCGTAGAAAATAATGAGCGTATGCGAGTATATTTTCTTGACCCTGTTAAATACCGCTGTGCGGTCTTTTGCTATGCAAAAGATTTAACAGGGTGTAAGATTTCCTAATTCGCTTTGCTCATAACAAAATCTAACATATGACGATGACAGAAGAAGAAGTTTTAGATATTCTCCAAAAAGTCGGCGCGTTCCGAAGCGGGCATTTTGTGCTCACCTCCGGTGTGCACAGCGATTCGTACGTTCTCAAAGATGCGATGTACGCGTACACGGCGGAGACCTCACAAGTGTGCCGCGAGATGGCCGAGCGGTTCAAGGATGCAAACGTTGAGGCTGTCATTGGGCCTGCGATAGGCGCGGCGGTTCTTGCGCAGTGGGTCGCACATCACCTTTCGGACATGACAGGGAGGGAAGTGTATGCCGTCTATGCCGACAAGGACGGCAAAGGAGGATTTATTATAAAAAGAGGATACGACAAAGTAATCGCGGGCAAAAACACGCTCGTTGTGGAGGACCTAACGACCACGGGCGGCTCTATACGGAAAGTTGTGGAGGCGTCACGCGCCGCGGGTGCGAAAGTCGTGGGAGCCGTCGCAATATGTAATCGGGGGAATGTAACGAGAGAAGACGTAGGAAACCCACCGGAATTTGTTTCTCTAGTCAATCTTAGTATGGAACAATGGCCTCCCAAGGAATGCGAGTTGTGCGAGAAGAACATTCCTGTCAACACCGACGTCGGGCACGGGAGAGAATTTCTGACAAAGAATGGGTAAGTTCAGAGCAGGCATGGTATGATGGCTCCTGTATTATTTTGGTAGCTTAGAGAATTAAAATTATATGAACAAGATTGTATTGTGGGTTCTTGCAGTCGTTATCGTCGCAGGCGGTTGGTTTCTTTATTCCTCGGCTCCGGCACAGGAATCGGCGGATACAGAAGTAGTGGCAGGAGGAGTTGTTGCACCACAGGCGGTTTCGGTCGAGGGAGCCAATACGAATGTCACAGAGGTTGTGTCGAAGGTTCCGGACATAGTCATCACATTCACAGACTCGGGGTTTGTGCCTTCTTCCCTCACTGTCAAGAAGGGGCAGACGGTACGGTGGGCCAACAATTCAGGATCAAAAGTATGGCCGGCTTCAGCTGTGCATCCCACACACGGCGTGTATCCGCAGAAATCAGCCTCTGACTGTCTTGGAAGCTCTTTTGACGCTTGTCGTGCACTCTCGCAGGGCGAATCGTGGGATTTTACATTTGACTATGTCGGCGAATGGAAGTTCCACAACCATCTGAATGGGTCTCAAAAGGGCTCTGTGATAGTTACGGAATAATAGCTGCCGTAGTGAAACAGTCCGAATTCTCGGAATTTCCCGAATTCTTCCTGTTCCTTATTCATAACGACCGTGAGTAATAAGGAACAGGAAGAATCAGACACCGGATTTCAGGAAGATTTAATAAAAAGATAAATATCCTCTAGCGCTTTTACAGCATCGCCCGCGGCTATGTTGTTCTGGTGATACTTGCCGTCGGTACAGTCGCCAGCAGCCCATACTCGGGATGGCGCAATTTTGCCATCAAGTACATATGCGCGCTGTGTCAGTGGGTCAACCATAATCTGCCCGATTTTATTCAAGGCGAGAGAATCTGCAAGCCACGATGTGTTTGGAAGCAGGCCGATTTCAACGAATATGCCTTCTACGGCGAGCGTTTCCTCCGTTCCTGTTGCTGTATTTTTCCACTTCAAACCATTAACGAACTTATTCCCAATGACGGCGGTTGGGGTTGCGTTTTTTATCACGCGCATATTCGGATGCGCAAGTACGGCGTGGACAGTTATCTCATCAGCACGATACGTGTCGCCACGAACCATGAGGGTTACCGTTTTGCAGTAAGCAAGAAGCTGGGAAGCAGTTTCAAATGCGGCGTTGCCTCCGCCGATGACAGCAACATCTTTACCGTCAAAAAGCGGTCCATCGCAGGTTGCGCAGTACGTAAGGCCTTTCTGTTCATATTCTAGAGCGCCGGGAATGTCAAGCTTTCGGCGCGTAGCGCCAGCTGTTATAAGAATAGCCCTTGCTTCATATTTCTTTCCGCTCGCGAGCGTGACCGTGACCTTGTCTTTGTCTCGTTTGAGCGCAACTGCAGTATCAGGAAAAACTATTGAAAGAGAATCGCCTGCGTAACTTTCCACATGTTTGCGCAAGTTCTCCGAGAGTTGCCGGCCGGAAATTGTCGGACTGCCTATCCAGTTTTGTATGTTGTCTGAAACGGTGCTTTGACCGCCCCATTCATGTGCGACCAGAATGGTTTTCAGGCGTTTACGCGCGGCATAAACTCCGGCGCTAGCGCCAGCTGGACCGCCGCCGATGATTATTAAATCAAGCATAAGAAGTTTACAGTTTACAGTGAACAGTTTACAGCCTAGCGAGGTGAGTGAAAAGGAAGCTCATTTACTTTTCCGAGCGAGCGACGGCTGAATGAGCGAAGCGATTACAGTAAAAAAGAGGCAGAATTATCTGTCAACTGTAATCTGTCAACTGTTTACTTTTTTCTTAAAAAGGCTGGCAGTCCTCCCCATGAATCATCCTCCTCGTGTGTAGTTATCGCGGAATTAATTTCAGTTGGTTTTAGAGGAAGAACCTTACCGCCCTTTTCTTTTTCGATTCCGGTAGAAGCGCGGCCATCCTCACTTTCTTTTTCCTTATGAGCTGGCGCATTTGATATTGGAGGAACCTCCGAGTCTTTCTTTGCCGCAATGCGCGAGGCAGCTGCGAAAAGCGCTGAACGTGGAGGAAGCTCCGGGAATCCTGTAGCAATAACGGTAACGCGGATTTCGCCCTTCTTCAGAGAGTCGTCTGTGACCGCGCCGAAGATGACTTTTGCGTCCGGGTCTATGGCCTCTGTTATGACATTTGCGGCATCCTGAACTTCCAACATACCTAGGTCGTCTCCGCCAGCAATGGAGAAAAGCACGCCTTTCGCTCCATGTATTGAGACTTCAAGGAGCGGGGAATTGATGGCGTTCCTAGCGGCCACTTCAGCGCGCTTCTCTCCGGTGGCCGTGCCGATGCCCATCAAGGCACTTCCGGCGTTCTGCATGATGGTGCGCACATCCGCGAAGTCAACGTTGATGATGCCAGTCGTTGTTATGAGGTCGGAAATGCCCTCTACTGCCTGCTTCAGGATGTCGTCGCACATAGCGAACGCATTTTTGATGCCAGTCTCCCGGCTGACTATAGCCAGCAGTTTGTCATTCGGTATGACGATAAGCGCGTCAACCGCTTTGCGGAGCTCCGCCATGCCTTGCTCGGCCAGGCGCATTCTCTGCGCCCCCTCAAATCCGAAAGGACGGGTCACGACACCGACAGTGAGTGCTCCGATTTCCCGCGCGATTTTGGCGATGACTGGCGCGCCACCCGTTCCCGTTCCGCCTCCCATTCCGCAGGTAATGAAAACCATATCGGAACCCTTAATGGCATCTTGTATTTCTTCTCGCGTCTCATCCGCCGCTTGTTTCCCCATATCGGCATTCATGCCGGTCCCTAATCCGCGCGTAAGAGCTTTCCCGATATGGATTTTTCTTTTTGCTTTTGACTTGTGCAGGTCTTGTCCGTCGGTGTTGACCGCGACGAAATCAACGCCCTGCACGTGCGTGGCAATCATGTGATTGACCGCATTTCCGCCGGAACCTCCGACACCGATGACGCGGATTCGTGCGAACGATTCTACATCCGGCTTTACCTGTTTGGTCATGTTAGATTTTATTATGAGCGAAGCGAGTTAGAAAATCTTACATCCCTCCCCAATTTTGAACTCCAGCAGTTCTGCTGATAAGTTCTGACTGTGGTTGGATATGGCAGTGTTGCATATTTCTTCATTGTTTCAAAATTGGAGAGGGATCGTGAAAATTATAGTCGCTTTGCTCCTTAATTTACTACGACATCATAGCACGGCAAATAAAAGGTCAAGCTTGACTATATCAGCATCACGTATTATTGTGCGCTGGTCACTTTTTGAAAGGAGATGACGATGGCAACGCATCAACAGCATCAAGAAGTTGCGGCAATGGTCTTTGAGGCCCTCCAGAATTGGCGGCGGGGAAACAGAGGTGCTGCGAGTGAAGGATTTTTAAGAGCCGAGCAGACAGCCCTGGCGAATGGCCTTTCCGCGGCCAACCTGATTATGGAAGTGAAGAGTCTCATGGGCCTCTAGTTTGTGTGGCCCAACAAATCACCGCCGAAGCAATGCCGAAAGGCTGCCCCGGCGGCCTTTCATTTGTATTTTCTCAAAAGCTAGAAGCTAGCCCCTAGAAGCTAGCAGCTGATTTTAAGGTAACAGCGCCCGCACCGCTTGTTTTATAGACTCTCCGCCACGGCGGATAATTTCTCCGATGGAATGCTCTTCAGCGGTCATGTCCTCCGCATATGCCCATCGGCAGAGGCCGTAGGCGACAGACCATGTCGCATCCGCGCTTCCTGTTCGCGTCAAGTTTCCTATGAGTCCGATTTGCGAGGGAAGCCGGAGGACAGTGCGCGCGATGTCGGCCGCGCTAGCGAGACCGGAACCCCCGCCCGTTATGATTATTCCCGCGGGGAGCAGCCGCTGACGTCCTATGGACTTCAGGTGCGCGTTCACGATTACGAACATATCTTTCAGGCGTCCGGCTATTATCATATTCATCTTTCGGGGCGGTATGTCGCTTCCGGTGACCGCTCCGCGCTTCATTTGTTCCGCTTCCGAAGGCGGAATTTGCAGCGACAGCGCGATGGTGTTCGTAATGTCAGTGGAACCGTTAGGGAAAACTTTGACCGAAATGGGAACGTCATTGTCAAAGATTATTACGGAAAGAGTTTCCGCACCGATATTTGCCAGAACAACCCCTGCCGTTTTTTGGGCTTTTGAGAGAGTCACAAGACTCGCTGCCAAGGGAGATGCCATAACGCCCTCCACCTCAACCCCTGCCGCTTCCACGGCTTCTATAAGGTCGTCGTGATGCTGTGAGAGCATTGTTATGAGAAGCGTGTCCACGGCGAGCTTTGTGCCCTGAAGCCCGTTCGGCTGTCCCAGCACTTTTGTACCATCAACGCGGAACTCAATAGGAATGGTGTGGACGATAGTGCGATTGGTCAACTTTGCCGATGCTTTTTTCTCGCTCTCGCGCCCTGCGCGCTCTATTTCGCGGGCGGTTACTATTCCGCCGGAGGGGGTCAAGGTCACTTCTCCCGTGGAACGTATTTCGTCAAGACCTAGTCCGCCCAAGGCAACCCGCGCGCTTTTAATGGGGACTTTAGCGGCTGATGATGCACGCATAAGCGCTTCTTTAACGCTCCTTGTCGCCTCATTTTGGTCGATGACAAAGCCGTGGCGCATTCCTCTTGAGGTGGCGACTCCTGTTCCGATAATTTGCATCGGAAGGTCGGGGTTTTCGGCAGGCGTAGCAATAACCACTTTCACGTGGTACGTACCGACATCAATCCCCGTGTAATATCTGCGCATTAGCTTTCATTGTAGCGCGCATTTTCTGCGCACAAAATGCATGCGTGCGTGGACAACATGTACATGGGCGGTATCAAAAACCGAATTTCTTGAGGATATTTTTCTCCATGTTTTCCATTACTGTGCCGTGGCGTAATCCACGCAAATGAAGGCATCCGTGCGCGAATAAAAGCGCGATGCGTTCGCGCACGTTCATTTTCGCAGCCCTAGCTTCACGCTCCGCACATCTCACATTCAAAAAAATCTCACCTTCGTATTCGCCGAGAGGAAACGACAGGACGTTGGGTGAGTAATCTTTCTTTCTGTACGTGCGGTTGATTCGCCTGGCGAGCGTGTCGCCGCATATAACGAGCGACAGAACATATCTCTCGTTCAACACTGCGCGTGCTATGCCTGCAAATGGAATGAGCGGGACGCGTGTTTTAACCGTTTGCTTTATCTCTATCAGCGTGCGCGAATAGTTGTTCGGGGACATCATATAGGTCTTGCACCACTACATTTCCGCGCCCCGCCCCGTAGTGAGCTGTGCTCTACTACACTGGGGCGTGCCTCTCATAGTTTCGCGTCAGTTAGCGGGCGGGAGTTTCTCCGCCTACCTGCCCTGTATGCGCGGGCATGGCAGGTATGCTTGGTCGTGCGGTTTGTTGCGACTCGGCCCCGTGGAATGTAGAACGCGCGTGGCCGTACTGCTTCGGCTCTTCCGTTATTTTTCCTTCTTTCAAGAGCTGGTTGTACTCTTTGCGGCGCTGTATTGATTTAAGGGTGCGTTTCTTTTTTACGATTTTGGACGTAACCCTTTCAAAGTAACGCTTGTCGCGGACTGTCCGGATAAGACCTGCACCGCGCACCTTGCGGCTGAATTTTCGGATAGTTGAAATGGCGGTTTCGCTTCCGCTTTTTGATACTTCTGCATTTATCATTGGCGAGACTATATCATTCTGCGATGTTGCGGGCAAGCCCTCGACAGGTCCTATGAGATGACATCTCATAGGATTTTGTGTATATAACAAAAGATGCTCTATGCAGTCGCAACTACCCGGTGCCGTTTGAGGTAATTTGTCAGCTCGGGTAGCGGTATGGCGTTCTGTGAGTTGGTTGAGAC
This sequence comes from bacterium, assembly GCA_030648265.1. Classification (GTDB taxonomy): domain Bacteria; phylum Patescibacteriota; class Minisyncoccia; order Phycocordibacterales; family UBA2100; genus UBA10103. Next base: position 8,401 of record JAUSHX010000015.1, read on the forward strand.
TTCGCGAACGAGGATAGTGTTCTCCATCGCTTCTTTGTGCCCCATGAGGAGGATGTAGGGAACTGCATACCGTTTTGCTTCCTCCATTTGTTCTCCGATGCGTTCGTAGAGGAGCGATTGATAGACCGGTATTTCGGCCTTGCGCAGGGTCTCCATGACTCCGAGAGAGCGCCGGCGCGCCTCCGGCCCAAGATGCGCAAAATAGAGAGCCGGAGCTACGCGCTCCGCGTGTTTAATAGTCATTTTGCCGTGTATCTCGCAGGCAATAGATATAACTGCCGCGGGCACACCGTCTACATGTCCCGCCCCAACCGGCGGGGCGGAAAATCGCGCGGCAAGCGGATCGTATCGTCCGCCGTATGCGAGCAAAATACGGGCGCCTGTCTCTTCGTCAACGGCCGCTATTTCAAAAATAGAATGCACCCAGCAATCGCGGCTGCCGAGCACCTGCGGATTAAGTTCGTATGGCAATCCGAAAACCTCCAAGTACTCCAGCAGATTCCAGAATTTCCTCCGTTCATCTTCAGTCAGGTATTCCATTGATTGTGGCGCGCGCGGCGCGGCTGGATGCCCCCGTTCTATCAGTTGGATAAGAACGCCGAGCGGGTCGTCTCCAACTCGCGGACGCAATGTCGGCGAGATGCTTTCAATATGTTTTCGCAGATATATGCCGATGTCGCGCACGTAGCGGTTGGAAGAATCCGTTGAGCCGATGCTGTTAATGGAAAGGACGCGCTGTTTAATACCAGCTTCCGCCGCTATCGCGTCTGCTACAACGATGAGAAGTGCTTCGGCTACTGCTCCCGATGACCCGACGACATGAAGTTCCAATACGACTGAAGGAACATTTGAGCGCTCTCTTGACGCTCCTGAAGACCGTCTCCATAGGAGTCGCGAGCCGGTGTCTCGCAGTGATGAGAGACAGCGTTTCGCCGCCGAAACAAGTGCGCGCTCATCACGGTGCGCGAATATCATTTCGGATTCGCACTCTGCGGCGGAAGGAATCTTGCGCTTTTCGGGCTGATTCTGATTTGCAACAACAATTTCTTTGGGGCGCGGGAGTTTCGCGGCCTCTTCCAGCGATGAGAATCCATAGTACTCCGCAATCCTAATTGCCGAGGAAAGAAATTCCGCGGTGTTCTGATGCCGTGTATCTTTAAGACGGAACATGTTAGTTTTTCTTAGCGAGTGCTAACGAGCTTAGAAACAACTTACATCCCACACCACTTTGGCGTCCCCTGCTGCTCGTTTCATATTTCATGTTCAGTCGAGACGGTCTCAGCGACAGCGCAAAGTGTTCCATCTGGTTTTGGACGCCAAAGTGGTGTGGGATAAAGAATTTGTAATTCGCTTTGCTCATAACAACTTCTTTATTTTTCTAAATACAAAAATCTCCCGGGCAAAATGCCTATCGCATTGAAAGGAAAGAGGCGCGCGTCAACCCGTCCGCTGATATCCGCTTTTGGGAGACCCCCCCATAGGCGCGAGTCTGAAGATACACGCCTGTTATCCCCCATAACAAAATATTCGTCCGCGCCGAGCGTTCTCTCAACACTCTCGCCCCTTGTGGCATTCTTCGGGTCAATATAGGGCTCTGCAAGCGTGAACCCATCGGGGTTATTTGCGTTGATGATTGTCACGGTAGAGTCGGAAATACGGACTGTTTCGCCCGGCAGTCCTATTACGCGCTTAATGAGCGAGCGGGAAGCGTCTTGCGGGAGCGTGAAAACAATAACCTCGCCACGAGCGGGCGTCTTTATGTCGTACACAACCTTGTCTATTATCAAGTAATCCCATCCGAAGAACATCGGTTCCATTGAGGAACCCTCTACGATGTACGGAGCGGCGATAAAAAAGCGGATGAAAAGTGCCAGGCCCAGTGCGACTACGGTATACCCGAAAATGGAACGGGAGGAAGCTGGAGGAGTCTCCGATGGTGAGATGGTATCTTTCAATGTCATCTCCATGTGCGGACAGTCTACATCGCTCGTGCCGTTGACACCAAATGTTTACCATGTCGCATGCTAAATGATTTTCAATTTTCAGATGAATGAAGTTTCAGGCCTTGCTGAATACATAATACAAAATGTTGTATACTGCTTTGCTATGGCATGGATAATCGTCGGTTTGGGAAATCCCGGATACGAATATGAGGGCACGCGGCACAACACGGGGCGTATGGCGGTTGAATACTTTGCAAAAAATGCAAAGTTGAGCGAGTGGAAAGAAGACACAAAATCAAAATCGCTAGTGTCACGTGGGGTTATTGGAAAGACACTAGTTGCTCTGGTTCTTCCGAATACATTCATGAATAAATCTGGGGCTGCTGTCGCAAAATTCGTGAAGAGTCCGAAAGCAGCAGAGCGCATGGCCGTTGTGTACGATGACTTGGATCTTCCGTTGGGGACGATGAAGATTTCCTACAACCGCGGAAGCGGGGGACACAAGGGAGTTGAATCCATAATGAAAGTATTGAAGACCAAGAAATTTACGCGCGTGCGCGTGGGAGTTTCTCAATCAACGGCATCTGGTGCTATCAGGAAACCGGTTGGGGAGAAAGTAGTTGTCAACTATATTCTTACGAAATTCAAACCGCACGAGCTTGAACAGTTGAAAACAATATTCAAGAAAGTGTCGCGCGCGCTGGAGGTGATTGCGACAGAGGGGACAGAGAGGGCGATGAATGAATTTAACTGACTAGAATATAGCCACTAGGGTATAGGGTTTAGGGAAGTGCGAGCAAGAAAGGAGGATTTCTCTAGTGGCTAAACCCTATTGGCTAACTTACTATACAGATGGCTTGAGTGTCATTCTTCGTTCTTTTGGTTCAAAAAATGTAATTATAAACGGGTACACTTTGCCGAGCTCCAATTTCGCGTGCAAGTCTTCCTCATTCGTGAATTCTGAAATGTGAACGAGGCCTGCGACACCCTCCTCAATGGAAGCGAGCGCGCCGTGCTTATTGTATTTAATGACGACAGCATCCACTTTCTGGTCTTTCTTGTACTTGGCTCCCGCCGATATCCACGGGTCTTCAATAAGGGCTTTGAGAGAGAGCGAAACCTTCCCATCTTTTATTTCAATGACTTTCACTTTTACTTTTTCGCCTACCTTGAAGCGTGTCTTCGGGTTTTCAACGAGCGCCCAATCCATTTCGGAAATGTGCACGAGGCCTTCCAGCCCTTCTTCCAGCTTCACGAATATGCCGAATTCCGTTGCACCCGTAACAATGCCCTCAAACACATCGCCGATGTGGTACTTCTCAACCAGAGACGTGCGCTCGGATGTTCCCGCGCCCTTCTCGCTGAAAATAAGTTTCTGCTCCTTCGGATTTGCGGTGATGATTAATACTTCAATTTTGCCGCCCACCATTTTCTTCAACTCCGCAAATATTTTGTCCTTGTCGCCGTCCGGAACACGCGGGTAGTGCTCGTGCGAAAGCTGAGAAGCGGGGAGGAAGCCGTGGATTCCGTTCCAGTTGATGATGAGCCCGCCCTTGTTCGCATCCGTTATGACAAGCTCAAAGTTGGTCTTCTTATTCATCGCAGACTCGGCCTCGTTCCAGATGAGCGCCTGTCGCGCTTCGCGCAGACTTAGTTCAATGTATCCTTCCGCGTTGTCTGTGCCCATCACTTTTGCCGTGATGGTGTCACCGATGTTTACGTTCTTCAGAGTCTCGCGGGCAGAGAGATATTCGCGCCCGTAAATGATACCAGTGCCGAACGGCTGGATATCAACGAAAACGCGTGCCCGTCCGAAGGCGATTACAGGCCCTTCCACGACATCATCAATCGCGGGGACCTTTGGAGCCGAGCGGAGCAGTTCCGCCATCGGCCCCTCTTTTATTAAAACCTCTCCCTCTTCTCTCGCCTCTATTTTCTTATCTTCCACCTCGTCCTGACCAATGGTCTTATTTGACATGTGTTAAGTGCTTCCGGTGCCCTCTGCTCCTTCCGTTTCAGTCGCCTGGCAGAAGAGTATAAACCGTCCGCTCTCTATTAAATTGTCACGCCGTCTACAGGCGAATCAACAGATTCGTGGCTTGGCCCAGATGACAAACCCATCGACCCATCAAATTGCTGGCGTGGGCACAATATATAGTAGCTGGTGCCTACATGCAAGCATTTGGTCCAGAATTTATTCAGAAAAAGTCATGCCCCGCTCGCGCCGCGGGGCATAGGACGATGATCCGTAAGACTGAAAACTTACGGTTCTCAGTCCAATAGCCTGCTCAGGTAGGCCGGCTGGAAGATGGCCCTGAAGGCAATCAACAGAAAGCCAGCCAGCCCGAAAAGCGCGCCGAACAATAACAATGAAAGGAAAAGCGCGGCCGCTAGGGCCGCCCCCGCTACCGCGATTATTTCCATAGCGCTTTCTCCCGTGACGTATGGACTATTCCATACGTTTGTTTCTAACCGCACTATCTCGAATCAGAGAGAGAGAGAGAGAGAGAGAGAGAGAGAGAGAGAGAGACAATGGTAGCGACTGATGTCGCTCGCAGATTTACGCAGAGACAAATCCAGTGAGGCGACGCCTCACTGGATTTGTGAAGACTTTCCGCGAATTGCACAAAGTCGGATAATGGGTTATAGTGAACGCATGCAGGTCAGAATCACAAACACACAAAACCGACGTCGAACAGCCTCTATTCGGCTGTTTTAGAGTGCCTGTTTATTTGTACTCCAAAGCGGCCTAAGTAGGCCGTTTTTAATTAATAGGGTAAAATTAAGCAGTAAATATGGGGGAATGAATCGTCTTGACCCAGCACCTTCGTTTCCTTCAGAAACAAAAGTGCTGGATGTAAGATTTTCTAACTCGTTTTACTCGTAACAAAATCTAACATGAAACCACAACATCCGTACCACAAAGTCGCCTCGTACGAGGGAAAGAAAAAAGACATTAAGAAAGTCGTCCTTCTCTATTCGGGTGGGCTTGATACTTCTGTGCTACTCAAATGGATTCAAGACGAATACAAGGCCAAGGTCGTGACGCTCACGCTTGACCTCGGCCAGCAACACGATGATTTGGAGGCAATCAGACAGAAGGCTATGAAATTCGGAGCAGTGAAGGCCGTCGCGCTTGATGTCAAAGAGGAATTCGCGAATGAGTATCTGGCGAAGGGTATCAAAGCGAATGCCCACTACCAGGGCGAGTATCATCTCTCAACGCCGATGGCGCGCGCGATTCTGGCAAAGAAGGCGGTTGAGGTTGCGGAGAAGGAAGGCGCCGACGCAATCGCTCACGGATGCACGGGAAAGGGAAATGACCAGGTCAGGATTGACGGATACATTCTCGCGCACAATCCGAACATGAAAATAGTCGCGCCCGTCAGGGAGTGGGGCATGGACAGGAAAGAAGAAATTGCATACGCCAAAGAAAACGGCATTCCGGTTCCAGCAACAATTGATTTTCCGTACTCTGACGACGACAATATGGGAGGCATCACGTGGGAAGGCGGAGAAATCACCGACCCCGGGCTCATTGCCCCGGAAGAGCGGTTTCTCACGACGTACACGCTTCCGAAGAATGCACCCGACAAGCCGGAGTTCGTAAAGTTGGAATTCAAGCACGGAGTTCCCGTTGCGTTGAATGGAGAAAAATTGACCCTTGGCGCACTCATCATGAAATTGAACAAAGTTGCCGGCAAACACGGAGTCGGCACGTTCCAGGTTCTTGAAGACAGATTGATAGGATTAAAAAATAGGGGAGTCTATGAGCACCCGGGACTTCACACGATTATTGAGGCTCACCGCTACTTGGAGAGATACGTTTCAACCAAGGTTCTGAATGAGGTGAAAGAAACAATGGATACCCGCTGGGGATACTTCTGTTACAGCGCCTATTGGTATGACCCCGTCATGGACGCCCTGAACGCGTTCAATGATTCTGTGAATGAAAAGGTGAGTGGCGAAGTAACCGTCAGATTGTTCAAGGGACAAGCAGTGGTTGTCGCCGTAAAATCGCCGTACGCTCTGGCATTCGTTTCATTCAACAATGCGGAAGGATATAACTTTAATGTGAATGCAAGTGCGGGGTTCATTGAACTCTATTCGTTGCAAATGAAAATCGCCAATGAAATAAAAAGGGCATCTAAGGGTAAGGATAAAAAGAAGTAATTCTCTATACCCTATACCCTATTCTTATGGCAAAACTTTGGAAAAAAAATGAAGAATCGCTGCACCCCGCAGTGGAGAAATATACCGCCGGTACGGACTCTGTTTTTGATTTGGAACTTCTGCCGTTTGATATTCAGGCGAGTTGCGTCCACGCGAAAGGCTTAGAGAAAATCGGCATACTTACAAGCGCAGAAGCAAAAGAAATACTCGGCGGGCTGGGCGCACTCCTCAAAGATTTTCAGGCGGGCAAGGTAAACATCACGCCGGAAGATGAGGATTGCCATACGGTCATAGAAAATTATCTGGTAGAGAAAATCGGGAATACTGGCAAAAGACTGCACACAGGGAGAAGCAGGAACGACCAGGTTCTGGTCGCGGTACGCCTCTACATGAAGCACAATCTCGCGGAGTTGGGAGCGTCCTCTGTCGGTCTCGCGGATGTATTCCTAAAGATGGCCGAGAAATACTCCGCCGATGAGGCAGGCATCGGCACCTGTGGACGGAACGTTCCCATGCCCGGATATTCTCACACACAGCAAGCAATGCTTTCTAGTTTAGGGCATTACTTCTCGGCTTTTACCGAGAGCTTATTGGACGATGCGGATTTCATTGCTCTGACCGCAAAACACATAGACAAGAATCCGCTTGGTTCGGCGGCGGGCTTTGGCGTCTCAATTCCGCTTGATAGAGAATTCACAAGCAAAGAACTTGGATTTGCCGGCGTGCAAGTTAACTCACTCTATTGCCAAAACTCGCGCGGGAAATTTGAAAGCGCCTACATGGAGGCACTCGCGCAGGTGATGCTCACATTGGGCAAGTTTGCGAACGACATGCTTCTGTTCACATCGCAGGAATTTGATTTTTTCGCTGTTGATGAATCGCTTACAACCGGCTCTAGCATCATGCCGCATAAGCACAATCTGGATGTGATGGAGATTTTGCGCGGGAATGTGAGCGTTGTCATAGCGAATCAGTTAATGGTCAAAGACATTTCCAAGAATCTTCTTTCCGGCTACAACAGGGACGGACAGCTTATGAAAAAGCCGGTTTTTGAGAGCACGAAAATTGTCGCCGACAGTTTGGAAGTTGTCGGGTTGCTTTTGGGAGGGCTTATTCCGAAAGAGGGAAACATCAAGTCGAAAATCACGCAGGGAATATTCACCGCCGACATCGCGAACAAATTGGTGACCGAGAAAGGAGTTCCATTCCGCGATGCCTACAAACAGGCAGCGGAAATGGTCTCCGAAAAGCCGGACTTAGCGGCGAACATCGCATCAAAGGTGAGTTTGGGTGCGCCGGGCAATCTCGGATTTAAGGAACTGAAACAAAGAATACAGAAAATAACATTCTAACATTCTGCAGAATGTTGGAATGTTATAATGCTACTTCGATTGCCGTGTTCGTGCAGTAATCCTATCATTCGCGCGAACCCCAAATGTTCCATCATCTCAGTTAGTTAAAAAAGGTGTATTATCAATTTATGGAAACTGCCGAAAATGTGCGAACTGCTGCGTTTGACGTCCGCAAAGAACGCTTCTCTGCTTTTCTGCGCAATACCGATCAGAAAGAAATCCAGTTGCAAGCTACACTTCACGGCTTGCAACAACGCGCCCCCACTACATGGCGCAAAGCTATCGATCCCAATCAGGAATTTCGCGCATATTTTGTAGGGGCTGGAAATGGTGGTCTTGAAATACCTTTTGCAAAAGCAATAATGGATTCGCGCGGCACGAAAAATGGGCTTTCGATCTTTTGCGAGGATGTATCAGCTCCTATGAAGGAAGAATTTTTGCGCAACGCAGAAGCGGCGGGATTGACGGAAACTGTAAAGGAATATGCGGTTGTCCCATTCGAAAATCCAACATACGCGCCGCGTCGCGCAGATTTTTCCGCTTCCTCTCATGTTTGGTACTACGTGCAAAATTGGAAAAACGTGCCGCGCGAATCCAATTCGCTAGCAAAGTTTCAAAGTACAATTCAAGATGGCGGCGTTGGGTTGATAACGCTTTATTCGCGACAAAGCGACCGATATGAAATTCTTGCGTATTTGCACTCACTCGGCAAGCAATCCACGCCTGAGTTGCCGGGAGAGGAAATAATCGATGAACTACAAGTTCTAAACATTCGGAGTGAAACAAACATCGTTGACGCACATACGAACGTGAGCGCGTGTTTCCAAAGCGGAGAATTCAATCCTACGGACGAGGGCAAGTTGCTTCTTTCATTCATCTTGCGAACCTATTGGAATGTGTTGTCTGAAGACGTAAAGGCAAGTGTCGGAAGGAAACTGACGGAAATAACCGAAAGAAACGGCAGGCTCCAGATGATTTTTCGCGATTTGTATGTGTGGATTTTCCCGAATAAATCAAGCGAGTGATCTATTCAAATATGCAATTGCGTCGAGCGACGCTCCACTTGTCTCTCAGTGCCGGGAGAGGGACTCGAACCCTCACGACCTTTCGGTCACATCATCTTAAGTGATGCGCGTAAACCAATTCCGCCATCCCGGCTTTTATTTTTCAAGTTCCTGCCGCGGTGTGTGGGCTGAAGGCTATGACAATTCGGACAAAGAACTCGCAGGTTCTCTAAGCGATTATCATGTCTGTTTCCATTGATATGGTCAAGCTCCAGAGGCAGGCGACCATCTGCGGAATACTGAGCCCATCCGCACATTTCACACTCCGTTTTCTTTAACTTTTCGGAAAACAAACGAGCCTTAAGTTTATAGCTTTGGTACCGACTACTTTGTACCAGGATTTCATTTAGTGGAACCAACGGTTTAAAGGGAAACTTCATACCTCTCGACCATCCGCGTCCAGTAAAATGCGAAGTATCAAACAAGTTTTCTTGTATATACTTACGCAATTGGTCATAGTTCCCGCCAGCGGGAACTAATCCCAACTTCAAAATGACCTGGCCCATGCTTCTTGAAGACGCGACAGCTTCCCTCAACTGCTCAATTGTCCAGCGTCTTTTCCGGTTCACGTCCCGATTGTACCAAATGGTAGACGAATATACAATGCGTGTACTGCAGGTATACCATTTTCTTTCACTTTAACAGCTTATTGATAAAACTTTCAAGCGGTGTGCGCCAGTCACTCTCAAGTTGCGAGTACAGGAATCGGACAAGTCGTTTTTCATCGGGACTTGTAGCAGTTTTTGAGAGTGTAGCCAACTTTCTAAAAATACGTTTGTCTTGGGCGTTATAGAGAAGATATGGAGTCTTTGGTTTCGGTGGGAATTTCATGTTGAGGCCCGGGCGGGAATCGCACCCGCGCATGAGAGTTTTGCAGACTCTAGCGTTTCTACTTCGCCACCGGGCCAGTGAGGAACAATATAACACAGCGGACTATGTATTTCGTATCAGCTCATCTATCTTCTGTCGGTGTTTTTCCCCTAAATCAAGTTCAAAATCAACGGTCGGCAAGAATTTCATTTGGCTCTTCTTTTTTAGATACTCGCGAAAATCCGTGCGAACGCGTTTCGCAAACATAAGGGCTGACTGCTCAAATTTCTCGGGCAACACGGAAAAAAATATTGTGACATTCTTTAGGTCCGGTGACATCTCTGAACGAGTGACCGTGATAAGGGACTGGTGATTTGATTCGCGCTCAAGAAACTCTCCCGCAAGGCGCGCTATCAATTCCGCGACTTGTGTTTGTCTCCTCGTTGCCATGTTATTTCAAGACCGTTGTGAAGCCCTGCAGTGTGTCGCCCTGTGCGATTTCAAAGACCGCTTCTATTTGCGCGCCGAATTCACCGCCTGTTTCCACCCTGTCCACATTTTCTTTATGAGATTGAATGTTCTTGATTTTCCCGATTCCTATTATCGTTCCGCGTCTAGATACCCGCACTGACGCATTGCGCCCGATGTATCCTTCGGAAACCGAACCGCCGACGACGTGCAAAGTTTTCTGCGTGCCGAACTGTCTAATAACTTTCGCGCTTCCCGTTATCTCCTCAACGCTTCTCTTTGGGGACGATTCTTTAAGAATTTCTTCCAACTTTTCCACCAATTTATAAATGATGTCAAATTTCTCTATGCGTATACCATGTTGTCGCGCACGTTCCAGCGCCACGGTGTCTACGTTCACATTGAATCCCACAACTACAGTTTGCTTTCCAAAAGAAGAGGATGCAGCCTTGATGTCATTTTCCGAAATGTCACCGATGCCCGAAAGCACGATTTTTACTTGTGCGTGTTCGTCGCCGATGCGGCGCATCTCGTGCTCAATGGCCTCCAAAGAGCCGGTTGTGTCGGCCCGAACGACGATGGGAATTCTGAAGACGCCATCCGTCTCGTCCGCAGAAACGCCAGTTGTAATGCGCCCGCCCGCCTTCTCGCTTGATTGAGCCGCAGAGCGCGCATTTTCCGCATCTCTCCTGCTGTTGTACGCCAGAAACGGCTCACCAGCGATAGGCAATTCATCAAATCCGGTAATTGAAACGGGGCTGGAGAGACCGGCCTGTTTAATGGTTTTGCCTGCGAAATTTTCCATTATGCGCACTGGCGCTATTGCGCGTCCCGCGCGCACAGACATGCCCGTTGCGAGTGTTCCGTTCGTGATAATGAGGGTCGCCGCGATGCCGCGCTTTTGGTCGCGATGTGCTTCAATAACCCAGCCTTCTGCGGGAAGTGAGGTGTCTCCCGTGAGCCCCTCCACTTCTGCGACGACGAGTATCAGGTCAAGGAGTCCTTCCACGCCCGTTCCGTTTTTTGCCGAAATTGCCGCCCACGGAACGTCTCCGCCGAGCGTCTCAAGATACACCGCGTTTTCCATGAGCGATGCCTGCGTGCGCTCCACATTTGCGTTCGGCTTGTCTATTTTGTTTATGGCGACTATGAATGGGATTTTTGCCGACCTGATGCTTTCCAACGCTTCCAGTGTTTGCGCTTTGACGCCGTCGTCGGCGGCGACAACGAGTATCGCGATGTCCGCGACATTTGCGCCGCGCGCGCGGATTGCCTTGAATGCGGCGTGTCCGGGAGTATCTATGAACGTGATTCTCTTTCCTTCGGAAAGCGCGGACTCACGCGGACTTGACGCAGAAAGACGCTGAATCTCTTCTGCGCTGTTCGGCGTTCGTTCTGCGTTCTTCTGCGGCGTATGAAGCACTTCATACGCAACGACGTGCTGCGTTATTCCGCCCGCTTCTTTCTCAACGGTGCTTGTATGCCTGATGAAATCCAAGAGAGTGGATTTGCCGTGGTCAACGTGACCCATCACCGCGACAATAGGCGGTCTCTCCGTTACGTTGGAAGTTTTTTGAATCATAAGCGCTAGTGTTTCTACTCATAGAGAGAAGATTTCGGAAAGTATACGCCAAAACGATGGAAATGCTATATTGCTTACGTGAGACTTTTCTCAAGCAAAAGAATATATCTGGATTACGCAAGCGCGACTCCTATGTTAGCGCAGGCTGTTCGCGCTATGCGCTCGGCAGAGAAATTAGTAGGAAACCCGGGTTCAATTCACGATGAGGGGGTGCGCGCAGCGCGCTCGCTTCTAAATTCGCGCGCGCAGATTGCCGCGCAACTGGGATGCAAGCCGAGGGAAATTATTCTCACATCCGGAATTACCGAATCAAATAACCTAGCCATTCTCGGTTCGTTCAAGAAAGTAGTACTTGGAGGTGAGACCTCCAAGTATACGCACTGGATAACGACATCCATTGAGCACGCGTCCGTTCTCTCGTGTTTTGAGCATATTAAAGAATTGGGCGGCATGGTTTCTTTCGTAAATCCAAATTCGCACGGGCTCATATCAGCGCGGGCGATAAAAAAGGAACTGCGAAAAGAAACTGTTTTTGTTTCTGTCGGATGGGCGAACAATGAGATTGGCGTTGTACAGCCGCTCTCGGAAATATCGCGCGTTATCCGTGAGCATGAAAAGAAACAGGACTCCGTTGTCATATTTCACAGTGATGCGGGCCAGGCGCCTTTGTATCTTTCCGCCCAAGCGCACTCGCTTGGCGTCGACCTTTTATCGGTTGGAGCGGCCAAACTTTACGGCCCGCATGGCATCGGCGCGCTATTCAGAAACGACAGGGCGGAACTTGCGCCGGTAATCCTTGGAGGCGGACAAGAGAACGGTCTTCGTTCCGGAACCGAAAATGTCGCGCTCGTGGCAGGATTCGCAAAAGCGTTTGAAGGCGTCGCACGCGAGCGCGACTCGGAATCAAAACGTCTCGCACAATTACGCGACCAGCTTTTTTCGGGACTTGTTGCAGGAATTCCAGGCCTGATTATTAATGGAGACATCAAACATTCACTCCCGCACATGCTCAACATTTCCGTGCCGAAAGTACAAGGCGAGTATTTCGTACTCTCGCTTGATATGGCCGGCATTTTCATTTCTACCAAAAGCGCTTGCGGAGAGGGTACAGAGAAGATTTCGCACGTCGTTGCGGCTCTCGGCGGAGAGGCTTGGAGGGCGGAAAATTCCCTCCGTTTTTCATTAGGCAGAGACACGACCGAGAGCGGCATCAGACGAGTGATTAAAGAATGTACTGCAATTGCTTCCCGCCTCCAGCCACATTGACCAAAACATTGCACTCTTTATCGTGCATTGTATTATGCGGACATGAGAACTCTCTAAAACTGCTATGGATATTGAACACCTTTCAAAATCTCAAATCGTACTTCTGACACTTCTCGTGAGCTTCGTTACATCTATCGCGACCGGTATCGTCACGGTTTCGCTCATGGAACAAGCCCCGCCGTCCATCGCGCAAAGCGTTAACAGGATTGTGGAACGTACCGTGGAAAAAGTGGTTCCCGGGGGGCAGACAGCAGCGGTCGTCACGAGGGAAAAGACCGTCGTGGTCAAAGAGTCGGACCTTATTTCACAGGCCGTTGAACGCGTCAACCCGTCAGTGGTCCGGCTCTACACGAGAGATTCCGCATCGGTGTTCTTGGGATTCGGTGTTGTTGTTGATGCCTCCGGCGCGATTGCGAGCGACTCTGACATTTTCGGCGAAAATGCAGACGCGGAAATTGAATTGTCCGACGGGGCGCGCGTGCGAGCATTTGTCACTGCGCGTGATGCTGGTTCCGGCACCGCATTTCTTCAGCCTGCAACGACGTCAGCAGATGGCAAGGCATTGGTTTGGAAATCTGCAGCGGTCGCTCTCCAGCAGCCGGTTCTGGGGCAGACGGTCATAGCGTTCTCCGGCAAAAACATTTCCCGCATAGCCGACGGCATAGTTACGGCGCTTATCCCTCGTGTGGAATCTGCAGATGCTGCGCGCGCGGGAGTGATTGATACGGGTATTTCGGCGGATGCGATATTGCCGGGAAGTATGTTACTGAACACGGATGGAGAGGTCGTCGGAATAAGCACAGGGGTTTCGCGCAGTGTTTCAGAGAGCGGATTCATCTCGGCATCGGCTCTCATCAAGAGTGTATCTTCCGGTGCGCCGGTGCTTGATAAAAAGCCCGCTAAATGATAATCATGTATGATGATACACAGTTCAAGCAACCTAAACCCTAAACCCTAAACCCTGTAATCTATCTCTATGGTTCCATTCAACAATTACACGACTAAAGCGAAAGAATCTGTGCACCGCGCACATCAGCTTGCGGTTGAACGCGGCCACAACCAAGTTTCCACACTGCATCTCTTGGCTGCGCTTCTCACGCAGGAGGAGTCCATGGTTCTCCCGATGCTTGAGCAAGTAGAAGTTGATGTCGTTCACCTTACCGATTCCGTGCTTGAACTCATTGAAGGAAGCGGAGGAGGGAATACCATATCCCCTTCATTCCAACTGTACTTGACGCCGGAGCTCGTGAAAGTCTTTGAGGCAGTCCCGCGGATAGCCGCAAGTTTCAACGACCAGTTTGTTTCGCCGGAACATCTTCTTTTGGGAGTGGCGGAAAATCCGGGGCCGGCAGCCGACATACTTACGAGATTTCGCGTGGATCGTGCCGCCCTCGCGCGCGTGCTTACGGACATTAAAGAAGGGAAGATACGCGACATTGACGAGCCGAAAAAGCCCCGTGCGCTTACGCGGTTTGCCCGTTCGCTCACAGACCGCGCCCGCGAAAATAAATTAGACCCGGTCATCGGGCGGAATATGGAGATTACGCGCGTCATTCAGATACTCTCACGCCGTACCAAAAATAATCCGATTTTGATAGGAGAGGCAGGAGTCGGAAAGACCGCGGTTGCGGAAGGGCTGGCACAGCAGCTTGCCTCGGGCGATGTGCCGGAATCTTTGCGCGGCAAGGATCTCGTACAGCTTGACCTAGGGCTTCTCATTGCCGGCACAAAGTATCGTGGAGAATTTGAAGAGCGGCTGAAAGCAGTGATGCGGGAAGTTGAGCGCTCGGAAGGAAAAATAATTCTTTTCATTGACGAAATGCATACACTTGTGGGTGCGGGAGCCGCCGAAGGGTCAATGGACGCATCCAATATGCTGAAGCCCGCTCTTGCGCGCGGCGATATCCGCGTTATCGGCGCGACAACGCTCAAGGAGTTTCAGAGACATATTGAACACGACCCCGCGCTCACGCGCAGATTCCAGCCTGTGTACGTGAATGAACCTTCACAGGACGACGCAATCGCGATTTTGCGCGGTCTTAAAGAACGGTACGAGCTGTTCCATGGCGTGCGAATTACGGACGATGCTATCGTTGCGGCGGTTCAGCTTTCTATCCGCTACATCACAGAACGTTTTCTACCGGACAAGGCAATTGATTTGATAGACGAAGCTTCATCGGCCTTGCGCCTCTCGCTTGAGAACAAACCGCCCGCGCTTGAAGAAGCGCAGCGCAAGATTATGCGTTTGGAAATTGAACGGGAGGCATTGAAAAAGGAATCGGAAGAAAGCGACGGCAAGGCGCGTACGCGCGTGAGGGCGATAGAAAAAGAAGTCGCTGACTTGAAAGACGGTACGCGCGAGCTTGAGCTCAAATGGAAAAATGAGCGCGAAACCATCGCAGAAATCAAGCGCGCGAAGGGCGACCTTGAGAAGGCGCGCATTGAAGCGGATGCGGCGGAAGCGATAGCAGACCTCACAAAAACGGCTGAAATTCGCTACGGCAAAATTCCGCTCCTGGAAAAGGAAATTGAAGCTGCGGCGAAGCGTTTGAAGAAACTACAAGCAACTCGGCGTGTTCTCAAGGAGGAAATCACAGAAGAAGATATTGCCGGAGTCGTGTCCCGTTGGACCGGCGTTCCCATAACGCGCATGCTTGAGGAAGAGGCGGAGAAGCTTTCCAGAATGGAGGAGGAGCTGAAGAAGCGCATCGTCGGCCAGGACGAAGCGTTGCAAAAAGTTTCAGATGCTATCAAGCGAAGCCGCGCCGGTATTGCCGACCCGAATCGCCCAGTGGGCAGTTTCCTGTTTTTGGGTCCGACCGGAGTAGGCAAGACCGAGCTTACGCGGGCGCTCGCAGATTTCCTTTTCAACAGCGACAAGGCGCTCATTCGCGTTGACATGTCAGAATACATGGAGAAACATTCCGTATCTAAGATGATTGGCTCGCCGCCAGGATATGTGGGACACGACGAAGGCGGGGGGTTAACGGAACTTGTGCGGCATAGGCCCTACTCCGTTGTTCTATTTGATGAGATAGAAAAAGCGCATTCGGAAGTGTTTAATATTCTGCTTCAGGTCTTGGACAACGGAAGATTGACGGATGCAAAAGGCCGCATTGTAAACTTCAAGAACACCGTTATCATCATGACCTCAAACATCGGCTCCGAACACATAGACAAGATGTCCAGTCTTGGCTTCGGGAGCGAATCGCACGGAAGCGAGAGCGATAGGTATGAAAAAGTCAAAGAGAAGGTGATGAGTTCGCTCAAAGAATTCTTCCGTCCGGAATTCCTGAATCGTCTGGATGAAATCGTTCTCTTCAATATACTTTCTCCGGATGCGGTGAAAGATATTGTGCGCATGCAAATAGACATAATCGCCAAACGACTTCAAGAAAAGCAAATCACACTTACATTCTCGGACGCCGTGCTTGTGCACCTGGCAAAAGAAGGTTACAGCTCGCAGTATGGCGCGCGACCTCTTAAGCGTTTGATGCAAACGAAAATACTTACTCCAATCGCCAACATGATGGTTTCCAGAAATGTGATGGAGGGTGGCTCGGTCCACGTTGATGTCAAGCAGGGTGCAGAGGTCACACAGCCCGCGGAATTTGTATTTGATGTTCGCAGAGGAGCCGTTCGCAAGCGCGGAGCGCGTGCTCGCGCAAAATCCGCTGTTGGTGTTTGATGTTTTGATGATGCAGAGGGAAGCGCTTCTCTTGTTCACAGTATCAAAGTGGTCAATTGCGATAATCCACAATAATATGAACATGTGGCAAAGAAGTGGACAAAATCGGAAGAGGATAGATATGGTTCGGAGTTACGTACGCTGTATATTAGTCAAAATAAAACCATCAGTGAAGTCGGATTGATATTGAACATTGCTCCGCAAACAGTCTTTAGCCGCTTACACCGTCTCGGTATTCCTACATGTCGCGAAAAGAAGTTGTTCGTTAACAATCAGCGAAAGGATATAATCTTGCCTAAGACACGTTCAGCTACTCTGGCAGAACTTCTCGGCGTTCTGTTAGGCGATGGACATATCAGTCATTTCCAAGTTATTATTACTTTGGGGAGTAAGGAACTCAAATATGCACATCATGTAAGTTCGCTTTTGAAAAATGTGTTTGGAAAGAAGCCCAAGATTAGCGTACGAAGTACCGGATATCGAGACGTGTACCTTGGCTCAACAGCCATTACCAGTTGGTTGATGCGCGAGGGATTGGTCTCAAACAAAGTCGAGGATCAAGTTGATGCTCCACTATGGATATTCAAAAAGCGGGAATATATGATTGCTTTTTTGCGCGGATTTTTTGATACAGACGGTTCTATCTATAAGTTGAAATATGGAATACAATTATCTTTTACTAACAAGTCTCTGCCGCTTTTATATTCTTTACAGAAGATGCTAAGAGCGTTAGGATACGCAGCATCGGCAATGAGCGCGTACCGTGTGTATGTCACGAGAGTCTCAGAGGTGGAGAGATTTTTTCGAGAGATAAAACCGGCAAATGCGAAGCATCAGCGCCGATTTAGTGAGTTCATTAGGCGCGTCGGTACTCAAGCGGTCAACGAGGATGCGCTGTAGACGCATTGGCCTTTGGCCTACGCAGGTTCGAATCCTGCCCGGCGCACAATGAAATTGAAAAATGACAGATATAAAAAAGTGCGAGGAGGATATTCTCGGCTCTTTCATATTTCTTGTCAGAAGTGCGGTGCGGCAATCTGTAGGTATCAAAAGGATGGTTCGGGAAATTTGCGCCGAATGTATTTGGACCGAATCTCAAAAGCGAAAGTCTCTCTTGCTAGAAAAGATATAACTTGCCCAAAGGGACACTTACTGGGAGTCAAAATAATATATGAAAAAGAGAAGAGACCGGCTTTTAGATTATTTGTGGATTCTATAACAAGGAAAATAATCAAAGCATGAGTGAGCGTCTGGTTTCACCTGAATTAAATGACCTTCCCCACGCATATCCTAGCGGGACTCGTCATAGGGAAGTTGACGGGGGATTATACGGCGGCGCTCACGGGCTCCTTGTTCATGGATTTGGACCACCTCATTTCATATCACCAGAATGGAATATTGTTTAAACCGCGAGCGATACTGCATGAAAGCCTAACAGAAAAGGACCCGTGGGGAAGCCAAAAAAACATTTTTCACAGTGTGCAGGCGTGGGCTATTATTTCACTTCTGGTGGTGGCGCTTAACCTGCATTTCGGGCTTATTTTCTCTCTGGCCTACTTTGTCCATTTGTCTTTAGACGCGCTCAACGGAGACGTGTACCCGTTTTATCCGTACAAAAAGTTCCAAATAAAGAAACCGATAATACGCTATCTCTCAAAGAAAGAGGCTATACTCGGTGTGAGCCTGCTACTTCTATTTCTTATAGCTTAAATGCAATTTTCCTGCATTTAGCGTACAATATAGAAGATGAAGAGATTTGAGATACCCTCTCCAGACCCTAAACGGCCTCGGTCGTTCAGCGAGCGGTTGCAAGATAAAAGATTAAAGAATCGAACCATAAAAGAGCTTCACGAAGCTGTTCAGAAAAGCAGAGAAAAAGAGGAAGAAGCCAATAAGCAACTTCGGGAGGCTAGTTATGCGCTAGAGGCCTCCACATCTGCGTCTAGGCCAGTGCTGGAGAATCAGGAAAAGAAAATTGAGGAACTTGGAAACTTGGCAGCAAAAGATCCTCTTACGGGACTTTCAAATAGGCGCGATTTTAATGAACGCCTGAAAGAATTCAAAAAAAGATGGGAGCCAAAATCATCGGCATTTGAAGGCAAGAGAAGTGAAGATCCAGCACGATTTACAAATCATATTGATAAGAGAAAACCACAGGATTTCGTGGTAATAATGATTGATCTTGATAAGTTTAAAACCATCAATGACACGCTCGGACACGATGCTGGCGACAAAGTGCTTCAGGAATTGGGAAAATTTCTTATCCATGGGAAGGTTCTCAGAGACAATGATTTTCCCGCACGATACGGCGGCGAAGAATTTATCGTACTATGCCCAGAAACTAATTTGTTGCGAGGGGGTGTGGTTGCGGAAAAGATCAGGGCAGGTATAGAAGCTCTAAATACAATATACAACGGTAAAGTAATCAAAATTACTGCAAGTCTCGGTGTTTCATCGGCTGCAACAACTCTTGATATTAGTGCAATAGTTTCAAAGGCAGATACTGCCTTGTATCAAGCAAAAGCAGATGACGGGAATTTAGTCAGGAAAGCGATTCCCACCAGACACGACCCCATACCGGAACTTCTTCCAATAGGTAGATTGTAGTAGCCCAGCCTTCGGCAACCTCGCTGACACCTCAATTCTCGACGAAATTATACGCCGAGTTGATATTTTGAAGGCGGCTCATATCGGGCTCGTATGAGCGCGCGTCAGGGCTTACGCCGAGCTTGAATGTGTTGTTGAGTATCGCGATGATGCCGAACACGCCGACCATAACGAGCATGCCGATGAGTCCCCAGAGCATGTGCTGTTTACCCTCGCTGTTTTCTCCGCCCTCGCCGAGATTCACAATAAACACTACCAGCCCCCAAAGGAAGAGGAGGAATCCTGCGGTGAATATGAGCAGAATCGTCGGGTCTATTATTAACGTTACGAAGCGGTCAATGAGTTGCGTTGCAGAATTCATAAAATTGCGGGAGACAAAGGCTTACCCTACAGCAAGCGCCTTAACACTGCTCAAGCTAGCACTTGAGCTCAATGTCTATTAGAAAGGAACGGAAACGCCGCCACTAACATTGATGACTCCAGTAGCGCCGCCCGTAGCCCCGTAGCCCTGCGCTGTGTACGTTGAAGGCATTATAGCCGTCTGATTACCGCCGACGCCGAACGTGTTTTGCAGGAGGCGGATAATGCCCCAGACAGACACCATGACGAACAACGCGATTATGCCCCATATCATAAGCTGTATACCTTTCTTTGCCGCATCCTCGCCGCCGATATTGGCAAGGTATTGAATCAATCCCCAGAAAAATACTACTATCGCTATTGTAATGAAAAGAAAGATAACGCCATTCAAAATACCAAGCACGCGGTTCAGTGTGCTTTCAATAGTCACTTGTGCCAGAGCAATAAACGGTAAAGCAAGCGCAAAAAGAGCAAGAGCGGAGAAACCAACAGTTCGTGCACGCATAAAATATTGTTTAATTACCTTAATATATTAAGTACTTTCATGGTATATGATGGCGGAAAAAGCACAACGGCGGATGGAAGGTGCTGTGGATAACGGGGGCGCTCAAAAGGAGGAGGCTTTTTTAAGGGGCACATCGGGTAGAGATGTGCATCTGTAGACGAAGCCCGAACCAGTACCCTTAAAAAACCTCCTCCTTTTTCGCGGAAGTTGGAAAAATGCGAATGAACCCGCACCGTCTACAGGTGTCTATCACGAACGATAGACCCGTCAAAAACCCATAACCTTTCGCTAGAATTGAGGAAATGCGACGCTGGTCAGAACAGTAGCCAGAAAAGTCGCAAGGTGAGACCTTGGGAGTGATTCTTTAAGGTCTCACCTTTAACGACCTGGCGGTTGCTCTTTCTTCTCCTTTCCGCCGCTATAGGCGTATATTACAAGGCCAATGACCAGCACGAAAACGATGGTGCCGATGATATATGCCATGTTTCCGGGATGGCTCTGAAAGTACTGCACAATGCCCAGCATAACTATGAGAATGAAGAGTATTGTAAGCCCCACCTCTACCAATTTTAAGGACTCATCGCGGTGCGGGGTGCCGTATCGCGTGAAATAAACGATGACGGCGGCGCCGTACAGTATCAGTGCCAATGTCAGAAAGAGTCCGACGAATATATTCAGGAACCCGAAAAACCTGACAAGAGTCATCGCAGAGGCAGTGCCCGGAATGAATATGGCTACCGTGGCAAGTGTCTGCAACTTTATAACGTTTCGCAACATCATAAGCGTATTCTACGTGCGCTGCTGCCCCGGAGCCAATTGCTCCTGCTGGCTTGGCGCGCCCTGATTGGTAAAGAGCGTTCTTCCCAACAGCCGCAAAATTCCCGGTATGCTCAACATCACAAAGAGTATTATAATCCCCCAGAAGAAAAATGCTTTCCTTTTCTCAACACTGTTTTCATTGCTGAATTGCAGGATGTTTGCGGACATTCCGTAGAAATATGCCGCAAATCCGAGAGTGACAAGAACTATTGACCCTAGACTCATGATTGATACGAGCTTCTCAACGAGCTCGCTATATGTGCCGACAGCTCCCGCGGCCAGAGCCACAGCCGGTGCCATTACAACGCACACGATCATCAATCTGGTGCGCGCCATACTCATGGCCCTACGAGTTGTGAGACTGTTCCCGCAATCAACGTTGCCAGCACCCACGCTCCCATGATGAGCAAGGCGCCAATGACTACCCAAACGAAATTCTTCCGTGCTTCGTCAAGTTTGCCAGGATTTCCCTGCGCCGAAATAAATTGGAATCCGGCGACAACAAAAAAGAGAACGATGACTGGTAGCGCCAGCATCACAACGACCTTTAGTACTCCGGCGATGAATGCAGGGATTGTGGAAAACTGCGGGTTGAGCGGATTGCAAAGACCACTACTGCCGTCCGCACAATTTGCAGCATGAGCCACGGCAACGCTTGCAAGAAATAGTGCGGGAGCGCACGAAAGCCAGAAACCTATTTTCCGTAATATATTCATAACAATGTTCGAATCCGCGAGTAATTAAGTTCCAATCTACGAATGATACGAATACTACAAATGGCTACAAATATTCTCCCCGTCAATTCGTAGTTATTTGCAGATTGGGATGAATTTGTAGATTGGTATTTCATATTCCTAAAATCTGACCCAGTTCTTGATTTGCGCGCTGGACTGCGTCCGAAAGACTGAGAGAGCCACTGGTAATACTTTCAATCATAGCGCGGAATATGCCGGATGTCTTAGCGGGGTCAGGGTCATACCACGAACGCGATATAAGCGCTTCTCGCTTGTACAGATCTCCTGTTCCGGATGCAGGCAGTGCGAGCACATCGCGTAACGCACTCGGTATGCCAAGGGCGGTAGAAAGATTTTTTCCCATTCCGGTCGCTGTGGACGCAAACTGCAACGCAACTCTAAGAGCACCCGGTTGATTCTTGGCTGTGCGCGAGATTGAAATGCCGTAGATATGCGCAGTGTCAACCACGTGCGTGCCGTTTTCTATCTGCGGCACTGCCGCAACGGCAAAATTAAGATTTGGGTTCATGCGCGCGATAACCGGTCTCTCGCTCCCAAACCCGATATACAAAGCTATGACGCCCGCGGCAAATGCTCTTTGCGATTCCGGCAGGGATCTGTTCCATGAGTAATGGGAACTGGAAGGGTTCGCGAATTCAGTGTAAAAACGCAAAGCGCTTTCTGCCGTTTGCCCAGAGCCGGTCCCTCCCGACAAAAGGCCGGGTACCAGACGCCCGGCACTGTCTCTTGTAACTATGTCGCCGCCTGCCTGCAGAATGAGGATGCCGAGTATTTCTTTTGCATTCGTTACGTTCGCATATTCTCCGAGCGCTATCGCACTTTTCACAATCGCACCAGAGTCGTCGCGCTTCTGAAATTTCTCCCCCATGCTCTCTACTTCAGCCCACGTGGCCGGCGGTTTTGCGTATCCGGACTGGCTTAACGTATCCTTGTTCCAGTAGAGAACGAGTGGGTCTGCAACGATCGGGATTCCAAGAGCTCCGCGTGAGTCGGCAAATACGCCGGCAGCGTCAATGAACATAGTATTAAACTGCGACGGGGAGAGTGATGCGGTCGGTATCGGGGTAATCCGCGCCGCATTGTGCAGAAGATAATCCTGGCGCAAAATGAATAAATCGGGACCCGACCCGTCGGCGAGCGCGTTCACGAGTTCGGATTCGTATGTAACCGGATCTTTCTCCACATACTTGACCTGGTCAAAGTCCTGGTTTTGGTCGGCGGCCTGCCCGAGAACCGCATTAAGCGCCTTTGAGTCAATTTCGCCCCATATGAGAACGGGTCCGGCACTCGTCGTATTGTTGCCGGCAGTAGCGAAAGCAAAAATGAGCACGCCGGCAATGCCAAGCATGCCGAAAATGATGAGGAGGACGACCTGGAAAACGGATAGTTTGTTCATGTTAGATTTTGTTATGAGCGGAGCGAATTAGAAAATCTTACACCCGACACCACTTTTGAACCATGAGGGAATCTCTCATATGATTTCCTTATTGCTAATGTAACGTAATTTTGCATACTTATTCTAGATTTCAAAAGTGGTGTCGGGTCGTGGAAATTATAGTCGCTTCACTCCTTTATTTCCTACGAAAAATAAGACCATAATGATGCGAACCGGTGGGAAATTCGCGCACAAGTCCGAAACCGTTTGAGTTGGCAAGCGATTCAGCATTTTCTTTTGTCACTACGTCAACCTCTTGAGGGCCAATACCTCCGAACGAATCGCTCCAATCGATTATAACAAGCCGCCCGGCTATTTTCAGTATGCGGAAGGCTTCTCTAACTACCGCATCTTTCTCATTAATTTGGAACAAAAGATTAGATATGAGTACCATGTCAAGCACTCCATCCGCAATTTTTGCCGCGCCCGCATACTCCAAATCGCCCCAAATCACTTCCACATTCTTGTACCCGCGCCTGGCCGCCTCATTCTTTGTTTTTCGCAGAAGATCGCGCTGTACATCAATCGCATACACATGCCCGCTCCCGCATAGCGCTTCCGCTATGGCGAGCGTGTATGCTCCGCTGCCGGAACCGAAATCGGCGATCTTCATTCCGGGAGTTATACCAATTCCAACAACGTTGCGCGTCGGGTGCGCGAAACGGGCCTGTACAGTTTGTGTGTTTGCGAGTTTGACCGTTTGCATCCAGTACAGTATATAACGCGCAACGGACGGCCATTTGCTCACCGCACAACTACTGGGGAAACTGCTGTCCTCATTTTTCCGCCTCTTCGTCAACCGGAAAAACGACAAAAGATGCAACCTTGTCGTTCTCACGGAGTTTCATTACTCTGACTCCCTGCGTCGCGCGGCTTAATGTTGATATCTCATCAAGACCGGTTCGTATTGCAGTGCCTTTCTGAGAAATTGCCACGAGTTCACCGCCCGATTTGCCTCCCGGAACTACCGCCGCACCGACCAATTGTTTCGTCTTTGCCGTTATAGACATCGTCTTTATGCCGGAACCCCCGCGTCCCTGCGTTTTATATTCTGAAAGTTTTGTCTTCTTTCCGTAACCGGTGGAAGAAAGAACAAGGAGTTCGGCGCCTTTTCCGCTCCCGGGAACAATACCAGCGCCAACAAGAAAATCTCCTGCGCCGAGTTTGATTCCGCGCACGCCGCCTGCCTGTCGTCCCATTTCGCGTACCGCGGATTCTTTGAATCGTATTGACTGTCCCTTTGACGTGGTCAGCATTACGTCGTCTCCCCTGTGCGCGAATTTTGCTGAAATGAGAGCGTCACCCTTGTCCAGCTTAATAGAAATCAATCCGCTCCGGCGTACGTCGCGGAATTTATCGGCCGATACTTTCTTAACCGTTCCATTCTTGGTCGCGAGCACAAGCGAAAGCCCCTCAATCGCTTTCATCTCTTTAGGCATTGCAAGAACAGACGTAACAGTCTCACTCTGTTCAAGAGAGAGGAAATTCATGATTGATTTTCCTTTCGTCGCACGCTTGCCTTCAGGGAGGTCATACATTTTCAGCTGGTATGCTTTTCCTCTGTCAGAGAAAAAGAGGATGTCGTTGTGCGCGCTCGCTGTCAGAAATTGCGTGACGAAGTCTTCCTCCTTCGTATCCAGGTCCATGACGCCGACTCCGCCGCGCTTCTGCCGTCGGTACTCATTTGGGTTCGTGCGCTTGATGTAGCCGCCCTGCGTGAGCACCAAGACGCTGTCTTCGTCCGCCACCAGATCTTCGGCGGAAAGAATAGTCGCCGCGCGCTTCACGATTTTCGTGCGGCGCAGGTCTCCGTATTTCTCAATAACCTCGCGAATTTCTTTTGTGATGACTTCCATCAGCTTTTTCGTGCTCTTGAGGAGCAATAGCAGATGTTCAATAAGCGCCTGCACTTCTTTCAATTCATCTTCAATTTTCTTGCGCTCAAGTCCCGCGAGTTTTTGCAGGCGCATTTCCAAAATTGCATTTGCCTGCAATTCGGAGAACTTGAAGGCTTTCATCAGCGCAAGCCGCGCCGCATCCACATCCGCGCTTTTCTTGATGAGCTTGATAATCTCGTCAATGTGGTCAAGAGCTTTTGAGAGGCCGAGCAGAATGTGCTCGCGGTCCTGCGCTTTCTTGAGGTCAAATTTTGCCCGCCGCGTGACGACTTCTTTGCGATGCGCGACGAAGTACTCAATTAGCGCTTTGAGCGAAAGTGTCTGCGGTACGCCGTCCACGAGCGCGACGACGTTATAGTGGAATGTTTCTTCAAGCTGGGTGTGCTTGTACAAATAGTTGAGTACGGTCTGCGGATGGGCGTTCCCCTTAAGCTCAATAACGACCCGGATATCCTTGGTAGATTCGTCGCGAATGTCGCGGATGCCCTCAATTTTTTTCTCGTGAACAAGGTCGGCAATTTTAGTCAGAAGGTCGGACTTGTTAACACGGAAGGGAATTGAAGTGACGACAATCTGGTAGTCGCCCTTTTTACCTTCCGCTATTTCTGCGTTTCCCCGCACCACGACTCCGCCGCGCCCTGTTGCATACGCGTGCGCGATGTCCTTTTCATTAAATGCGATGCATCCAGTAGGAAAATCAGGGCCTTGGACGAATTTCATAAGGTCGTCGGTCGTTGCATCTGGGTCTTCTATCAAATGTATCGCCGCTTCGCAGACTTCGCGGATGTTGTGCGGAGGAATGTTGGTCGCCATGCCGACCGCTATGCCCAAAGTGCCGTTCACGAGCAGGTTGGGAAATGCCGCCGGCAAGACCGAGGGCTCTTTTTTGGTGTTGTCGTAGTTCGGGAGAAAATCCACCGTGTCTCTGTCTATGTCATTCATCATCAGGGACGCTAGTCTGGACATCTTTGCCTCTGTGTATCTGTATGCGGCCGCGCTGTCGCCGTCAATACTGCCAAAATTTCCCTGACCGATGATGAGCGGATAGCGCATCGTAAAATCCTGTGCCATTTTCACCATTGAGTCGTACACGGCTACATCGCCGTGCGGGTGATATTTTCCTATGACGTCTCCGACAACTGTTGCCGACTTGCGCGTTTTTGCATTCGCGGAAAGTCCTGCCTCCTGCATAGCGAATAAAATCCTCCGGTGCACCGGTTTCAGCCCATCGCGTACATCGGGAAGCGCGCGGGCGGTGATGACGGACATCGCGTAATCAAGATACGACTCCCGCATTTCCGTCGTGATGCTTCGTGAAATGATGCCTACTCCGGCTCGGACAGGGACATCTTTCGGCTCTTTACCTTTTCCGCCGGAGGCGGATCCTCCTCCGGAGGACTTTTTTCCCTCATTCTTACCAGCCATATTTCGGCAATTCTACCACAACTAACGCCCCATTTCCACCAATATTAGTGGTTTCGTAAACCACTAATATTGGCTGGCGGACTCGTCCTGAGCACCCTGTGATTGCGCGGCGGTGCTGTTCTGAATTGCTTGCAGATTGTCTTTTATATCCGAGAAACTATTTACTATCTGATTTTGAGCTTCTGTGAGAGGCGCCGTATTGAGCCCCGTGGTTCCTATCGGTTCAATCTGTATTCCGTTTGCCTGGATGTTTCTGAAAAACAGAATTATCCAGCCGATGAATAAAATGGCAACCACCGCGATCGCTATACCGCGCGCAACGGCGCGGCGCTCATGCCGCGGACGGCTTTTCAGGTTATCAACTGTTTTTTGGAGAACCATATAAAAAGTTTACGGTTTACAGTTAACAGTTTACAGAGAAAAGCGTTGCGTTTCTGGTGACTGCTGTCAACTGTGAACCGTTTACTGTCAACTGCTCAATACTACCACCTCATTTTCCTTTCCGATGACGTCACGCGGTTTCACCGTCAATTTCTCAACAGGAGCGATTTTCTCTTCGCCCGATTCTTTCAAGAATTGCTTGAGAGTTTTATCATCGTATAAGATCGGAATGATTATCTTTGCCTCAAGCTTGACGGAAAGTTTTTGAGCTTCTGCAGGCGAGAGCACCCCGTTCCCTCCGACCGGAATTATCAGAATATCCGGCGAGTCCATTTCCAAGACATCCGCCGGAAGTTCAGTGCTACCCAATGCACCCAGGTACAAAACCGACAAACCGTCAAAGTGCAGAGAGTACACCGTGTTTATCTTTTCGCTTCCGCCATATTTTGATGTAGTGGGGAATCCCGCAACAGTGATTTCTTTAACCTCGTATTCTCCGGGGCCCATGACCGCGAACGGTATCTTTTCTCCGCGGCCCGCTTCCTCAATGCCGTTCATATCCGGATGATTGAGCGGGACAAACGCCACATCCGCGCCGAAATTTGTCGGCTTGAAGTTTTTAGATTGTTTGGATACAGGCCCAAGAACGAGAGTCGTATCCCCCGCGCTTATACGTACGCATGCTCCCTCGTGGTGGGTCAGGATCATAGCGTGTAGCGTTTAGCGACTAGCGTATAGGAAATCATAAACGGGATTATAGCAGATTTTGGAAATACCCAAGGTCTCTCGGGAATTGAGAGGTGACTCCTCACCAGAAGGGGAGGTGTCTCCTCGGGAATTTTGGGTGAGTCCTTAGGCATTCCACCGCTGGTTCAAAAAGGAAATCCACCGCCCCAGGGGAGCCCAGGGCGGTGGCCAAGCTACAGCCGTTCCTTCTTCTTAGCCGTTTTCTTCGTTACGCGCGAATGATTTTTTGCGCATAGGAGAGCCTCCATCGGTTATGAAAATGAGTGTGGCTCATTGACCAAAGGATCAGCCAAAGACCACACCACAATCAAAGTAGCAGGTGGGGGAATTTGTAAAGGCCAGAAAATAGGCAATAGGCAAAAGGCATTAGGCAAGAATGCAGTGAGGCGACGCCTCACTGCATGAGCTACTTATTGTTTACTACTAACTACTGACCGCATATAATATCGCTTCCTCAAAAGTGAGGCGGACACCTATGAGAACAAGCATATTACAAGCACGGTTTGCAGTACGGAAAGCACGGCCGGGTCTCGGCCACGGGCTTTTTGCGACCACCACGCTTCGCAAGGGGGATTTTATTCTTGAGTACAAGGGCAGGCGCATACCAACTCTGCAGGCGGACGCATCAAAATCGCGATACCTTTTTGAGATAGACATGGAATGGACTATTGAAGGCAGTTTGAGAACCAATATCGCCAGATATATCAATCACTCATGCAAGCCGAATTGCGAAGCAGATTTGCGCGACCTGCCTGCGCCGCGCTCGGCGCGG
Source organism: bacterium (assembly GCA_030648265.1). Taxonomy (GTDB): domain Bacteria; phylum Patescibacteriota; class Minisyncoccia; order Phycocordibacterales; family UBA2100; genus UBA10103. The sequence continues at coordinate 36,451 of JAUSHX010000015.1, forward strand.
CGGGCAGGTGGGCACATCTTGATTTACGCGTCCCGCGACATCGCGAAAGGCGAGGAGTTCAGCATTGATTACGGAGAAGAGTATTTTGATGAGTTCATCAAGCCTGCTGGATGCAAATGCGCGCACTGCTCAAGCAGTACATTTCCCCGTTTTCTAAACCTGGCGCGCTGAAGCGCGCAGGGAATTCAGAATCACCGCGACGTCAATTATTTCCTGTGTGAGCGCTCCCCATATCGGTGGAATAAATCCGAATGCGGCGAATATCATGCCGATTGAAGAGAGCGCGACTCCTCCCCAAATGCTTTGGCCGGCAATTCGGACAGAGCGCGAGGCCGTATCAAAAAGGTCTTCTATGAGCATCACGTCGCGCCCGAGTATCACGACATTCGCCGCCTCAATAGAGGCGCTGTTTTCTGTGCCGGAAAAGACGATACCGACATTGGCATGCACAAAGGCAGGCGCGTCGTTCAGGCCGTCGCCGACCATGACAACGATATCGCCTTTCTCTTTTGCCTTTTCTATTTCCCGGTACTTTGATTCCGGCGTGCATTCCGCAAGTATTGGAATTCCAAACGTGCCGAAAAGGCGTTTTGCGTTTTCTTTCTTGTCGCCGGTAAGCATTTTCATCCTGATGCCGCGCGCAGAAAGCGCGCGAAATAGTTCGGAGACATTTTCTTTCACCTCGTCTTCAAAGTG
>JAUSHX010000003.1 GCA_030648265.1 bacterium
ACGATGCATTTTGTACATTCCAATAAACCCACGTCGGGTCGCTCTGACGCACCAAAGCAGGCCTCACCTGCAAGTGCCCTGTTGCTGTAAATGTGGTTTGAGTTCCCTTGTGGGCATTCGCTGTAGACGACGTGAAAGTGACTGGTGGCGGCGGGTCGCAAGCGCCTCCCGAACAGCCGTAGGTGCACTGTCCTCTGCCAACCTCCACTCCGCAATTATTATAAGAGACGAGTTCGGAACCGGGAGCGGAGCCGGAACACAGCCGTTGTGCGATTCCCCCTCGGACGACACAGCTACTGGAACCAGCCCCGCTAGTCCCGGTTCCGCCTCCAGTTCCTCCTCCACTGCCAGTTGATTGCGAACACGAGACGTCAAGACCGCCGTTTGAACCATTGCAGGACCATGTCCAAGGACCGGAAGAGCCGCCCGTATTGTTTGCGCTCGTGCCTGTATTACATCCCCAGTGACGCGTGTTGCATGAGCCGTCCATCCGAGACAATGGTCCGCACGTACTAAGGTCGGTTCTTACATATTCATAGTTCGGCGGAGTGGAATTATCATATCTCCATATTTGCCAGGGGTGTTGGTCGTTGGCGCCGGTACAATAATTGGTCCAACTTCTCGCTTCAGAGCATGAGGCGTTGCTGCCGCCATTTATACCGTTGCAAGCCCACGTCCAAGAATCAGCGTTCGCCACTGGATTTGCGCTCGTGCCAGCACTGCAATCGTAGTGAGTGAGGGCGCAGGAGCCGTCTGTCGTGGGGCACCCGCTCTCCGGCGGAGGAGTTGATGGAATTGGCGCCACAGAATTGTTCGTCTGATAACAGACAAGAGTAGTGCCGTCGTCTGCATAACCAAAAGTGCCAGAATATCCCTGATTGCAAGCATTCAGTGCGCCGCGGCACGAGTCACCGGGGACGCTTGACTGTCCAGTTCCTCCAGTTGACCCACCTGAAGTTGACACGGTTGCTCCTGTTGAGCCAGTGCCCGCTGTTGAACCGACTGCTGCAGTTGCCACACCCGCACCATCATCACCGCCACAAGTAATCCCCGTCACGCACATAATGGCATCCGTAGTAAGACCGTTTATCAACGCAACTTCAGCCATGGTCTCCACCACAGGCCCTAATCCCCACAGACTCGCCACACCCCCCTCTAGCGTTGCCGTTGCAACTCCTCCCCAATAAGTAACGCCAGCTTCACCAACAGTGATTAACGATGCTCCCCCGGTGAAATACGCCACGGCCACGATAGCAACTGTCATAAGTATGGAACTGAGGAGTCCTCCACCGCCGCCTGCGAGAGCGATAGAGGGAGTAAAGAGCGTTGCCAACCACACCAAAAACGGCTTCTTTTTCGGCATTTCCGTTCCTTCTTTTCGTTTACCGAACATAGATTGCATCGGCTGGCACCTATATGGCAACGATACTAGGAGGAGTTATAAGTCTGGCGCCCAAAATGTATTGACCTAGCCAGAACATAAATGCCGCCCAAATAATGGTCCAGCAGATGATAATGAGCGCCTCTCTGCGATAGGACTTTTCGGTAAGGAGTGAAAATCCGAAAATGAATCCCGGCATAGGCGGCAGGAAGAGGGCGACTGCCATTCCCACCCAAAACCACTTTCTCTTTGATTTCAGAACCATTTCCTTTCCTGTGATTTCACCATTCATAGTATTAAAAATTAAGATTAAGCCACTCGCTCTATGCTATCACAGGAAATACAAGGCCATGCGCAAATAGGAATAGAATGTGGATTAAAAAAACAGCCACCTGGGAAGTACACACCCAGTGGCTGTTTACATCGTCGGACCGTCAGCCGGGAGCGATAGATGGTGACTTCATCTCAACGGGCGGCGGACGCGGACTTTCCTTGAGCTGCCATGATTTTGCCAAGCAGATTTGCCGCAATTTCCTTTCCGGCACCGGTCGCGCCTTTTCCTTCTGGACCTCTCTCGGGGCCATTTATATATTGCGCGTAAGCCAGAATGCCTTGCATTTTCCCGGGGTCTTTTATTGCCCCTTCAGCGGCGATTACGTATTTGCCACGCTCGGAAACGAAGAGAATTTTGGCAAGGAGAGTGATTCCGCCTTCTTCGTCGTCTTTCGGCACGACACAACCAGTCTGGACGACATTGAAACCTGCTGCCGCAAACGTGCCGACAAACTGTTCCGTGAACGGGATTTCCTCTTTCGTGACTTCCTCCGGGACGGAAGCTTTTGGAACGAACTTTGATTTCCCTTCCAGGTAGCAGGTTGTCAAAATAACTTGTTTGGTGTCAAGCGACTTCGTCGGAAGGACGAGTTTGTCCGCAGCCTGCGCGACCGCGGCAAACAACAGCACCGCGGCAAAAGCCGTGGCTACAACTTGTAACTTCTTCTTCATGGTAGTACCTCTTTTTTGGTTACGATAGGGGTCCGGAGCAAACTGCTACCGGACTAACAGTGATGCAACTTCCATTATACCACGGCTAATGCCTATCTGTAAACCCCCCGCAATGGTCGCAGTTTCAGTTATCTGAAGCGGCTTCTATTGACAAGATACTTTGTTTTGTTATCATGGAGATACAAATGGCCACTAGGCCAATCGAGGAGCCCCGAAAGGGGCTCCGTTCGTTTTTAACTAGTCCTGTGAACCCTTATAAAATCAATTAATTTATCCTGAATGAGCGAAAATTGGTGCGGTGAGATTTTCCTTACAAACCGGCGAAATCGTTTGACGCTTATCAAACGAATCTGTGAAAGAATTACGGTGAATGTTTTTCCTTCATGCTCTAAATTATGATAGTAAATTCCATCTTTCTTTTTTGCGCTCATCGGCAAAACCCACGCAACTTTATTGTTAAACTTTTTCAAGACTAATACAGGCCTTTCAAATAACTCGTTCTTGCCATCTTGTTCATCACCCAGATTTATACCGATCGAGCACCACCAAATTTCTCGCTCATGAAAAGCGAGGGCATCGTGGCCAGTGTTTTCTAGCCCTTTTTTCTCTGTATTCCAACTGTCAAAATCTTTCACGAATATATTTTAATAGATTTCAAAGCATTTTCCTAATTCTTAGAACAAGTTCCGACAAAACTACGCCGAGGGTCAAAAGCGGATGTTGAGCGCCGCTGTAATAATCGTGTCAGTTTTCTTGGGATGAGCCCCCTCAAAACGCCCGTCGGGATAGATGATACCGGCGCTCTCATTCTTGCCGGAGATGAGCACCGGTTTTCCATATTCGGAAGCGTAGACGCGGCGGACGAGGTCTACTTCCGCGCGATATTGGCTCCCTGCAAAAGCAATCCACGAATTGTTGCTCAATCCCAGAAACACATCCGCCCCGCGGAGCGCGAGAGTGCGGTAGCCATCGGGGTAATGTTCATCGGAGCAGATGAGCGGACCGAACGAAACTCCTTTAAATGCAATCGTCGTGAACGGAACAGGAGCCGGCGAATACTGTCCTGTCGGGCTCAATGCGATAAACTCTTCCCGCCTCAAGGTCGCGGGCAAAAACGGGACAGCCATGCGCCAGTAAAACGGAATGTGGTTGCCGAACGGCCAGCGTTCGGTTGCAATCGTTAAATGATATTTTTGCGAGATGCCGATGAAATGCCCATCTGCGTCAATGAGAAATGCCGTCTGGCGCTTGTTGCCTTCCGCATCAATCGTGTGGAGCGATGAGAGGACGGCAACATGATGTTCTTTCGCGAACTGTTGGAACTGATTAAAAATGGTCCCGCCGGTAACAATATTAAATTTCTCTTTCATTTCTGAATTGGATTCATTGAAAAGAAAAAAATCAAACATATTTTCCGGCAGAATGACGATGTCCGGAGTCGTCGTGCCGAAGTTTCTGCCGATCTGTTCAAGCGTTGTGCTGATATAGGCGCCGAGTTTCGGCGCGCTGAAGCTTGCGCGAGTCTCGTCAAAGAGATTTGTACCGTCTTCAAATTTTTCGCCCGTTGAAACAAGCATCACCGAAAGCGATTCTTTTTGAGGATTGTCTCTGGCAAATAATTCTCTCGCCTTTTCAATGCGATAACTGGCATATACGGCACAACCTATGATGAGAACTATGAAGAGCGCTGTGTAGAAAATCTCCCGCTTCGCGAGCTTAGCAGATTCTTCGTTTACATTTTTCCGGTGCTCAAGAAACAAACGTATGGCATGCGTAATACCGACATTCACTGCAATGACAAGGAGCGACAAGCCGATAAATCCTCCGAACTTTGAAAGCGGGAGAAAGAAAGTTCCCGCAAGCGGTAATCCTGAAAGCGCAACAAATGTCGGCAGGGGCGCGTACCAGGCGGAAAAATATTCACTCACGAAAAAAGATACGCCGGCGAGCAAGAGGAACGGCAGGGGCGCGAGCCGTAATCGTTTGCCGATGAGCACCAAAAAGATAAACGGGCTGAAAACGACGATTTCACTCAATATAAGGAGCGGTTCGGGGGTATAGGATACGATGAGAACGAGAGAAAGCGCTCTGAATAGGACGATGCCGATAACTAATTTTCTCCATTCCGTGTTCCGTGCGATAAAAAGAAAAAGCGGCACCAAGAAAAAAAACGAGAGGTAGGAGAAGGAAAGCGGAGGAAAGGAAAGAAATTGCAACAGTGCCGACAGAATGGGAAGCGCCATAACACGGGAAGTGTACCATCCTCGCCATCGCATAAAAGAATCGCCGGCACATAGGCCAGCGGTTCGTTTCGGATTTCCCGAAAACTATACATCATCTTCACATCAATATTGACGCCTGACGGCAGATCAATGTTTGAGAGGGTTTCTGTGCATACCCATTGAGATGCCATTCCATTGGCCTTATTCGCGCGAATGGTTCCGTACGGAAAGAGTTATTGAGTTGTGCTAGGTTTTCTTGCTGTTTTTCTTGAGCCAGTTCGCAATTTTCTCAAGTTCAAGATGCTTTTCAATAACTGCAAGCGCGAATTTCTCCACGCCTCCTTTGGCAATTGTTATTTCATGTCCATTCAACTGCAAAAAAACATCCGATGCCATCATTGCGGTTCGTTTGTTTCCATCTATAAAAGGGTGCGAAAAGATAGTATTCCGGACGTAGACCGCGGCTTTTTGAAACAGGCCTGGATATAACTGCCTCCCGAAAGCTTCTTGCTTCGGCAGATGTTCGAGCGAAGCAATAGCATTTCTATCGCGCACACCATGGTTGCCGCCGGTCTCATCTATAACAACAGAATGGAGGCGGAGAATATCTTCCGCCGATAGATAATCCATACGCTACTTGCGAGCGAGCGCCTCCAAGTCCGCGCGATACCGGTTGACGAAGTTGAGTGCGAGCTCGGTAATTTCCTTGCCGCGGGCAGATTCTGTCTTCGCAGACTTAAAAGAAACGACCTTGCGGGCAGTGTCAACGTTTACTGTTACAGAATCTCCTATCTCAAGACCCAATTCTTGCAGTGACCTTTTCGGAATAGTAACCGCGGCCGAAGACCCGACTCTAAGTACTTTTTGAATCATAATTATTCACGATTATGTGATTATAATATTATTATAATCACTCTTTATTGCTTGTCAATGGCTTCCTAACCACAGAGAAAAAGGCCTTGTCGTTTCTGACGGTGCGGGTTCATCTTCCCGTCTACAGGCGAATTAGCAAATTCGTGGCTCGGCCATAAACCTATCAAAAACGATAGGCCGTCAGAAACGACAAGGCCTTCGAACACCTCCCTACATCATCTTTACATCAATATTGACGCCTGACGGCAGGTCAATATTGGAAAGCGCTTCTATGACTTTCGGTGCCGGATTCAGAATGTCTATCATTCTTTTGTGGATGCGCATTTCAAACTGCTCGCGCGAATCTTTATCAATGAAAGCCGCGCGGTTCACCGTGTACTTTTTTATGTCTATCGGAAGCGGAACGGGGCCGATGATTTCGGCATTGTAGCGGGAGGCGGTGTCTATTATTTGCTTAACGGAAGAATCCAATATGCCGTGCTCGTAGGCGCGCACGCGGATGCGAAGGCGATGGGCCACCTGCGGAGCAGTTTTTGATGGCCTGGCAGACTTTGGTCGTGGGGTTGTTGCAGAAGACTCACCCGCCTTCCCGCCTCGCGCCGACTCAACGCGAGTCGAGGCGGGCTTAGCGGTGCGTACGCGCGGAGCGCGACTGCGTGCTGGCTTTTTTGCTGTAGCGTCCGGCATACGAATTGAAATGAACCCGCAGAGTATGCACTATGTGGAAAAAATGCGCAAGTCCATACACCACATTTGGCATCCGTTCTATTTTGCCCCAAACCCATTTCATCAATCGGCTCTTGTAAGTGAACCCAATAGGCCGTCTACAGGTGCCTATCACTACCCGATAGGCCGTCTACAGGTGCCTATCACTACCCGATAGGCCCGCTCACAAGTATTACTCTCGGCAAAATTATGCCAAAGGTGGTGTCGGGGCAACAACAGGAAACCCCGGCTTTTAGCCGGGGTTTCCTTCTACGTACTACGTTCTACAAACTACGTACTAGTTTTATGCTACCACCTTAGTGACAACTCCGGCTCCGACAGTTTTTCCACCTTCGCGGATGGCAAAACGCTGTTGTGCCTCAATCGCAATCGGGCCCACGAGCTTTACCTTGAACGTGACAGTGTCTCCGGGCATAACCATTTCTACGCCCTCCTTGAGAGTCACCTCGCCCGTTACGTCGGTCGTTCGCATATAGAATTGCGGCTTGTAGCCGGTGAAGAACGGGGTGTGACGGCCTCCTTCCTCCTTGGTCAAGATGTAGACTTCAGACTCAAATTCAGTATGCGGTTTGACGGTGCCCGGCGCGCCGAGAACTTGTCCGCGGTGCACGTCATCTTTCTTCGTTCCGCGCAAAAGCACGCCCGCGTTGTCGCCTGCCAGCCCTTCCTGCAAAGATTTGTTGAACATTTCAATACCGGTAACGATGGTCTTCGTGGTGTCAACGATGCCGACGATTTCCACTTCCGCACCGACTTTGATGGTGCCGCGCTCGATACGGCCGGTGACTACAGTACCGCGCCCTTCAATTGAGAACACGTCTTCAATCGGCATGAGGAAAGGCTTGTCAATTTCACGCTTCGGTATCGGGATGAATTCATCAAGCGATTTGACGAGCTCCATAATCTTGGCGGACCACTCGTTGCCCGGCTCCGGATTTTCAAGCGCCTTGAGGCCCGAGCCGCGGATAACAGGAGCCGCTTTGCCGTCAAATTCGTATTTGGTGAGGAGTTCCCGCACTTCCTCTTCAACGAGGTCAACGAGGTCTTTGTCGTCAACTTGGTCTACTTTGTTTAGAAAGACGATGACTTTCGGAACGCCAACCTGGCGAGCGAGCAGGATGTGCTCGCGGGTCTGCGGCATGACACCGTCGGATGCGGCGACGACCAAAATCGCGCCGTCCATTTGTGCCGCGCCGGTAATCATGTTCTTGATGTAGTCGGCGTGACCGGGAGCGTCCACGTGCGCGTAGTGTCTGTTCGGAGTCTCGTATTCAGAGTGAGAGAGCGAAATGGTAATTCCACGCGCCTTTTCTTCCGGCGCCTTGTCAATGTCGTCAACACCCTTCACGGTCGCCGAGTAGCCGTTCCCCGCCTTTGAGAGAACGTGGAGAATCGCCGCGGTCAATGTTGTCTTGCCGTGGTCAACGTGCCCGATTGTGCCGACGTTCACGTGCGGCTTCGTACGATTAAATTCTGCCATATGATTTTTATTGATTAATAATTAACACTAATAATTTTTTCTCGCTAACGTAACTAACACCCGAAGGCGCCGGCAATACAAAAAGCGCATGAATGCAGTCGGACAATAGTAACAGACCGCATTTCCACGTCAAGCCAAATTTGCGCATTAGGTGTTACCCGAATAGACGCTTGAGGCGGCGGTAAACTTCATCGTCCCCGCGCTTCCCGATGAGCGGAATCTTGAGGACGTTGCCCTCCACAAAATAGATGATTCGATAATCACCAGATTGAAGACGGCGGAGAGGGGTGTATCCCTCAAGCATTTTCGAGCGCACGGGCATCGGATGTCCTGAAAGAAGAAATATCTTGGCACTCACCTGCCGCTTTTGCTTTGTTGAAAGCGTCTCAAGAAAATCTTTCGCTTCCGGCCAAATGTCAACCTTCAGCATGGAGAATCTTGCGCAGATATGCCTCGCTCGCCTTCACGCCAAGCGACTTGCTCTTTTGCATAATCTCCATCGCACGAGCGCCTAGGTACAAATCCTCTATAGACTCCATGTCTGCAGGCGAAATTACAAACGCGACGCGGCGGCCGTGGCGGCTAATCGCGACCGGCCTTCGCTGGGCGGCATCAATAAGTTTGCCGAAGTTGTTCTTCGCTTTACTCGCTTCAAATGTAACTGTCTCTAATTTGCTCATGCGTCCATAATAGCCCAGTTGGCCAATTCGTCAAGACTCCGCCAGCAGTGAACTCTTGCGAGGGACTTTGCCAACGCCATTGGCGCATCGCTTATCTCAATCTCTGGAGCAGTGACTTCAATGCCGACTCAAGCGCTGTCGCAGAGCTCGCGAGATTAGCGCGTCTTGTGTCATCGGAGCTTGTTGTCGGTGATGACTGGACCGTAAACGAAGTCCGTGCGAGTTCTTTGTCAGCTGTGTCATTCACATAGTACACAAGCTGATAGTTACCAGGAGTAGTTGGCGCTATGAGGGTTTTCGTGCCACTTGATAAGCCGTCAGTGTATACCCATGTCTTATCAACCCCGTTATTCCCTGCGCTTGGCCATGCCTCACCATTTTTTACTACAGTAACCCAATCTTTGGGATACGTAGTTCCTGGATTACTCCACGTGACGTGGATCGCTTCACCTGGAGTGAATACTGGTTTTGGTAGAGCAAGCTGAACACCAACTGCAATTGCAACTTGTTGCACGGTAAAGCTTATGGGGTAATCATCAGTATTTATATTTCCGGCATTATCCATGCACCTTACATAGAAGGTATTTGCTCCTGATTGAACATTTACTGTTGTTGAATGATCGGTTGAGTTGTTAAAATTCCAAGAAGAGAAGTCATTCATGCCCCAGTAAGAGGTGTTTGGGTAACTCCCATTGACATACTTACAACGCGCCGGTTCATTGGTCTGCAAGCTTAACGTAAGCGAGGAAACTGGCGGTGTAATACCGGTCGGGCTACCGCTTGAACGAACTGGTTGGGTTGTGTCGGTAGCACTTACCAAAGTCACCGTAACTGCCTGTGAAGCCGAAGGACCATCCTTACCTGTTCCCGGATCATTTGCGCACCAAAGTTTGTAAGAGGTGGTTTGTAAAGGAGAAACTGTTTTTGATGCACTGCCACTTGGAGGAACGCTCTCCTCGCTTGCGCCATACTGGAGAACGCAACGATTTGCGTCAGCTATCTTCCATGAAAGAGTGGCCGACTGACCAGCGGTAATTGTCGTTGGATTTGCGGTAAGGGTAAGCGTCGGCGTTCCGACGAAAGTAACGGTAACCGCCATTTCAGCGCTGGCAGAACCCGCGCTGTTGGAGACGGTGAACTTCGGCTTGTAGACGCCGTTGTATTTGTAGATGTGAGTGAATGTGGCTGATGTTTGGATTGATGTTTGGACCGGGCTGGATGCCATAGGAATGAGACTGGATCCTTCATCGCTCCACTGTACCGAGTATCTCAATTGCGCCCCTGCCTGATTCGGGACGGATGCTATGACTGTCCACGTGCCAGTCTGCCCTGCGTTCAGAGATGCCGGGCCTTCAATACCCTTCACAACTGGCGCACTGACGTTTGAGTTTGAATTGGTGACAATAATTGTTGCGGTGCCGACAGTGTCAACGTGCCCGTCTTGATATTGTTCCGGATTTGTTTTTAGTGTTGCAACGTACGAGCCTGGGGCAGTGTACACGTGGCTCTCATTTACATTGAGCGACGTGCATCCTTCAGCACAAGCAACAAATGCAGGTGTGGAACCATCACCAAAATCAAGGATGTAATGAATACCTACTGAAGCAGTGCCGAAAAACGCCACCTTAAGCGGCGCGGAACCAGATGCCGGCGAAGCGGTGAAGGATGAGGCAATGCCGCAACTAAAACTTGCAGATTCATTGTTACCGTCAATTGTTGTGTTCGCGCTTCCTACACAATCACTCCTCCACGTGATTGAGTTGCCTTTGGATCCCTTTACGTTAGCTACACATGAGGCAACACCAGAACAACTAAATTGGAATTGAAAATCATCCGCAAGACGCATGGTTCCATAGCATTTTCGTTCTGTCGTCGCACCATTGAAGACGCATTTTACTTGTTCAGAAACAGTAGAGGGGCGAACTGGTGATGTTCCTGAGGTCGTTGGTTGTGTCGGTTGAGGTGTCGGTTGAGCCGGCGTTGTTGCACCCCCACACGTCGCATCCTTAATCTTTCCACGGGTCAATGGCCCTGTGTATCCAGTCGGGTTGAGTGAAAGACCTGTTTGATAACTTTTAATCGCATTGACTGTCATCTGTCCATAAAAACCAGTCGGCTCGGTATTTAGATATCCATTTGTCTGAAGGAAATCCTGCAATTCAGAAACATCGCCGCCTGTTTTAAAGTCGGTTGAGCGATAGCCAATATTGTTTTGTAAATCTACGCACGTTGAGGGCGCGCTTGGGGGAAGGTCGCCTTGATTTGGAAACGTTGATACTTGCGTCGCCGTAGTACTTTGAGCGCTCTTTAGTTGATTAATTTGCGCAAGTAGAGCACTAACCTGCGCCTGCAAATCGCTTAAAGTGTCTGCGGAAGCGAGTAATGGAGTAACGAGCAACACGAGACCAAGACCAGCTAACGCGGTTCTTTTAAGCATGGAGAAATTTGCTACTTTGTAATCTAGAAATGATGGCACATTTTTAGCTTTTGTCTATAGCGTTTTTCAGGATTTTGGGAATAGTGCCGCACCACTATTTCCAGGGTAATTTCCGGCGTTTCTTGTATTCGAGCACAAGTGCAAGAAGATACGGAGCGCTGGGGCCTCTCCGATCATTGTGAGTATATTCATCGAGCAACCGGACAATGTTCGTAGTTGATTTGAGCCCGACACTTTCAGTCATGTGCGGAAATAATTCCTGAAAACTCGGCTTCTTTCCGGATAAGAAATCCGTCTGTGCAAAATCCATCTCCGCGGCGGTTGCGCGAACCCATTCATCCGGCGTAAGTTCCCGTGCGAAGCGAGACCTTATATCCCTCTCTGCACTCTCTTGGTCCACAACTGTTTCAGCCAGTTTATCAAGAATTCCAAAATACATGTCCAGTATCGCCCAGAAACGGTTTGGTTCTTCTATCAGTTGCTGATGTGTGAAATGAGTTATTAGATAACTTATTGCCGAGAAATCTTCTGGCAGTTGTTTACGTGCTTCGGCGATTGCCTCAGGCGAAAGAGCTGGGCCGGCTTTAAGTTCGTCTAACATTTCTCCAGCTTTGATTACAACACTCTTCCTTCGTACTCTGTCTGGGTTGTCCCAGTCACTGTAGACTGCAAAACCCTCGGCTCTCACGGAGGCTGCTATTTTTGCCTGTTCCTGTTCCCTGCGTTGCTGTGCGTTTTTTTCAATTCTATCGCGGACAGAAAATACATTGTTCCTAACAAGAGGAGGTTTTGGTTTTTCGGGGCCTGACTCATCCATACCTCAAGTATACCCGAAACGGAAATACGGGTGCGCAACATCCTCCCACTACTTTCTTGAAGCGATTATCTCGTCTGCAACCCCAGTAGTAGAGCAAAGCTCACTACGGGGCAGGCATTTTTCGGCACTGTGACTTTTACTTACGCGAAGCGATGATGTCATCGGCTACATTCTTGGGAACGATTGCATAGTGAGAAAATTCCAAGTTTGGAACTGCTCGGCCTTCCGTGAGAGAGCGAAGTTGTGTGGTGAAGCCGAAGAGTTCTGATAACGGAACTTTTGCGGTGATTAATTTCACTTGTCCGCGCTCGCCCATCGCTTCAATCTGTCCGCGTTTGGAATTGATGCTTCCCGTAACATCGCCCATGAATTTCTCGGGCGTGACGACTTCCAACTTCATAATCGGTTCAAGAATGACGGGCTTTGCCAATCGCATCGCTTCCTGCATCGCGTTGATTGCCGCAAGTTTGAAAGCAATTTCTGAAGAGTCCACATCGTGGTACGAGCCGTCGTACAATTCCACTGAAACATCCACCACCGGGAACCCCGCTTGGATGCCGCGCCCCATCGCTTCTATTATTCCTTTCTTTACGGGCTGAATATACTCTTGAGGAATCACGCCGCCTTTGATGCTGTTGATGAATTCAAAGTGGTCTTCTCTGTCAACATTGTTTTTTATCTTCTTCCCCTCAACGACCGGTTCCATCGGCTTCACGCGAATTTTCACGTGGCCGTACTGGCCGCGGCCACCCGTTTGTTTAATGTGTTTGTATTCCACATCGGAAGTTCCCTGCACCGTTTCGCGATAGGCGACTTGCGGTTTGCCCGTGGTTGCCTCAACGCCGAATTCACGGCGCATACGGTCAACAATTATTTCAAGGTGAAGCTCGCCCATGCCGGAAACAATCGTCTCCATAGTCTCCGGGTCGGAAGCGACGCGAAATGTCGGGTCTTCGTCCGAGAGGCGCGAAAGCGCCATGCCCATCTTCTCCTGGTCAACTTTTGTCTTCGGCTCAATGCGCATGGAGATGACGGGCTCGGGGAATATAATTGCCTCAAGTGCAATCGGGTGGTCCTCGTCGCACAGCGTCTGGCCGATTTTTATTTCTTTGAGGCCGACTCCCGCGGCGATTTCTCCCGCATACACTTCTTTCAAGTCCTCGCGCTTGTCTGCTTGCAAACGCACGATGCGCCCCAAGCGCTCCTTCCTGCGAGTAGTCGCGTTATATATAAAATCACCCGCTTTGATGGTGCCGGAATATACGCGGAAAAAGGAGAGTGCGCCCACGAACGGGTCTACCTGCAATTTGAAGACGAGCGCGGCGAAAGGCGCGTTATCATCTGAAACTCGCGTCTCCGCATCACCGGTGTCCGGATTGTTTCCCTTCGCCGGAGGTAAGTCAAGAGGGCTCGGTAGATAATCCACTACGCCGTCAAGCACTAGCTGTACTCCTTTGTTCTTCAACGATGAGCCGACGTAAACAGGGAAGATTTTATTTTCTACAACCGCCTTGCGAAGCGTCTTTTTGAGCATTTCAACTGAAATTTCTTTTCCTTCCAAATATTCGCTCATGAGCGCGTCGTCATTCTCAACAATTCTCTCCACTAGCTCGTGGCGGAGCACATCCACTTCGGTTTTCAAGTCGGCCGGAACTTCTCCGGCGACGACAGTCGCGCCCATTTCCCCTTCAAAGTGATAGCTTTTCATCATGAGTAAATCCACGACGCCTTCAAACTTGTCTTCAAGTCCGATGGGGAGTTGCATACGCACCGCTTTGGTGGAAAGACGCTCCAAAATGCTCGCGTATGATTTATCAAATGATGCGCCAGTGCGGTCTAGTTTATTTATGTAGCACAGGCGGGGCACATTGGCCTCCTCGGCGTAGCGCCAGTTGGTTTCTGATTGCGGTTCCACTCCTGCAACGCCGTCAAAAACGACGACCGCGCCGTCCAACACGCGCATGGAGCGCTTCACTTCGGATGTGAAGTCAATGTGGCCGGGGGTGTCAATAATATTGAAACGGTGTTTGTAGGAAGTGTCGGCGCCCATGTAGGAAGGATTCCAGAAACATGTGATGGCGGCGGCAGTGATGGTGATTCCGCGCTCGCGCTCCTGTTCCATCCAGTCGGTCACCGTGTTGCCCTCGTGCACCTCGCCGATTTTGTGCGACATTCCGGTATAAAAAAGGATGCGCTCGGATGTGGTCGTCTTACCCGCGTCAATGTGCGCGATGATTCCAAAATTCCTCACCTTCTCTAAGGGGTAATCTCGCATATTTTTGTTATGAGCCTTGGCGAATTAGAAAAACAGCGACCCAGCACCATTTTGATATCCCATAACTGTATCTCGAGGTCTCGAGTCGGTTGAGACAGTCTCAACAGAGTTTCAACGTCTTACCAAGAGCTCGGATACCAAAATGGTGCTGGGTGATGAAAACAATAGTCACTATCGTTCCTTTGTTTTCTATCAAAATAAAAACGCCGAAGGCGTGGAGGGATAATACCGCAAATTTATAAAAAGTGAAGAGGCAAATTGCCAATACTAGATTGCCATGCGGCCTGTTTGAGTCCCGATACAGACAGAACTTTTACAGGAACACGTGACTACCATAACCGCAACGGACATACCAGGCGGGGATATGCGCGTATTTTGGCCTTTTGTTATACAGCCCCCAAGAAACTGTTCGCAATCAGTATCAGTAGCGCACGTATTTACACAGCCGATTTGACCCTTTTCACGGTCATAAACACATCCTGCCGTTCGAATATCCAGCGTTCGCCACACGTAGATGCCTCCCCCTGCGAGAAGTAGCATGACTAAGAGTCCGAGAAAGTACTTCATATCTTTAGCATATAACGCAAAGTGTGCGGATTTCGGGTTCCTGTTCCTATTGTTCTATCAGTTGCTTGCGCTCTCGCTCAAACTCCTTGAGTCGCGAAAGGTCGCGGTTCGTCCAACGGCAGGCTCCGCACATTTTGTGCGGCTTGCACAACGTACACGAACGTTTTTTCAGTTTCGTCCTTTTGCGCATACCATTGCAGTATAATCCTTTAATGGCCAACCGAAAGATTCTTAAACGGCTCAAGAGGAAATGCAGTGTCTGCGGCAAAAACATCTGTGCGATTGTTTATAACAATCGCAAAATTCGAGGCGGACATTACTTCGGGAAGATACCGCTCTATCGAAAATCCGAGATGAACAAAATGGGCCGAAGCGGGGCACACAAATCAAAAATAAGTCGGACATGGACGGTTAACGTCTACAACTACGATCCAAAATCTTATGCGCATTTTGAATATTGGGAGTGCCCGCAATGCTATTGGCATCCGACAATGAAAGCCAGTCCGATACAGCAAGCCGCAATCAAGGCAACGCTGAAAAAACGAAAACGGTAGCTGGCTGATTATCACCGTTCGAAAAGCTTGACAAGATCTCCCGGTTTAAGAATCTTAAGATTTCTTTGTTTCGCAACTTCAACAATAGCCGCTTTAAAAAACTCATTGTCGAGTGTTACCAGAAAATCGCTTTCAGCAATTGCCGAAGCGAGAATCGGAGCATCTTTCTTGGAAATCAACTTTTCCGCGGCGGTCACTTCCCGCTTGCTGGGGTTTGAAATTGTCGCTACATCTGCAAGCCCAATCGTGGCAAACAAGTTAGAAATAAGTGCCGGTTGGTCGCTAAACTTTATTGTGAGCGTCCTCCGTACTTCCTCAAAAACGTACTCATTGATTTCAAGAGCAAGGGCATCAGAAAGCTGCGTAAGAAGATAGTAGCTGCCGCCCCGCGGAGAAAGAAGAGCGGCGATGATGACGCTTGAGTCGAGAAATACCCTCGGCTTATGCATACCGCTCTTTATAGAGCTTTGCGCGAACTTTTTTAACCGTTGCCTTTACTTTTCGCCAATTCTTTTCATCAATAGAGAAATCCGGCTGAGGCATAGCCCTTTTTAACAATTTTACTTCTGTCTCAATTCTCGTAAGACGTTTTTGTATCGCCGCATTGATCATTTAACAATTATAGCATGCGGCTTATTGCCAGGCAAAATGCGCGCATTCATGCGGACATGTTCTATTTTGAAACTCGAATTGCTTCGCTACTGCTCGAAATTACCAAGCAAAATATGCGAATGCTTTGTTGGCTCCCTCCGAGGCTTATGCTTCGGACGGACACAGTCGGCCATTCAGTAGTGAGTTACCACGCGAAGTGGGCGCCACAGCACCAAAATCCTCACCGCAATCTGGTAGACAAAAAATTGTTACAGCTCGTCAACATTCCGCGATAAATTGAATCGCGGGTCGGTTGGATTTGGTGCTGGACGCTACATTTTGCAACTGGAATTTCTTCGTCGCTTTGCGACTCGAAATTACCAGGCAAAATGTGCGAATGCTTTGTTGGCCTCCGCCATTCTGTGGGTTGTTTCCTTTTTCGTAACCGCTGCCCCCTCCCCTTTGCGCGCGGAGCGGATTTCGTTGGTCAAGCTCTCGTGCATAGGTTTCCCTTTCGTTCCTTCTGCGGCTGCAACTATCCAGCGCATACCGAGCGAGAGCCGGCGTTCAGGGCGCACCTCGCGCGGTACCTGATAGTTGGCACCTCCCACACGGCGGGAGCGTACTTCCACTGAAGGGCTTGCTTTCTCAAGCGCCTCTTCAAGAATAACAACCGGGTCACCATCTTTCTTCAACTCCTCCATGACTTTGTAAACGATTTTTCTTGCAATGTCCTTTTTGCCGCATTCCATGACGCAGTTAATAAGCTTGGCAACCTTGTAGGAACCGTAGATGGCATCAGGCGGCACAATATTCTTCTTTTTTGTCGGACGTCTCATATAGATAGTTATTAGCCACTAGGATTTAGGGTTTAGTGAATTTAAATGTATTTTTTCTAATGGCTAGTCGCTAGTGGCTAACACCTATTTTTTAGCCGCCTTCGGTAGCTTTGCGCCGTAGCGGGAACGGCCGCGACGGCGCGCATCAACGCCCGTAGCATCCAACTTCCCGCGCACAATTGTGTAACGCAAACCGATGTCTTTCACGCGCCCTCCGCGTACGAGCACAACCGAGTGTTCCTGAAGGGCGTGCCCTTCGCCGGGGATGTAGGCGGTGATTTCCATTCCATTAGTCAAGCGGACACGGGCGATTTTTCTTATGGCCGAGTTCGGTTTGCGGGGGGTCTTTGTCGTCACGCGTGTGCAAACTCCGCGCTTGAACGGGGCGTTAAAGTAACTGGGGCGATTTTCAATCGTATTAAAACCGCGCGAAAGTGCCCCGGTCTTCGTGCGCCACGTTTTCTGTTTGCGCCCTCTTCGGGCAAGCTGATTTATGGTAGACATTTTTGATAGTGACTAGCCACTAGGGTTTAGTGATTAGTGAAAAGAAATACGCGCCATGCGCGCATGCGAAATCTACTACATCTCATGGCTAAATGCAATCCTTTGTGTATCCGAGCTATTCGATTACCTATTGGCTATACCCTAACCGCTAGCGGCTATTTATATCCCCGCAATCGCACCCGCGATTCCGTAGACCAGTGTCCCGAACGAGCTGCCCAAGAGAAGAATTATGATGAGCACGGTTCCCATGCCCATAAATGGGTTGCCCTCCATTCTGATTCTCCACTGGTCGTATCCGATTGAAAGCGAACGGGGCAAAAGAGCCGGAAGCACTTTGGAACCGTCCAGAGGCGGAATTGGAATAAGATTGAAAAGAAACAGCATGACATTGACCACGACGATGAGAAACACGACGTCGCTCTGTTCGGAAGTAAGAATTCCTGTGCGAATTATAACTCCGCCTAAAAGCGCGATAGCGAGATTGGAAGCGGGGCCGGCGCCTGCGACGATTGCCTCGCTGAACCGGCCCGGGCGGAGATTGTAGGGATTATATGGAACCGGTTTCGCCCAACCGAAAAGCAATGGAGAATTGGTGAGGGTAAGGATAATCGGCAAAATAATTGAACCAAACATATCCAAATGCACAATCGGATTAAGGGTGAGCCGCCCCATGAGCCGCGCGGTCGGGTCTCCTAATTTATTGGCGGCAACACCGTGCATTAGCTCATGGATGACAGCCGAGAACATTATGACGGCGACGAGAAATACAGCGTCTAGAAGTTGCATATGAAACATCATGTTATCACATTCACTTTCCAAATTCCTTGCATGCTTCCTTATATGCTTATTCGCACGAATAAGCATATAGATACAGTGGCAGAGCAGCGCGACAAATTTTTTTGACTTTTCACTTTGTACACGATAGTATGCGCGGACTCATATGGGACGCGTGTGCGACATAACAGGTAAGACTTCCCTTGTTGGCGGAGGGTATTCTAACCGCGTCCGTGCAACCAAATTCAATCCTACGGGCAAACGCCGCCGACACGTGAATCTTCAGAAGAAGACTCTTTTCATCCCCGAGCTCGGAAAAAGAATGACGATTATGGTTTCCGCAAAGGGCCTGAAGACAATGAAGAAACGGGGCGCACATTTGACCTTAAAAAAGGCAAATCTCATATAACAGCACGGCGTCGTTCCTCGGAACGACGCCGTTTACTTCTCTTCTTTTCCCACAGTGTAACTAATGTTCTCGTGGAAAACTGCTACCGCCAAGAGCGTGGCGAGTGTTGCGATGTTCTGCCACAAATGGTCCTCCCGTTCTAGGGAATAATACAATGCGGAAAAAACTACATCCGCGCACGCTGCAACGAAAACCGGCGCTATCGGACATGGCTCTAGCATGAAGTTCCTGATTGCTTTACTTATGACCGTCCACGCTGCCAAGCTTGCGAGAATAATGCTGATTGGACCAATTCCTATCACCAGCATGTACTCCAGTAGGACAGTTCTTAGTAAGCCCGACACTAAGGTTACAGCGCCAAAAGCTAAAAACATCAGTATAAGATCTATTATATTCGGCGGCTCAAGAAGCCGCTTTAAGTATGCGAACATCTTGAATCTCCCGATTATTTGACAGACAGAGTTATATCAGATCCGTAGATTTCCACAATCACCGCCATTTTCTCTGTTCCTTATTCATAACGGTCGTTATGAATAAGGAACAGAGCTTTTTCAGAACTGTTTGATAGTTTGACCGTCCGACACGAATGTAACCGTGCCGTCTTTGCAGGTATCTGATGTTGAGATTTCGAATCGTTCAAAGAGTGCGGTCACTTCGGGTGCCGGATGTCCGTATTTGTTGTTGCATCCGCGCGAAAAAACGCCATACGTAGGATTTACATATCCCAAAAAGAGTTCCGATGAAGAATTTTTTGAGCCGTGATGTCCGGCTTTCAATACATCCGAGTGCAGATCGCCGGCATCTAACCGTACAAGATAATCCTCAATTTCTCGCGGAGCGTCGCAAGAAAGCATAAATGATGTTTTTCCGTAGACAAGACGTGTAACGACACATCCGGTATTCGTTTCTACATTCCTAACGCTTCTGTCCGGCGCAAGTATCTCCAAATATGCGCCGCCGCCTAAATCTACTATCTGCCCACGATGTGCGATTATCTGCTGTGCGCCTTCCCTCGCCATTCCAGCTACAAGCGCTTTCGCCGTCGCGGTGTCACCTTCCACATCGGAGTGAATTATCGTACCGACTTCATAGCGCGCAAGAACATCTATCAACCCGCCGATATGGTCGGCATCGGGGTGCGTCGGGATTACGATATCAATCGTGCGGTCATACCACGGAATGACTTTTGATAGTTCGCGCAAAACGACTCCGCTAGCTCCGCCGTCTATAATCACCTGCCTGCCGGAGGGCGTATCTATAAATATTGAATCCCCTTGGCCGATGTTAAGGAAGGAGACCGTGAGAAGACCGTTGCGAGATTCCTGAATAACTGCGTACCAGATGCAGAGAGTGAAAAACAGCAGTGCCAGTATCGCGTACCCGGTAATCTTCACACTCCTGCGCATATTTCAAATGTAAGGTGCAAGCGCCAAAACGCAAAATGTAATGTGTGTGTGACCGTAATTTCCATGTACCGATTCTGCGCGACCGCGTATAATCGGTACATGCGTTTTTTCAGAGGGGGTGGAAGCCATATCATTCAAACTTCATGAAGCGGTGCTATAATTTAGAAAAATAAGGAGCTGTATGAGCGACTATATTTTTATTAACCCTGTTAAATCCTCGCTTTGCGAGGCGCGGCAGAGCCGCGATTTAACAGGGTGTAAGAGCTTCTAAGCTCGTTTTACTCGCTAATAATCTCTAACATGTACGCCTACGAAGCAAAAAAATTCAATCTTCCGTCTCTGGACGGCATCTCGGACGAGTCGGTCAAGCAGCACATCGGGCTGTACGAAGGGTACGTAAAGAATTTCAACGCTATTTCGGCAAAGCTCGTTGAGTACGCCGCAGATACGGAGAAGAATGCGCACGCGCTTTCTGAACTTATCCGCCGGAAGTCATTTGAATTTGACGGCATGCGGTTGCATGAACATTATTTTGAACAATTTGAAGGCGGGCCAAAAGCGTTTGACGAGAGCTCTCCGCTTGGGACTGCGTTCGCGCAGGGGTATCACGGGCACTTCAACGAGTATTTCAAAGCGATAGGCAGTATGCGCGGACCCGGTTGGGCGATTCTCTACTACGATACGGTTGGCAAACAATTCCAAGCAGGTTTTGCCGGCGAACAACATCAAGGGCATTTTGTCACGCTCCCCATAATTCTCGCGCTTGATGTGTGGGAGCACGCGTTCATCCTTGATTACGGCGCGGCGGGCAAAGGGAAATATATTGAAGCATTCTTCAAGAATCTGAATTGGGGAGTGATGGAGAAGCGGTTTGCTGAAATGCAACAGTAATTTCCCGTAAATATCACACCACGAATATGACGTTTGTTTGGTGCCTGACCCCAATTGTCCCATGACCCCAATTGTCCCAAGAATCTGAATTGGGGCGTTGTGGAGAAACGGTTCGCGGACGTGTCCTAATTTTCTATTTGACTCTCTCTCTCTGATTTATTACAATCAAGGTAGGCCCATCAGCCGATGGGTAACTTTGAAAAGGAAAAGGCCATGAGCGCAGCAAAACACTGGTCGGCTCTGTTGGTTGATCAAAAGTTTGAAGTCCCGGGAGGGACCACGCGGGCTTCCGAGCTCGCAAGGCAGTTAGTGGAAGCATTTGATCCAGCGGAGGACATTGGTATCATTCCCGACCTGGAAACCCGTAAGCTGGAATTACGCGGCGTTCACGACACCCGAGCGTCCGAGGTAGCGGACACGATATGGCGTACCGTCACCGCCTTGGAAGAGCGCATTCAAACCGCGACGCAATCCTCGGTGCCGGCGGATGCGGAACCAAGCGACGAAATGCGGGTCGGCGAGAACGATATGAGATTCGCCGGCTGAATCCCCGCAGCCCAATGTCCGAGGTCACGAAGCGCTTCGTAGTATCAGGACGGCGAGAGGAAGATTCACCCTCCCGCCGCTCCTTTTTTTATGTATACAAGCCAGCCAAACATCCCCGCATACGCCAGAAACATCCACCACGCGCTGAATGCGGTTATTGCTACAGATGCAAACGGCAACGAAGCGAAAAATTTTGCAATTTCAATAATGTAGGTAAGAAGCAGATATGCGGGAAAAGCTATTATGGGAGCAACGGGCTCTGCCATCAATCCTGCTACAGATGCAATCGCAGTGGCGGCCATAGCAGGAGGAACAGCAATGAGCGCCAGCAAATTTGCCGGAAGAGAAAAAAGCGGAAGCTGGCCGTTTTGATACAGAAGCAAAGGAAGGACGGCGAGTTGTGTGCCGAGGGTAGAGGCGGCAATTTCGCGCAGGGCGAATTTTGCGGTAATCCACTGCAAGCGCGCGGAAAAAATCGGCGTAAACCAAATGAGGCCGAGTGTCGCGAGAACCGATAATTGAAATCCCAAATCAAACCCAAGAATGAACGGGTTCCAAACGACCATCCCAAACGCCACGATTCCAAGTACGCGCGAAGCAAAATACAGTCGCCCCGTCGTTCTTCCCAAGACCGCAATCATCGCCATCAGCGCGGCACGCACGGATGACGCGGCGCCTCCCGTCATAAGCGCAAAAAGAATCGCTATACACGCAGCTCCGGAAAAATAAAATAATCGGGGCAGGCGCGAGAACGCGAATCGTGCGGCATTGATGACGATAGTAATGTTGTAACCGGATAACACTAAAACGTGCACCAGACCGACTGTTATAAAAATATCATTAAGGTCACTCCCAAGCCCCCGTTTTGCTCCCACGGTAATTCCTCCACCCAATCCACCCGCAGGCTCCGGAAGCGCCCGTTCAAGGCCTCTCAAAAAACTTTGTTTAATAGAAATTGCTCCCGCCTTTAGAACATTCGCTTCATTATCGCCTTCCACTTTCTCAACGTATGCAAACGCAAGTTCGTACCCGATGCCGTCTTTGGCGAGATATTCCGGATAGCTAAATTGCCGCCCCTCGCCTGTGTCAAAAGCTTTCGGAAGACGAAGTGTCCCCTCTGCCCGTACGCGGTCGCCATATTTTACTGGCGTATTGCGCGGGGCCACGACAAGCACTCCGGCACTAATCGGAATTGTATTTGTCGCCGACACAAAATTGTCCGCTTTCAATGAAATCCGGATGTTGCTCTCCCGCACATCCGGCTCATCAGAGATCACTCCTTCAATAACAACTTTTGTTTCAATCCGGCTCGTGAGTTCCGGGTCTCCGATTAGTACGGCGCTGTTCATTCGCCAGATACCGCCGGCACATGCCAGAAGAGCGACTGCAATAACAATCAGCGGCTTTCTTTTCGTTTCATCTATGTATGCGAGAAGAAAAGAGGCAAGAGCAAGAAGCGCTGCAAATCCTGTAACTGCAGAACCGAGCAAAAAGAAGGAACGCGCGAAAACGCCTGCAAGAAATCCGAAGATGACTGCAAAGAGGAGGTATTCTTTCATTTTTCAATCGGTTCCCGTAAAGACCTACCCACGAGGTGAAACCTCGTGGGTAGGTCTACAACGCTTCGTCTATTGCTTCATTAACCAGGCGGTCCGCCTCTTTGTTTTTCTCCCGCGGAATGTACGTAAAAACTGCGCCGAGAAAATGGGCGACGAGTAAATTGTGCACCTTCATATACTGCGGCCAGAGCGTTTCTTCTTTTATCTGATACCGGTTTGAGAGCTGTTCGGAAACAAGCTGGCTGTCAAGCCGCACTTCAATTTCGCGTTTCGCAAAACCGCGTTTTTTTGCCTCCTGCAAAGCGAGAGCGACCGCTTCATATTCCGCCCAGTTGTTTGTCTGGTTGCCTAAGAATTTCTTCAGCTCGTGCTTCTTTTGTCCGTTAATAATCACCACGCCCGCTCCTGCGGGCCCCGGATTATTCCTCGCACCCCCATCCGTATAAATAATTATTTTTTCCATAGAGGTATTAACCTATATTAGCTCCTCGGCTCGGAAATGTGAAAGAAATCTTTCACATTTCTCTCGCTCTACGTCGCCAATAAAAGCTGATTTTATCACCGTTTTCAGGCTGCCGGAATGATATCAACAATCCGCAACGCAAGACCGCCACGAAACGAATCGCGCTCTATGGTAGCGAGAATATGCACATCATTACCAGCTATCGGCGTGTGCGTGAACGACTCTGCGGTCTTAAAAAAATCGAATGCGCGCGCCGTTATTCCTGTCCGAGCGCATGAAAGCAAAACTTCAATGTGATTTTTGGCGCGCCCGAATGTATTGACAGCGGATACGGTGGCACCCGAGACCAGAAACACGGGTTTCGGATTGCCGACCCCGAATGGGGCAAGGCAGGAAATTTCTTTAAGTAATGCAGGGGTAACTTCGGAGAGCGTAGCGCGCGCATCTGATTTTGATTCTGCGTTCTCACCAGCAGTCACGCGCCACAAATCTTTTGATGCGAGAACAAGACCCTCGTGCAGGGTGTGCACGCGTTCGTGCGAAACTGAAAAACCTCCAGCCGCGTTGTGCCCGCCGTATTCCAAAAGCGCATCGCCCGAATTCGCAAAAAGTTCAACGACTGAAATGTTTCCGTCGGACCGGCACGAACCCTTGAGATTTCCTCTAGCATCTCTCCCCCACAGACATACGATACCGCCCCGTTCTTCCACAATAGAATTGGCCGCAAGCCCGAGAAGAGCCGGCTTCCATTCCGTGTTGCCAAGAACCACAACTTTTTCTTCAGCATTGAATCGCTCTTTAACTCTCTTTTTTGCCTCGCGTACGACACCGCCCACTATTCCCTTCCTACTGGTATTCAGCCGGTCAAGATTGGCGGCAAGACGTTCGGCCTCGTTGGCATCTTTTGTTATTAAAAGCTGTAAAGCCAAGTCAGGATTATCCATTCGCGAAGCAGCATTGATGCGCGGAGCGAACGAAAATCCGACGTCATCCTCCGTAAGCTCGCGCTGCCGCAGACGCAAACGGTTGCACAGCGCCTGAATCCCCGGCCTCGGCGATTTGCGCAAGACCGCCAGCCCGAAATGTGCGAGCACTCTGTTCTCGCCGTGGAGAGGAACCATGTCGGCAATCGTGGCGATGCCGACCAAATCCAAAAGCCACTTTTCCCATCCAACCGGAACGTCGTGAAAATGAGGAGCGCTGTGGGCACGGCCTTCCGCAAGCAGTGCCTGCACCAATTTGAACGCGACCGCGGCTCCGCACAAATCGCGGAACGGGTACGTTCCAATCTTCGGATTTAAAACGGCGATTGCCTCGGGCAACGCTTCCAAAATTTCATGGTGATCGGTGACAATCACATCAACACCGAGTTTCTTTGCATACAGTACCGCATCAATCGCAGAAGTCCCCACATCTATTGTGATGATGAGAGTAACCCCGCGCTCCGCGAGACCTTTAATCGCCTCTTCGTGAAATCCGTAGCCTTCTCTGTCCCTATGCGGAATATATATTTCCACGTTTCCATACTCTATTTTCGCAAAGAAATCCGAGAGCAGCGCCGCGCCCGGAATCCCATCGCAATCAAAGTCGGCATAGATTGCAATCCGCTCACTGTTTCTGATTGCGGAAAACACCCGCGCCACGGCCCTGTCCATCCCCTCCAAAAGCATGGGCGAGTGGGTATGCCGTTCGTAATCCGGATTTAGAAACGCTTCAATGGCGGCAGGGTTTGTGATTCCGCGCTTTTCAAGAAGCATTTTGATGAAGTCAGTCATGAATTTTCTTGTGCAGAAAGGTATTTACCCTCTATACGCCATACACTATACTCTATACGTATGGGTGAATGTATTTTCTGTAAAATTGTAGCGGGTGAATTATCCTCATTTAAAGTGTACGAGGATGACGAAACGTTCGCATTCCTAGACATTCGTCCCGTTAACCCCGGTCATACGCTCGTCGTTCCTAAGCACCATTCGGTAAATATATTTGATGTTGGGGCGGAGGACTGGACGGCAGTTATAAAAGTGGTCCGTTCTTTATCTGCCGTAATTGAAAGGGCCACTGAAGCCGACGGCATCAACATAAACATGAATAACCGCGAGCACGCGGGGCAAGTCGTGGATCACTTGCACGTACATATCATTCCGCGATTCAAAGGAGACGGCTTCAAGCTCTGGCACCAAACGCCATACAAAGAAGGTGAGGCCGTAAAAGTGCAGAAAAAGATAAAAGCGCAACTATCCTAAATCCTATGAGATGTCACCTCATTGGTTTCAGTGAGGCGTCGCCTCACTGTATTTTGGCGTTTAGTTCAGCGCCTCAATACCAGGCAAAGTGCCTTTCAATAAGAACTCTAACATCGCCCCTCCTCCCGTTGAAAAGAACCCCAATTTCTCTTCCGGAATGCCGGATTCTTTGAGCGCGGCAATTGTGTCCCCGCCGCCTATGACGCAGTGCAGGCCTCCCTTCTCCACCCTTTTAGCAATGAGCTCCGCAATCGCACTCGTATAAGAAATGTACCCTTCTTCAAAAATACCGGTGGGGCCGTTCCACGTGATAAATTTCGCTTCTGCGATATACGGCGCGAGCGTTGCGACCGTATCCGGTCCGATATCCACTATTTTATCGTCGGGAAGAACGTCTTGCGGTTTTTTCACAAACGCCTGTTTTAGGGAACTTTCCGTTGTCACGTCAGTGGGAATAATCAGACGTGGATTTTCGCATACTTCCCTCGCCGGAGCGTGCTCTGAAATGCGCGAACGTCCAACCGGAAATCCTTTCCCCTTTAAACAATCATTGGCGATGGCACCCACGACGCAGACGTGGTCATATACTTCCAGAAAAGAGCGGATAACGGGGTCTTTTGTCTCAAATTTCGCGCCGCCCACGATTGCTAGAGACGGATGCTTTGGATGAAGCGCCGCCGTAAGTTGTGCGACTTCATCTCGCATGAGAAATCCCGCATAACTTGGAAGTAATTTCGGAACGCCGACTATTGACGTGTCCTCACGATGAGCCACTGCGAACGCATCGCTCACATATATGTCCGCAAGATTTGCGAGCTCATGTGCGAATGTTGCGTCGTTCTTTTTCTCGCGCGGGTCGCGCCGCAGATTTTCTAAAAGCAGTATCTCTCCATCGTGCATTGCACGTGTGGCGCCTTTCGCGGCAGGACCGACAATGTCCGGAATGTAAACTATAGCGCCAAATTTCTTGAGTGCGCGGACAACTGGTTCAATTGATTCCTCGGGCTTGCGTCCGATATGCGAGATAACAATCGTTCTCGCGCCATGTTTTGAGAGGTATTGAATAGTTTCCCATCCGCGCCTTAAGCGGAAAATGTCGGCAACCTCGCCATCGGCACCCATGGGCACGTTGAAATCGGAGCGGACAAGCACGCGCTTTCCCTTTAATTCCCCTGCCGGTATTTCATCTATGCAACGCATGTTTTCCTATGATTCTTTTTTAAGCGCCTGCAAAAGAGCGGTGAATCTTTCCGCGTTCGTGCTCACGTGCCCGACAATAAATCCCCGCACATCGCCGTCTCGCATCATGGCAGTGGCATTTTGCTCGCCGACAGACGCGCCGTAGAGAATGGTAACTTTGTGCCCGACATCCCCGTAGACGCCGACTACCGTTTTCCGGATAAAAATCGCCATCGTGTGCATGTCGCGCGGGCTCATGGTTGTCTCGCCTCCGATGGCCCAGACCGGCTCATACGCGATGATAACTTTGGAGATTTTTGCAGGCGGAACATCTCTAATCCCCGCTAGCAATTGCTCGGCAATAATACTGAAATGCTCTCCAGAAGACGAGCGGCTTGTCTCGCCGATGCAAAGAACCGGAGTCATTTTTAGAGACAAAGCCGCGGCAACTTTTTTCCGCGTGTCATCGTTAGTTTCCCCTACCGCTCGCCTCTCCGAATGGCCTACGAGCACATAACCGGCTCCGGCATCGCGCGCTTGAGCGATGGAAATTTCTCCGGTTTGGGCGCCACTCTCTTCAGAATGCGCGTTCTGCACGGCAAAAGAAATTCGCTTCCCTTTATAGTTCGCGGAAAGTTCGTGCAGATAAATTGCCGGCGGCGCGATTATCAAAGATATGTCCCTGCATCTCTCCGCCGCTTTCTTCGTAGCGTCAAAAAGTTTCTTCGCCTCCCGAAACGTTGGCGGATTCATTTTCCAATTCGCAACGACGATGGACTTCATGAAAACGATTGTAGCACGCGATTTCGCAAAATCATGCCGCGCAATCGTCCTTGAAAGCGCGGCCGTCAATTCTTTCTTCCTCAACCTCCAGCGAGGCTGAAGTTTAAAAGATATTGTCTACAACAAATTCCTGTGGCCGGAGAGTCCTACGACAGAACAGAAGAAAACTGTTGAAGAAGCGGCGCAGGCAGTGCTCGATGCACGCAAACAGTTTCCAGATGCAACACTGGCCGACCTGTACGACCCGAACACCATGCCGAAAGTCCTTCTTGACGCGCACCACAAGCTAGATCGTGCCGTTGACGCCTGCTACGGCCCTCCTTCGCCACCTACTTCGCTAAAGCTACGAAGGCCGAAGAAGGCTTCGGAAGGGCACAGCAAAAAGAACTTCAAATCCGAACCTGAGCGGCTGGAGTTTTTGTTTGAGCGGTATAAAGAACTGGTGGCGAAAGAGTAACTCAAACACCCCAAAGTACGAACTTCACCAGGTTATTTTTGGAGCGTGGTAGAATGACACGTTATGCCCTCGAATCCTTCAGAAGAATCCCCTCTGAAACGCTATGCGTTTATTGATGTTGCTAATACAAAAAGCACGACAAAGGAGACACTCGGTTTTTCAATAGCATGGGAACGTCTGTATGCACTCCTTACGGGAGAAAAATGGCTCTGTAAACGTATATTTTACTATGAGGGAAGCATGGACGATGGACGGTATGCCAAAAGGCACGAGAAACTTTCAAGGGATGGATACGTTGTCAAAACTAAGCAGATATTTTTGCATAAAATTAAAGAGAAAATGGCGCGATTCGACTGCGCTAAATGCTCAAAACCTAATCAATTACCAATTTCTGAAGCAAAATTTGTTTGTACAGATTGTAAGGAACTGAACTCAAACAACACTGTCTCTTTAACACACAATCCAAAAGCGAACTTTGACGTTGAGCTCACCGTTGATTCATTGGAATATGCTGGCTCGGATACTGAAATACTGATTTTTACCGGCGATGGGGATTTTAAATACTTGGCAGAAAAACTTCTTGAAAAGGGTGCTCTCGTTACCTTTATTTCCACGAATAAAAGAGACCCTAATAACAGATGGAGATTCTCAACCCGACTTAAGGACTTAATTAGAGAAGAAGAGGCGTGTGTCAAAAGTACGGGTGGAAAACCACGAGTACGGCTCATAGAAATAGACAACTGGAAGATCCAAATGCAAAAAGAAAACGCCGCGAAGCGCGACGTTTTCGAGCGATAACTGGAGTATACGCATATTACATGTAGTGTCAATGAACTCCTGTGGATATGGCTCAAAATATCAAGAAATACATTACCGTCGTTGAAAAGGGAGGGGTAAAGCAAAAACCTGGCATTTAGCCAGGTTCTGCGAAAGGTAACCCGTATCCACGGGCAGGTACTCGCAGTATACGTAGCGTCAAGTGAATTGCAAGTCACTCGGGTAGGGGTCCGATGGACTCCCTGCAAGCAATGTTCGGGGCGAATCGCCTCAACTCTTGAGAGATGAGGCGATTATGGTATCCTAATTGGAATGGCTGACGATGCTCAAAGTGTGCCTGCGCCGGACGAACCGACGCTCCCGACGACCGAAGGTGTCGGGACCCCGACCGCGAGCGTCGGGGCTGAATCAGAACCCGCTCCCACATCAGAACCAACTCCCACAGAATCCGTTACCCCTGCAGAGCCAACTCCTGAAGTTATTCCTGAAGTATCGCAATCGCCTTCAGAACCGACGGCTTCGCCGGTATCAGACCGTCTACAGGCGATTGAGTACAATCGGATGCCAGACCCATCGGCACCTGCTTCTCCCGAACCTCAACCAATACCATCTGCTTCTGTACCCCCTCCCCCACAACAACCCTCTGCGGAACAAACTGTCCAAGCAACGCAATCAAAAAGATGGAGTGATGCGGATAGGGCGCGCGCCAATGCAACACGTGCACGTAAGTATGAGGCGCGCCTCGCCAAGATTGTTCTATATGCGCGCACGCACGGCCGTGTCGCCAACGATAGTATCGTGAAATTGCTCCGCGTATCAGACGCTACGGCAAGCCGATACGCAAAAATGTTAGTTGCAAGAGGCGCGCTGGCGCAAGAGGGAAAAGGGCGAGGCGCGCATTATAATTTCAAGCCGTAAACCGGCTCTTTCGAGCCGCAGGGCGTTAAACCCTGCGGCTCGAAAGACGCCCTGCGCACAAGCGCAGGGCGTTGTGCCGGTTTCTGACTCCTCGGCTCGGAGATGCGAAAGCTGCGCTTCCGCATCTCACTCGCTCTACGTCGCCAGTAAATAATCCTTCCCAACTCTACTGTTCGCGCCACATCGTCAATTTGTAATCCACTGTTGTCGCCGGAGTAAACGGAGGCGGGGAAAAGGCTAAGATGCGGTCGTAGGTAGTAGTTCGCGTATTAAAACCGCTGTAATCAGAACTGCTCCCGCCTCCTGCGCACCCCCACCCGAGGGAATTATATCCCCACCTAGCCACCGGCCTTTGTTTTGATACGATAGTGCCCTGCAGAGTAAGCGATGTTTTTCTGGAATCAGCACCGCCGTAATAACAATTATAAAAATTGCGTCCGTAGTATCCGCTTTGCGCGACAAAAATTCCCCGCACGCTCATCTGGTCAGGAACAATCAGCGGGTACAGAACCGAATGCTGCGCCACTGCCGTTAAACCGGTTGTGCCGTCTCCCGCCGCATAGCTTATATTATTTTGCAAAATAATATCCGGATTTATAACCCCTGTCGTATCCGCCGCAATGACCGTAATTTTCCCTGACACCGTTCCCTCCAGCCAAACCTTCGCTTGAGAATAAATGATTGAGCATCCGGAAGGAATCGTGAACGGGCTTCCGGTCAACAATGTCTCCGAAACTATCGTGTGATAATCAGTTGCCCATTGGCTTGTGTTGTCTATATGTATGCTTGTAACAGCGCTTGTTCCAGTAACTCTGTATGCGTCAATCTTGCCGTCGGAACGAAAAACTATGTGATAGCCGTGTTGGTCGTCGGAGCCGACAGAAGAATACGAAGATCCCTGCTGGACGCCTGCAACATATGCGGCTGTAGGCGCAAGATATATTCCGCTCGTCTCTGCATATGTTTTGAGAGTTGAAAAATTAACACTCATTGAGTCAAAAACTATGTCCGCGGCTGGATAGCTCCACAAATTAAAACCGGTCCCGTTGCCCCATATGCCCGGTTTTGACTGCGAAGGACTGCATCCGTATGTTGAATCACATGTCCATGTGGAAACCTTGCTTGTTACATTTGAATTATTAGCGCCATCCATGTGGATTCCGCCGTTGGAATGATAGGGGCCCACGACATCTGACCCCTGCCACACATTGCTGTTCAGAATATAAGAGTATTCCGCAACTGAAGACTTCAGATAGCGCGCCTGAAGCGTCCGTGGAAACGTCGGTGCGCCACTTGCAGTTCCGACAGATGAAAGATCAAACCATTGAGCGGCCCCGCATTGCAACGTAGGAGTTGCTGTTACTATCGCACTTCCCAAATTACCGCCCTCCGGATCATTTACTTGGTATGTGTATGGGCTCACGAGACCTGTCCCATTCGGAAGGACACTCGTATTGTGGGCGAGATACCAGCGATAATATTCAAGACCCGCTTCTGCTATGTGGACAGCTTGTTCGCGCGCAGTAAGAGCACGGCCGTATTTACCCTGTTCAAAAACATACCCGACGATGCTTCCCGTGAGCAGGGCAAATATGCCCATGAACACGAGAACGAGAACTACGGTGACACCGCGCGAGCGGGAATAGCGATTAGCCATTAGGGTATAGCCATTAGAAATTCCGTTTCTTCTTTTTTCTGTATTCATATTCCTAGTGGCTAATTGCTATTTAAGGTTCCTCAATGCCGCGGACGAACTCATGGTCAGCTGATTCGGCAGTTTGTTCGGATCCACGTTGACAGCCAGATTCACATTCACGAAACGCACGTTCGCCCACTTTGAGTAATCCGTTATTTCGGCTCCATTCACATCATAGTAGCGGAATGTGGAAACGTTCTGGCTGATATTGCGGACGTAATCCGAGAGCGTGGAGGTGGCTTCTGCTGTCGTATATCCTGGCGGGTCGCCGGTCGCATCTGTTATTCCCTGCATCAAATTTGTACCTGAAATGTAATAATGAACCTTCTCTATCAAAAGGTCGGCGTCTACATCGGCGTAAAACACAAAATCGTTGGCTCCTGTTGAAACGACAGGGAACGCCCCCTGGCTGGAGTAGCTCGCCTCGCGGATAATGCGCACCAATCTGTCTATTCCGTGTTGTGCGGAAGTAACTGCAGTAGATTGTTCCACCGCATATTTATTTGTTCTGTAGAAAAATAACAACGACGCATTGAGTGCCAGCAGTACAAGGGTCAGTATTGAAACCCATACCGCAGCTTCAAGCAGAGTCATCCCGCGCGCGGGGTAGCGACTAGCCGATATCCAATAGCCTCCCGATTTGTCCGCGGATAGCGCGGTTACAAATCGCAGTCCTGTATGGGCAATAGTGGTTCGTTTTTTCGTTTTCTGATTTTCCTGTTTCATACTCCTAGTGGCTAAACCCTAGTGGCTAATTACTATTCAATATCACCGACAGACGGGACGTCCCCGATACATTCACGCCGGAGGTTGAGTACATCTGGTAGCCGGCCGCGGAAACAGAGATTGAATAATTTCCGTTTGTCAGACTACCAAAGAACGTCTGCCCGCACGCGTCCGCTATTACTGTTTGGTCATATGAACCGCCCTTTGTCAGGTGCACAGTCGCTCCCGACAAAGGAGCTCCCGCACTGCTCTTTACATCAACAAGAAGCGAGTCGGTCGTATGCGGAGATACGTATAGCTGTACTGTGACGGAACTATTCGGCGCAACTACGATTGGCTGGGGCGAGCATGAGGATGTAATGTCGTATCCGGTTTCTGCGGCGACAACCATCGTATACGAATCCCATTCCAGATTCGGAATCGCAAGCGCTCCAGAAGAATTCGCGGTCAAAGACTGGCTGTATTTATAAATGGTACCGCCCGGCCCGCTGCCGATTGTCTTCGCGCCGGTCATAGTAAATGGAAGAGCAATCCCCTGTCCGCTCTGATACGTAAGGCCCCAATCTTGTATGGAGGGCGACGGCGCATTCGGATCAAGCGCAACAAGATATGCTTCCGGGATGAGACTCGGATAGGAAGCTGCAGGTATTGAGCTCAAATCAACAGACGTGCCGGAGGCAAACCCAGAACTATTTCCCGGAAGGACGGAATCCGGCACGAGCGCGGAGGCGGAGCCGGCAGGGTAGTACATGTGATACGTAATAGTTGTACTTGACGGACGAGTATCGTTCCAGCTAAAAATTCCCCACCGCGAAAGCGCGACCGGAGTGATGGTCTCTGCGCGCAAATCCGCCGGAGCGGTCCATGGCTGATTGCCCGCAAGGCGCGCCTGATTGCCGGAAACTTCAATGTAATAACTTGTTGATGTATTCATCTTGCTGGTATCCGTAAAGGAATCCGTCCAAGTATTTGTTGAGAGAGAATATGTGCTGACAGCCATATTGGACAGAAGGTCTATACGGAATGTCGGACTGGTCGTTTGATTGCTGGAAACCGTAAACGGCCCGGGTGTCGGGTTCGTATTTTGCGAAGTCGCGTTGTATGTCTGGTCCGTGCTATATCCTGATTTTGTTACTGTCACTTGGTACCCCGTGGCAACAGGCGCGCCGACAATAGAAACTACTCCGGCAGTATTCGTGTATGTCGTTATATCTATCCCGGGGGCTGTCGTCGTATTGACGATGTGGACCTGTGCGTTTAAAACCGGCTGCGTCGACGCATTTAGAACATTGATGGTGAGCGTTCCGCATAGCGCATTGGCCGGACACGCAGTTTCCATTCCATTCGGAGGAGAAATACGCGTCACGAGAGTGATGTGGCGGATGCCGATGCGCGAGGTCCACGCCGCGTCAACTTTCGCTACCTTGTAATCCAGCGTTATTCCATTCGTATCCGAGACATCTATTCCATCATTCGGGTCATCAACATATTCCACGACAGTGCGGCGCGTGTATGAGACGCCGTTTAAAAGAACCGTCTCTGATTGGGCAATTGTTCCGGAGGGAACTCCGCCCGAAGTCCCTACGGACGCGTACGCGAGAGAGCGTATGTATTCCATGCGTTCATTCGCGAGTGCGATGGCGCCCGCGCGCACCTTGTTGTTCGTTACCACGTCAACGCTTAGTTTAAAGACTGCCGCGATACCTAAGAAAACCACGAGCATCAAAGCCGTCCCCACGACAGTGTCTATGAGGGTAACGCCGCGCGAATAGCGATTAGCCATTAGGGTATAGCCACTAAAAATCCCGCCTCTTCTTTTTTCTGTATTCATATTCCTAGTGGCTAGTGGCTAACCCCTAGTCGCTACCCTATATTCGCCGACAAAGAATAAATCGGAGAAATCATTGAGACAGCGAAAAATCCTACGCCCGCGCCGATGAAAACCATGAGAAACGGCTCTATGACCGTGGACATATCTTTGGTTTTGCGGTCAACTTCCTCCTCATAAAATAGCGCTAGCCGCTTCAGCATTTCTCCTGTCTGTCCGGTTTCTTCGCCTACCGACATCATCTCGCCCACAAATGTTGGGTACAAGTCCTCGCGTCTCGTAAAAACGGCCGCAAGCTGTTCGCCCTGTCCGACGGCAACCCTCGCATCACGAATAACTTCCTGAAAATACGAATTTTGCACGACTTCGCAAACAATGTCGAGAGACGTGAGCACGTCAACGCCGGATGAAAGAAGGGATGCAAGCGTGCGCGAGGTGCGCGCGGCATTCACCTCCCGCACCAAGAGGCCGATGAGCGGCAGATGGAGAGATACAAAGTCGCCCGCGCGCCGTCCTAATCTCGTGTGGAGCGCAAAATACACCGCCGCAATCGTTCCGCAGATTAATCCGAGCGCGAGCACTGTGTACTCTACCAAAAAGTTACTTATTGAAATAATGAGCTGGGTAGATGCGGGCAATGCGACTTTCATTTCGCCGAACGTCTGCGCCAACGTCGGCACAACTTCTATCATCATGAGTATGGTGATGCCGACCATCGCAATCACAACAATAGAAGGATAGATGAGCGCCCCGCGGATTTTCTTTTTCAGGTTATACATGCGCTCCATTTGGTCGGCCACGACATTGAGCGAGGCCGGCAAATCGCCTCCCTCTTCGCCGGCGCGCACCATCGCCACGAGAAGTTTGCTGAATACACCGGGGGATTTTGCAAGCGACACGTTAAACGCATCGCCCCGGCGAACGCCGCTCGCAAGTTCATTGACGATAGCGGCCATTTTGGGATTTTTTATCTGCCGCTCCATGACAGACAACGCGCGGGCGAGCGACAAACCGGCACCGAGCATTGCGCCCAAATTGCGGGCGAAAAGAATCTTTTCGTATTCGGTAACGCTGGAGAACTTTGCATTCCAATAGGCAAAGCTCGAGATGCCACGCTTCTGCTCATCTTTAATAGAAATTATGTGCGCTCCTTCGCGGCGGATTATTTCGTAGAGCTCAAAGCGGTCTTGAGCTTCTGCCACTCCTTTATAAATTTCCCCGTCATTCTTCTCTGCTGTGTAGGTGAATCGGGACATGTTAACAGTATATGGTATATCGTATTTAGTATCTGGTATAAAACTGAAAACCGGGGGATTAAATGCGATCCGATGCGGAGCGCAAGAGGCCCGTAAGAAGTTTTCCTGCGCGTTCAATCTGCGTCCGCAACGCTTGTAATGATTCCTTCGTCACGAAGGTAAGTTCATGGGCAATCAACATATGACTCTCAAGCTCCGAAAGTGAAGCGAGGGCCGTTTGGTAAAATCCTCGCTTATCTTTACTGGTGCGGCGAGCAAATCCTTCTGCGATGTTAGCTGAAACAGAAACAGCCGCGCGACGCGTCTGACTCGTTAAGCCAAATTGTTCCTCCGCAGGAAATGACGAGGTGGCCTTGTATGTCAGAACTGCAAGCAATTTTGCCTCTTGCCATGCGTGCAAGTCTGTAAAATGTCGGATTTTGACGTTGTTGTTTTCCATACAAAATACGATATACCAAATACAAAATACCTATTCCGTAACCACGCGAAGTACTTCCTCTATTGTCGTGATACCTTGCGCCGCTTTAAATATTCCGTCTTCGCTCATGGTGAGCATGCCCTCCGAGCGCGCCTGTTTTTCAATTGCGGAACCTGCGTCAGCCTTCATCATCAATTCCTTAATCGTGGCGGTGACCGGAAGCACCTCGTGGATTCCAATGCGCCCGGCATAGCCGGAAGGGCAGAGGGCGGTTTCTTTAGGGTGAGAGAATTGCACGCTCTTCCATGTCGCGTCTTTCGGGAAAATTTTATCTTCCTTAAGCGCCCGCAGAACAGCGCCGACATCAACCTCCTTCTCAAGCTGCGCCTGTTCATCGCGCGTGAGGTTGTGTTTCTCGCGCTCCGGGCAAAGCTTGCGCACCAATCGCTGTCCGATAATTACGCGCAGGGTTGAAACAAGAAGGAACGGCTCTACCCCCATGTCTAAAAGGCGCGGTATGGCACCCGCCGCGGAATTCGTGTGCAGAGTTGAGAGCACGAGGTGGCCGGTGAGCGCGGCATTAATCGCCAGAGATGCGGTTTCTTTATCGCGGATTTCGCCGACCATGATTATGTCCGGGTCCTGTCGCACGAGGCTACGCAAACCGTTTGCAAAAGAGAACCCGATTTCGGGACGAACCTGCGTCTGGTTGATGCGCGTCATCTGATATTCAATCGGGTCCTCTATCGTTGAGATATTCACGTCGGGAGAGTTAACGAGGTCCAAGAGCGTGTACAGCGTCGTGGACTTCCCCGCCCCGGTCGGCCCAGTGGCCAAAATCATTCCTGTCGTACCGCGCATCGCTTCGTGCATGCGCTCCAATGCGATACCATGAAAACCGACGGCCTCAAGCGTGAATCCGGAAATATTGTCGCGCAAAAGGCGCATTACGATTTTCTCTCCGAAGTAAGTCGGCAAAACGGAAACGCGGAAAGATATTTTCTCGCCGCCGGATTCCGCTCCGAAGCGGCCGTCCTGCGGGAGCCGGTGTTCGTCAAGGCGCATATTGGCAAGCACCTTCACGCGCGCGGTAATCGCATTCGCGGCGTGTTTCGGAAGCTCCATCGCATCATGCAAAATACCGTCTATGCGGTAGCGTATGAGGAGCGATTCCTCCATGGGCTCTATGTGGATGTCGGAGGCGCCCTGCGCATTTGCGTGCCGGATGAGCGTGTCCACAATTCGGACAGCCGGCACTCCCTCGGCGACCTGGCGCAGGTCTTCCTCCTCCCCCTCCTTCCCTCTCGGCGCGGATTTGAGAAGCGCCGCGGTTTCGCGCTCAATAACATCGCCCAAATTATCCTTGAGCGACTGCTGATATTCCTTGAGGGCGTACTTTATCGATGCCACGTCGGTAAGCCGGGACAAAATCTTGAGATGCGTTTTCTTTTTAATGAAATCAATCGCCGCCAAATCGTCGGTGTCCAACATCGCAACCTCAAGTTCATCGCCGCGGCGGTTATACGCAACGATATTGTTGCGCCGTGCGACCGGCTCCGGAATAAGCGAGAGGGTCTCAAAGGGAATTTTTGTTCCGGAGAGCGAAACAAACGGAATTCCAAGAATGTACGCATACGTCCTGCGAAGTTCATCTTCGCCTATGGCGCTCTTTGCGACGAGAATTTCACCGATTGACCGCCCCGATTCTTTTGCCTCTCGTTCCGCAACATCAAAATCTTTCTGCGAGACAAGACCCGCGTCCGCGAGAAACGATTTTAAATGTGTGTCGCTGATATACATGTTAGAGATTCTTACGAGCCTGCGAGTTAGAAGCTCTTACACCCTGTTAAACGCGGCCTCGGGGCCGCACCGCCTTTGGCGGGTTTAACAGGGTCTGAAAAATATAATCGCATATGCTCATTATTTTTCTAGACACCCTGTTAAATACGATTTGAGGCGACTGCGTAAAAACATTTTGCCGTGATACGTCTTCAGATAAGACTCACGGTGTCGGGCATCCTTGCGGTCTCGACATGCTTCATAATACACGAGTTCTAGCGGGCGCCGGTCTTTCGTTGACGATACACGACCGTGGCAATGTTCCTCAAATCGTCCTTTCAAATCATCGGCACTTCCAGTGTAAAACTTGTTATCTTTGCCCGACAACAAGACATACGTATAAAAATACATAGGTGGATTTGAAAGGATTTAACAGGGTTAATAAAAATATAGTCGCTACGCTCCTTATTTTTCTAAATTATAGCAGGAAAAACCGATGCAAAGTCGCATAAGCAACTTTTTCTTGACATAGTTTTTTTATCGTATATACTCGCCTTATAAGTTCCGGCACCAGCCGGACGCTTTTTTTAGAAAAATAACAAATGGAACGAAGTGTAATGCGTATATTTTTCTTAATCCAGCACCTTCGTTTCTCAATGAAACAAAGGTGCTGGGTGTAAGATATTCTAATTCGCTTCGCTCATAACAATATCTAACATGGCTCTCCTTGACCTTAAAACCCTAAACTCCGCCCTTGAGGAACTCCAGCAAGAGCGCGGCATTTCGCGCGAGTCTGTGATTGAGGCTCTCGGCACGGCACTCGCAGCCGCATACCGCCGCGAATACGGCAAACGCGGGCAAATTATCCGCGCGA
Organism: bacterium; assembly: GCA_030648265.1. GTDB lineage: Bacteria > Patescibacteriota > Minisyncoccia > Phycocordibacterales > UBA2100 > UBA10103. Next base: position 37,937 of record JAUSHX010000003.1, read on the forward strand.
CATTCAATCCGGAAACAGGCGATATGGAATTCCGCCAGGCGAAAATCGTCGTGGACAAAACTCTCGTCCGGACGGAAGACGAAGAGGAGGCAGTGGGTGACGTGTCCTCCGAAGCCTTGGCGAAGGAGGACCATCGCTCGCGCTTCAACCCGGAACAGCACATCATGCTTGAGGACGCGCGCCGCATAAAGAAAGACGCGCAGATTGACGAGGAAATTTCCTTTCCTCTCCAGGCACGCGAAGATTTCGGCAGAATCGCCGCACAGGCGGCGAAACAGGTCATCATGCAAAAGGTCCGCGAGGCGGAGCGCGCGAGCATCATCGCCGAATACGGCGAGCGCGAAGGAGAGATTGTGACGGGCCACGTCCAGCGCTTTGAGCGCGGCAACCTCTACATTGACCTAGGACGCGCGACGGCAATCCTCCCCTACGAAGAACAGATTCCCGGCGAGCGGTATCGCCAGGGCGAACGCGTGCGTGCGCTCTTGCTCCATGTTGATGAGGGCGTGCGCGGCACGTTCATCCGCCTCTCGCGCTCGCACCCTCGCTTTTTAGTTAAACTTTTTGAAACCGAAGTACCGGAAATGGCTTCCGGAGTTGTTGAGGTGAAAGGTATCGTGCGCGAGCCCGGCAGCCGCGCGAAAATCGCAGTATTTTCAAACGACGACCACGTTGACCCTGTTGGAGCGCTCGTCGGACAGCGGGGCGTGCGCGTTGCCGTCGTAACATCGGAATTGGGCGGTGAGAAAATAGATGTTGTTGAGTGGTCGGAAAAACCTTCCGAGTACGTTCAGGAATCATTGAAGCCGGCGCAGGTGTTGGAAATAGAACTGTTTGAAGACGAGGCGCGCGCGGTAGTGAAGGTCGCCGAAGACCAACAGTCGCTCGCCATAGGCCGCGGCGGGCAAAATGTTCGTCTTGCCGCGCGCTTGACCGGATGGAAAATAGACATCCGCTCGGCGGGAGGCGATGCCGCAGAAGCAGAGAAAACGGCGGACGCAGAAAAAGCCGTTCCAGAAACAACAGAGGAAAAGCCGGCGGAACCTGCTAAGGAAGTTCAGGCCTAACTATACGCGAGTTCACAAACGCTATCCTACACACATACACACAACTCGGACGGCCGTCCGAGTTGTGTGTATGGCCAAGAAAAAGAAAAAGTCACCGAATAATGAAAACGGTGGATGGGCGGTTAACAAAAATGGCTCGCGAATGCGAGCCATTTTTGTTATGGCACTGCGTCCTATGCCAAGAAGCTCACAATCAATAGAGCTACGATATTCACCACCTTAATCATCGGGTTAATCGCGGGACCGGCTGTGTCTTTGTAGGGGTCGCCGACGGTGTCGCCGGTAACCGCCGCGGCGTGAGCGTGTCCGGATTTCCCGCCGTGGTGCCCGTCCTCAATGTACTTCTTCGCGTTATCCCACGCGGCGCCGCCCGATGTCATAGATATCGCGACAAAAAGGCCAGTAACGATGACGCCGACCAGAAGCCCGCCGAGCGCCTGGAGTCCGAGAACCCACCACACCAAGACCGGCACGAGCACCGGAAGAAGCGCGGGAACAATCATCAGCTTCTGTGCGACAGCCGTTACAATTTCCACCGCAGTTCCATAATCAGGTTTTGCGGTTCCCTCCATGATTCCGGGAATTTCCCGAAACTGGCGGCGCACTTCCTCAACAACTGCGTGCCCTGCCTTTCCTACAGCCGCCATTGCCATTGATGAAAAGAGGTATGGCAGAAGTCCGCCGATGAGAAGTCCTGCGAGAACTGCGGGGTTGCTCAAATCAAACGTGAGCGCGCCGGATGCGAGGTGCGAGATTTCCTGCGTGTACGACGCGAAGAGAACCGTCGCGGCGAGCCCCGCTGAAGCGATGGCATATCCCTTCGTTACGGCCTTGGTCGTGTTGCCGACAGCGTCAAGCTGGTCCGTAACCGAGCGCACTTCCGCCGAGAGCCCCGACATTTCCGCGATGCCCCCGGCGTTATCGGTAATCGGTCCGAACGCATCAATGGCGATGACAATGCCCGTGAGAGAGAGCATGGACATGACGGCGACTGCGATTCCATAGAGTCCCGCAAATTGATATGCAAGAAGGATGCTCCCCGTGATGAGCAGGACTGGGAGAGCGGTCGCTTCCATGGAGACGCCGAGCCCCGTGATGATGTTTGTGCCGTGTCCGGTCGTAGAAGCCTTCGCGATGGACTTCACCGGATTGTAATCCTTGCTCGTGTAGTAATCGGTGATGACGAACATGCCGATGGTCACGGCAATGCCGATGAGCGCGCAGTAGAAAAGATTCAGCACGGTGAATGAGCCGTTGCCCGACATAATCATGTTCGTGAGCGGATAGAACGCGGCGACAGAAAGCACGGCGGAGACAATGAGCCCGCGGTATAAAACCCTCATGATGGCATCCTTGGCTCCGCCCCGTACGAAGAACGACGCTATCACGCAGGCCAAGAGGCCGACAGCGCCGAGCGCGAGCGGGAACATAATCGCGCCGGGAAAAGCCGGCAGAAGTAGTGAGCCGAGAAGCATGACGGCTACCGCGGACACAACATACGTTTCAAAAAGGTCCGCCGCCATACCGGCTGTGTCGCCGACGTTATCGCCGACATTGTCGGCGATAACCGCCGGGTTGCGCGGGTCGTCTTCGGGGATTCCGGCCTCAATTTTCCCCACCAAATCGGCGCCAACATCGGCGCCCTTTGTGAATATTCCTCCGCCAAGGCGCGCGAAGACTGAAATGAGCGATGCGCCGAACGCAAGCCCGACCATGGCTCCCAAGTCCCCCGTTACCCAATAGAAAACGGTGACGGAAAGAAGCGCCAGAGCAGCGACCGTCAGCCCGGTTACCGAGCCGGCGCGGAATGCCGCACTAAGAGCGGCGGGGATTCCGGAACGGGCGGCCTCTGCCGTCCTGACATTTGCGCGGACGGCAACCGCCATGCCGATATAGCCGGAAAGCGCGGATACGAATGCCCCGATAAGAAAGCCTGTCGCCGAGAGCCACGAGATGAAGTATCCGAGCAGGAGAAAAAAGACAACGGCGACTAAGGCGACGACTTTATACTGCCGGACGAGATAGGCATTCGCGCCCTCTTTAATCGCGTCGGCGATGTCGGTCATTTTCTTGCTGCCGTCTGCGAGGCTCAAGACCTGCATCGCGAGAATTCCGCTGAAAACGAGCGTTACCACACCGGAAATAACTGTCCACAAAAAAATCGCTGACTGCATAGTATGTATACTGATTACGTAATTAATTAACCCAGATTTCGCGGAGTGTAACGTACTTCAATCTCTTTGACAACCGGCCGAAAATCCCCAAGGTCGCTCCTCGGGACTTTTGAATTTGAGGTGCGACCTTGGGGATTTCGCACCTGTACGGTGGTATACTGTTTTCATCGCACGTATGGACGAATTCAACAAAGGGAACGAAGCCATCCAAAATCAGCCGGTCAAACCAGTGGAGAAGCCGGGCGGAGCAGGTTCAATTATCGGCGCGATAATAATTATTCTTTTGCTTGCCGCCGGCGCCTTTTACTTCTGGGGAGCAAAACTAAACACCGTAGACAATAATCCCCCGCCGCTTATTCTTGGAAATGAAACTGCGGATGCGGACACTTCAAGCACTTCTGCATCATAACTTCCCGCTCGCTGAAGTCGGAATGGGGCAACTACCCACGAGGTTTCACCTCGTGGGTAGCTATCTGAAATGTTAAAAGTGTGATAAAAAATACCGATGTCTGACGAGATAAAAACTGGAACAAAAACTAATCCTCACGAAACTGGTGTTATGATCACGCGCGATACGGAGCGCTGGGAGGTTGAAGTAAAGGCGGAGATTCCCACGGAGATTCTTATCACGTACCGCGACCACGCACTGAAAGAAATCCAGAAAACCGCGAAGATAGACGGGTTCCGCCCAGGGCACGCGCCCGAATCGGAAATCATCCGCGTCTATGGCGAACCGGCAATCCTCCGGCACGCGGCGGAAGATGCCGTTCAGCATGAACTGCCGGAAATTCTTGCTTCGCAAAAATTGCCGATTGTGGAAACGCCCCGCGTGACGATTAATGCTCCCGAAGCAGGCAAACCGCTTGCATTCACCGCGCGCGCGGCGCTTGCGCCGGAAATTGAACTGGCTGATTACAAAGCTACCGCGAAAAAACATCTGAAAAACAAGAAGGAAGCGGAGGTTTCTGATGAAGAGCACGCAAAAGCGATGACCCACCTGCGTCGTGAACGTGCGCGTATTGAGAAAGTAGAAGCGGGCAAAAAACCGGCGGAGGCCGCAGATGAGGCGCGCGCGATGGAAGAGAAGAATTTGCCGGAACTTGATGATGCGTTCGCGATTAGTATCGGCTATGAGAGCATCGCCCACTTTCATACAAAAATCCGCGAGAACATGAAGGCGGAAAAGGAGCGGCAGGAAACGGACAAGCGACGGCAAGCAATCATTGAAGACCTTGTTAAGAATTCCAAAATTTCCTATCCGGCAATACTGCGTGAATACGAAATAAATGAAATGGAGGCGCGTTTGAAAGACGACCTCGCAGGTGCCGGCATGAACCTTGAAGCCTACCTCGCGCAAATGAAGAAAACGTGGGAACAAATTCTCGCGGAGTGGAAAGCCCCTTCCGACTCGCGCGCAAAAACACGCCTAATCTTAGGTGAAATCGCGCGCAAAGAAAACATAGAGCCCGACGAGACGCTTCTCGCGCAAGAAGTTGAACACGCCAAAAAGCACTACAAAGACGCCGCGCCGGAAGCGTTAAGAGCCCACATAGCCCACGCCATGCGCAACGAAGCAGTCTTGAAATTCTTGGAATCGCTGGGAGCAAAAAATAATTGATTCTTAAAGAGAAGTTGCTATGATGTCCGTATGAATCCCGTTAGAAGTCGCGGAAGTTCGGAGTGTGGTATGCTCGTGGAATATAATATGTCGATCGAATGCTTACAAGCAATAACTTTCGAGTCGGAAGCGCAAGCTTCCTACTTCTAACGGGATGAAAACCGAAAACGCACCTCGTGCCCAAATGCTCGTGCCGATGGTCGTTGAGAAGAGTTCCTTCGGCGAACGCGCGTACGATATTTTCTCCCGTCTTTTAAAGGAACGGATTATTTTCCTTGGTGGGCCGATAGAAAGTGAGACCGCTAATCTCGTCATTGCTCAACTTCTATTCCTCGCTTCGGAGGATCCGAAGAAAGAAGTCTCGCTTTATATCAATTCTCCGGGAGGTTCCGTCTCCGCGACGCTCGCGATGATAGACACGATGAACCACATCCAGCCCCCGGTCTCTACGGTGTGCGTGGGGATTGCGGCATCCGGCGCGGCATGGCTTCTTTCATCGGGGCAAAAAGGCAAGCGCTTCATATTGCCGAATGCGGAGGTGATGATTCATCAGCCGCTCGGTGGCGCGGAGGGCCAGGCATCCGACATCGCCATTACCGCCCAGCACATCCTCGCGACACGCGACCGTTTGAATAAAATGATGGCCAAGAATACGGGCCAACCGTTGAAGAAAATAGAGTCCGATGTAGACCGCGACTTTTTCATGACAGCCGAGGAAGCCGTTAAGTACGGAATCGTGGATAAAGTACTGGTTTAGCCACTAGAGAATGGGGGTTTTCGGGCCGGTATTTCCTAAACCCTATTCCCTATTGGCTAATCCCTATTCCGATGGTATACTCCCGATACACTAATTAATATTTATGAATTTGCATCCTCTTCTCGCATCTGGATTCGCACCTGAAGTTCATGGAACAAGTCTCTTGTTAATTAATCGTTCTCACAACTTTGGCGTAGTGGTTTAAGCATATACAGATGCGCGAGGGGAAACCCACGCGTATGACATTAAAAATAGCACTTCTTCTTTTCGCCCTTGCGGGCGCAGTCGGTATTGGACTCGGATACTATCTCCGGTTCATTATCAGTTTAGGAAAGCGCGGTTCAATGGAAATTCTCGTCCGGCAGATGACGCTGGACGCGGAAGTGAAAGCGAAGCGTATCACCGAAGAGGCCGAGAAACGCGCCGCGGAGAAAAGAGATTTGCAGACGAGCGAATTTAAGGAGCGCGAGCGCGAATTGAAGCAGACGGAGGAACGTCTCGTGCGCAAAGAGGAGCTTGTGGACAAGCGCCAATCAAACAATGATGCAGAGCAGGAATCTCTGGCCAAGAAGACTGAAGAGGTTCAAAAAGCCAGGGAAAAAGCCGAGGAATTGGTGCGCGACCGGCAGGAAAAACTGGAAAAAACCGCGGGTCTCACTGCCGAAGAGGCAAAAAACGAGCTCATCAAATCAATTGAAAAACGCTACGAGAGCGACCTTGAGGGCCGGATGCGGAAACTGGAAATATCGGGCAACGAGAAACTTGAACAGCGCGCGAAAGAAATCCTAACGGTCTCCGTGCATCGCCTTGGTAATTCCGTTGTCTCCGATGTGCTCGCGACGACAATGACAATCCCTAATGATGAAATCAAGGGAAAAATTATCGGGCGGGAGGGCCGCAATATCCGCGCGTTTGAGCGCGCGACTGGTGTTGACGTTATTGTGGACGACACGCCGGGTACCATCACACTTTCGTCGTACGACCCGATTCGCCGGCAAATTGCCCGCATCGCGCTGGAAAATCTAATTCTGGATGGCAGAATCCAGCCGGCAAAAATTGAGGAAGCGGTTGTAAAAGCGGAGGGAGAAATAAATACCATCATCAAAAAGAAAGGTACCGAAGCCGCCTACGAAGCGCGTGTGCCGAATCTTGACCCGAAACTTCTGATGATTCTCGGGCGCCTCTATTTCCGCACAAGTTACGGCCAAAATGTGCTTGACCACTCCGTGGAAGTGGCACACCTCGCGGGAATGCTCGCGGAAGAACTGGGCGCAGACGCAGCCGTCGCGCGCGCGGGAGCGCTTATGCACGACATCGGCAAGGCGGTTGACCACGAGGTAACGGGAACACACGTGGAAATCGGCAGAAGAATTCTGCAAAAATTCGGTGTCAGCGAAGAAGTGGTTAAAGCAATGCAGGCGCATCACGAGGAGTATCCATACGAGACTCCGGAATCAATGATTGTGCAGGTTGCAGACGCGATTTCGGGCGGCCGTCCGGGAGCGCGCCGAGACTCTGTTGAAAATTACATCAAGCGTCTTGAGGAATTGGAAGCGATTGCCAACAAAATGCCCGGCGTTGAGAAAACATACGCCATCGCCGCCGGCCGCGAAGTGCGCGTGATTGTAAAACCCGCCGAAATAAGCGATTTGGAAGCGCGCAAACTGGCGAGAGACATCGCAGACAAAATAGAAGCCGACCTGCAGTACCCGGGGGAGATAAAAGTTTCTGTCATCCGCGAAACGAGGGTTATTGAATACGCCCGCTAACGCGTGGTTGCCTGTTCCATAGCGTGCTTCGCTCTGCTACGGGGAGTACGCGAGATAGCTAGGCGCGTTTCGCGTAAGCAGAGAGAAGTTTATACCTTTTGTTGCGATACGAAACGCGCACACGCTTAGTGTCTTGCTTAATCTGTTGTCGTTCCCTTTTCGTCTTGTATTCTTCCATCCGAACATAACAGTGTGCCCAAATACGATTGTCCCCTCTCCGTTTTTTGTCGAAGAATATCTCCGCGAGACGTCCGTTCACCATTGCAAAACACCATCCCATCGCTCCATTAAATCACACTTGTCCATGAGATGTATCGTGATACACTGGCGGTATGAAATCTTCGCACAAGCAATTCAAAATCGTTATCGAACGGGATGAGGATGGCTATTTTGTGGCCGACGTCCCTGCGCTTCCGGGATGTCATACCCAGGGGAAGAATATGATTGAACTTCAAAAAAATGTGCGCGAAGTAATCGCTCTCTGTCTGGCCGAGTCAAAATCAAACACAGCATACCGGCGGCACATTCGCGAGTTTTCCTACGAGCCGTCATTCGTCGGCATTGATACAATAACCGTATAGAGCGTATGTCTCCAGGCCGCATGCCCATGCTTACGGCGCGAGACGTAGTGCGCTTGCTGATTAAGCTTGGTTTTAGTAAAACGAGGCAGGTCGGTTCGCATGCCTTCTTTGAGCATTTTGACGGACGTGTAACCACGGTATCAATCCACTCTGGAGAAGATATTGGCCGCGGACTACTCCGCAAAATCTTGCGCGATATTAAATTAACGCCGGACGAGTTAAGCGAGTTGCTTTGAGGTATCACACTTCCCCTTTACCGAAGCGGAGAAAGCGTAGTGATTGGACGGCTCTGCATGATGTAGAACTCTCCCTGTTCGTACGCCCATTCAACATCCACGGGAAAACCGTAGTGAGATTCAAGCTTCAGTACCAGATCCGTGAGTTCAAAAACCTGCTCGTCCCTTAATGTCGGCTTTTGGCCTTCTTTTTCGGATAGCTCCCGCCACTCATTTGGTTCCCCTGCCGAAGCTTTACGCGAAGGAGGGCCGTCATTTATTTTCTCTCCAACTATATGCTTATTCGCGCGAATAAGCATATAGTTTGCTTTTGAATTTGAGCCAGCGCGGACAAGAGAGCGCGGCTGCACCGTTATGTTTTTATCAATGATACGGCGCGGGTTTTTCTCCACCACATAGCTATCGGGGGTTACTTGGCCGGAGACTATCGCCTCCCCCAGTCCGAAGCCAGCTTCAATAATGAGTTGATTTCTGTCCTCGGTAACTGGATGAACCGAAAAAGCAATCCCTGAAACTTCACTTTGAATCATTTTCTGTATGACAACGGCAACGGATATTTTCTGCCCGTGCATCCCCTTCTCAAAGCGGTAGAAAATCGCACGCGGAGTAAAAAGAGACGCCCAGCATTTTTGCACGTTCTCTAATAGATTTTCTTCTGTGGTGTTTAAGAAGGTGTCCAACTGCCCTGCCCAAGCGGTAGATGTACTGTCTTCTGCCGTAGCGCTTGAGCGCACCGCCACGTATTTCGCACCAAGTTTTTTGAACGCGGATTTAATTTCGCGCGCGATATCCGCCGGCATTCTCGCACTCAATATCAGCTGTTGTATTCTTTCTGATGCGATATCAACTGTCCGCAGTTCCTCGCGATTGACCTCATGGTCTAGAATCGTATCTAATTCTTGATTCAAATCCGACTCTGCCAAAAATCGCTCAAAAGCGGAGGTGAGTATGACGAAACCCGGAGGTACTGGGGTTCCCGCTTGAGTCATTTCTCCCAGTGACGCACCCTTGCCACCAACGCTTGCCACGTCATTCTTATTTATCTCCTTGAATGTGCGAATGAAATCCATACTTCATGCTACGTCATATACCGTCTTTAGATACTCAATCCCAAATTTCTCATAAAATTCCCCGCGCGAGATATTGTATGTTTCCACTGTAGGAATTAGCTTCTTTCCTCTGACTCGCTCAATCGTTTCTTGTGACGGCCTCCAATCATGTCCCGTAATATCAAAAAGCGTTTTAAGTTGATAGCCGAGTTGATATAGCCAAAACTCCTTTTGTTTTTCAAAACCAAGTCCCTGATATTCAACATACAACTCACTCGCTGACTTGAGTAATTTATCGCGTACGCTCTTTAACTCCCCAAGAACGTTAGCCGATTTTCCGTCTACCTCAACCTGAAACGCCACAAGATTATCGAGCAAATTCTGCTCATAAATCATTTGGCACGCCACGTACGTGGGGCGCATCTGCACATTGTGATATATAGAGAATACTTCAACCTTCTTGTACGGTTGTGGGGCATGTTCGGGCCAAAGTTCCACAGGATTGAGATCTCCAAAGGAGCGGACGACAAGTGAAGTACCCTTCCCATAGACACCGCTCGTGTCGTATGGGCCATACACGTCATAAGCAAGGTCTGGGCAGAAGTCATTGTAAAGTCCGTGAGCAAGTGTCGCACATCCGGTAATTATCTTTCCTATCTCTGAAGCAAGTTCACGGTTGGCAGGAACAAGTTTCTTATCTTTTATAACCGAGCCGACGTCTTTATATAGACGGATTTTGTTATTAAGCCAGAGCGGCTCGCCGAGCGTTCGCACCTTGATAGCTTCAAGAAAGAAGTCCACGATATTTCTTGCGTGAAGCGGAGTCGTATGAGCCGATTTCAAGCAGAGGATAACCTCTGAAAGCTTGAACTTCATTGACGCATGATTGGGGAGCTGTTCAACAATCGATTCAATTCTGACACCCTTCATCCTTATAGTTGCAATTGCTTTATCAAGTTTATCAATCCACAAGTCGGCAAACAGAGGATAAAAATCCCACCCGCTAAATGGCATGTGTGCTTTTACGTCGTGATTCTGGAAAGACGAGTAGAGTGCCTCGGCGTATTCATCAATCCACGCCGGATATGTTGTGCTCATATTCAATCTGCACTATAAACCTTCCCCTCAGTGCCATCTACGACTACGTCTTGTCCGTTTTTGAGAATCTTTGTTCCGTCTTTGGAGTTAACAATGCATGGAATTCCCATCTCGCGAGAAACAATCGCCGGATGAGAAGTGAGCCCGCCGATATCCGTCACGATTGCGACAGACCTCGCCATCATCATCACCATTGAAGGGTCGGTTATTCTCGTAACAAGCACGCTCCCCTCTTTAAATGACGGAGTATCTTGAATGTCTTTGACTATTTTAACCACCCCGCGCGCAACACCACCGCTTGCTGGTGTCCCTTTTAGGATTGGTTCTTTTTCAACCGAATCGCGCGATTCGGTTTTTATTTTTTCTCTGGAGAATTTATATTTTTCAAAGGCTGACATAATCTTATTTATTTTTTATTTGCAATGAGTTATGTATTGAATTGAGAGAAAAGTGGGTCCCAGCAACAACAGCAAGGACTCACTGTTGTTGCTGGTCGTTCCTGCGCGTTCTTTCACGCGACGGGAACTGGGTAGTACTGGCAGTGGCAGAGTTCCCACTGGCTTGTGTAGGACAAAACTGCGAATGCGCCCGATTGCGTTCCGTTTCCGGGAAGCCATCCGTCGTTTTCCGTCACACCCATCTGGAGCCGAGCCAAGCGAATTGCCATGTCCAGGATCCCAAAGTGGGTGCACAGAACACCGAACCCGCCCATACTGACTCGCGTTGCGCATTTCACGCTTGCAGCCAAAAGTGCATGACCGCTCTGGAACATGACGCCCGGATCCATCGCGAAATACGCTTGCGGTATCGTGTTGTAGGCATCGTGCAAGAGGTCAATCTTGGCCCACAGTGCTTCTTCCCCGCGCTCGATTCCAAGACGAGAATCCGTCTCGATCCGATTGGCAAGGTGAGGCCAACGATTCACCAACGTAGTCCGTGTCCTCGGCAGTGGCGAGCAAAGGAGTACCTCTGGTTCGAGGCTGAGAAAATAAGTCGCCACCGTGCGAGCCGCGACGATTTTGTCTTCGACATTCACGTCTGCGTCGAAATCCCACACATCCCCTTTTCCCGGATTCCTTTCACGAGAACCATGCCGCATGATAATTACGTGACGCCTACTCGAATTGAATAGAATCAGCTTGGTAGCCATCGCTGGCCTCCTTTCTAGTTGAGAAGAACAAGTAACTCATACTCTTGGCTTTCGGGCCTCGAGCAGTTACCGTGCAATGATAGCCAATGTCTGTCAATGCGTCAAAATATACGACATTGTGTCTGGCATAGAATGGCTTGTCTCCTGCATTCTCTAGGCATTGATGCTGAATTATGCCACGTTATGTTGATAATCTTCTTGACACTTTTATCGGGGTGCGCTAGCATCGTTTCATGCCAAACTACGCTTCTTCTCTATCTGAATTAGGTCTTTCCCAACAAGAGACGGTTGTTTACCTCGCCACGCTTGAACTCGGCGCAAGCTCAATTTCAGATATAGCGAAAAAGGCAGGGATTAAGCGGCCTACTGCGTATTACGTGATAGACGGGTTGATGAATAAGAACCTGATATCAAAGGCGCCGAGGGGCAAGCGCATTCTTTATATTGCCGAACCGCCGAGCCGGCTTTTGGCTAACCTGCGCGTCCAAGAAGAAAAACTCATTAATGTACTGCCACGCCTTGAATCTCTGCAAAACTCCGCCGGAAACAAGCCTAAAGTTCGTTTTTACGAAGGCAGAGAAGGAATAGGTGCTCTCTACACGGAGATCTTCAAGACTCACAAAAAGATACTGGCCATGGGCTCGCTGCAGAACGTATCGGAAATCTTCCCTTACGAAGAAACCGCTACATGGTTCAGATTTCTTCGTGATCACGGCGGAAAAATATACGATTTATTGGACTCTTCCGAGGATGCGAAAAAATATGCGAAAGCTGCCTATAGAAAAGGTCTCGGTCCCATCAAGTATTTGCCGGCAGATTTCAAAATGGGTACCGATATGTTGATTGTCGACGACCAAGTCTTGCTTATCTCCTACTCATCAATGATAGGAGTCCTTATAGAAAACGCAGATATTGCACAAACGCAAAGACAAGCATTTGAATTCATGTGGAAGCATTTGTGATGTAGTGTGGCATTAAAGCACGGTTTCAAGCCAAGATATCAAGGTCTTACCTTGATATCTTGGCTTGTCTGAAGGTTCCCTAATGTTTTGATTCAGAGCCATAAACTACAGACTACGTACTATGTACTACTAACTGTATTTTTTGACTTATCCACAGATAGTTGCTGTGGACCTATATCGGTGTTGACAGGGCGATATTAGGGCTCAAAATGGTGCGACACTAAGGTCGAACATAAATTATTTCTATTAACTAACAAAATCTTTATTTTATGGCAAACAAAATTGACTTGATTGAAAAAGTCGCAGCTACAATCGGCTGCACAAAAGCTGACGGAGAGCGCGCTGTTGAAGCGGTTATCGCCGGCATCTCGGAGGCGTTGAAGAAAGGCGAGGAGGTTTCTATCGCAGGCCTTGGTATCTTTGAGGCAAAGAACCGGCCGGCCCGCACAGGACGCAATCCCCGGACAGGTGAATCCATCCAGATTAAGGCGATGCGCGTTCCTAAATTCCGCGCCTCCAAGACTTTGAAGGACATCGTTCGGTAATCCGCGAAGATTTGCATTACATAATGTCCAAAAACCCGCCGAGAGGCGGGTTTTTGTATTGGCGGTTTGCTTGGCTCCCCTCGCAATGGCATCACAAAAATAGCCGCTTGGTTCAAGTGGCTATTTTTGTGGCCATGTGTGTGCACTACGTAGCTTCATGCGAAGTAGTGCGGGCGGGGAGAATCGGACTCCCATCTCAACATTGGAAGTGTCGTATTTTACCACTAAACTACGCCCGCATAATTGCTTTCCTCATCGCGCTATCTATCCATCCGAGTATCTTTCTTGAAAAAAATACCCCGAACTCTTTCCTGCCACCACTCTTAACACTCAAATGAGCGGTGCCATAAGGGAGCTTCCCTGCCTTGTTCAATTTCTTATTCCTCCGTCGATCAATTTGCGGCTTTGCAAACTGATCTAATGGGATAGTAGTAGCTTCAGACCAGAATTGCAAACATTTTCTCACACTTGAATCAGGATATAGGTGAAGCGTTATGCCAAATTGGTTTTTCAATACTCCCAGAGACATAAACCATGCAATCGCCAAGCGAATCACATTAACCTCCGAATTTACTACTCGAACGACATTGGCTGTCTTACTTCCCTCTCCTAAATATAGCCCGATGCCAAACATAAATAAGTCCCGCTTGCTTAGTCTATTGATCTCATTTTCTGCATCCTGCCGAGCCTTTAACAATGACTGTTGCTTGATTTGAGTCTTCTTTTCTCCAGACGTGGCCCTAGCTTTCCCAATCGTGACCAACGTGTGTTCATTGGGATGATAAGGAACATCGGCCAACCAGTCGCTAAGCGTGCCTTTTGAAAGCCCCGTCTGCGCCGCAATGTATGAATATGAATATCCTGCATGTCGTAGTTTGAACACCTTTTCCCTAACTGATACCTTGTGCATCGGTAGATTATCGCATTGCGCGATGCATTATGCAATGTCCGATTATGAGAATCTAGCTTCCCAACTCCAACGAATTCCACATAAGCTCAAAAGCAGCCCTCTGCATTTGGTTAATTTCTTTGCTTTCAATAATGACGCCCAGAAAATTCTCGCGATAAGAAATGAGCGCGACTTTATTCGCGTAAATCTCCATGTCGGCATTGAATCTGAAATTCGTGCTCTCCGCGATGCGAATGTCCCGCAAATCTTGGACTGCCGTATTTTTCCACGATTGTGCGGTCGGAGAATCCGAGGCAATAACGCGCAGGCGGATTTTTCGCTTCGCACGCTCCCCTATGTAATAACCCGCGTATTCTTCGGGCATGAGATTTGAGAAATCAGAAAGTCCCGTGTAGCTCAAAATGGTGTCGCCTTCCTTGGAACTGTCCAGCGTATCCTGATAAAGGTCTTTCATGCCTCCCAAACCTTCATAAAATGTGATGCGGGGTTTGGAAGGAATCACATTTTGGATTGCGAGCAATTCCGGCATCATCCTATCAATCACATTTCCCTTTTCTTTAATGTCATTCTTGAGCGAGCGCGGGTCCTCTACGAAATACACCTTCCGCTTCTTTTTAAAAGTAGAGGCCACAAGCCCGCGATTAATAAAATCAGGAAGAATGTTGTAAACAGTCGTTCTTTTTATACCGGCGCTCTTGGCTATTCCGACGACTGATGCCTCGCCAAGCTCCAAAAGCGCCAAGTATATTTTGGCTTCTTTCGGTTTCAGTCCGATATATTCAAGCGAAGATTGTGCGTCTCTCATATAATGTCTACTGTTTTAGACATATCCCCACTATATCATATATCCATATAATAAAGCAAATCTAGCAGTATGGCCGTGCGGATGGCCTCTTTTTGTCTGCATATATTGACATTTGTTGTATATTGTATCGGGATGTGGTATTTATCGAAAC